>NZ_JADWYS010000001.1:2899568-3219044 GCF_015831345.1 Caenimonas aquaedulcis | reverse complement strand
AGTAGCCATACATGCCGGCGCGCGCCTGCAGCGCAAAGCTGCCCGAGCCTGCGGTCGCCTGGAAGCTGGTCGTCACGGCCTCCGTCGGCGGATTGGCACTCACCGCGGAGAAGCCGGCGAGCTGGATGGCGTCCACGTACCAGCCGATGCCGGTGCTGGATTGCGGGTACCAGCTGCCCTGCCCTACCGCGTAGCGCCAGCGCAGGCGGATCGTGCGGTTCGCGTACGCGGCCAGCGAGATCGACTTGGTGCTGAACGAAGTCTCGCCGAACGACGACGTGGTGCCGTTCTGCTGGCCCGCCTGCTCGAAGACGGCGGTCCAGTTCGCGCCGTCGTCGACCGAGACCTCCACCAGCGCGCGCTGCATGGGCGTCGACAGTCCGAGGCGGCTTGCGAATTGCAGGGTCGACGAAGCAGTGGCCGCGAGCGCCTGGTTCAGCGTCATCGTCTGGTCCGTGGCCTGCGGCTGCGCAAAGTGGAAGGACGCGGCGCCGCTCGCCGACACATCGGAGGCGATCACCGCATACCCTGCGCTGGTCGACAGCGTGAAGTTGCCCGTGCCTGCCTCGGCGCCATCCACCAGCGTGTACGGCGTGGTGGCGAGCGTGCGCCACTCATAGGAGGTCGCGCCCGTCACGGCGTTGAAGCTGTACGTGCCCGCCTGCCCCGCGTCGAGCGTCGAGCTGCCGCTGATCGCCAACGGGTCCGAAGCGGTCGCATCGGGATCAAAGACCGTCGTCGTGTAGCTGAAACTCCTCGCAAAGCCGTTAACGACCACGTTCGACACGGTGACCTGGTACACCGTATCGCCCGAGGGCTTCGCCCAATTCATGCCATCGACGTACGCGCCTGGGAACCACACCAGCGCGTTCTCCCCGACGCCGTTGACAGGCACCTCCTTGCGCGTCGCGATGGGCACGCCGTTCTCGGTCATCGTGACCGTGGCGGCGGAGAAGTCGGCGTTGGGATACGCGAACGACCAGCGCGGATAGACCACCGGGTAGGGTGCATAGCCCTTGGGCGGCCACGCCACGAAGTCGTCGCGCACCGCCGGCCGCGGGTTGAAATAGTTCGCGTCGATCACCCACAACGCGTTGGCGCGCACGCCGCCGTCCACATCGCCCGCGCCCATCAGTTGCGTCTGCGGATACAGCACCCAGCGGCGATGGCCCGCCGCGGCGTTGTTGTCGCCGGAATCGCGCATGTAGCCGTCGCTGATGCTGTCCGCGCCGTAACGGCCGAGCGCGAGGTTCGACTTGCCCGCCGCTTCCGCCGCCGTGGCGTTGTAGCAGGTCCAGTTGGCCGGCGGGGTGTGGCTGAGGCTGTTGTTGGCCGCCATCAGCATCGCGGCCTGCTGCGCCTTCTGGTTGAAGCCCGTGTCGAACTGCACCGACGCGGGCACGCCGGCCATCGCGCGGAACCAGTTGATGCGGCGAAGCTCAGCAGCGCGGAAATCGGCCGAGGCGTCGCCGGCATCGCAGCTGGCGAGATGGCCCGTCCACCCGATCGCCGCCGAGGTGGAAGACGCATACACCGTGCGGTAGAAAAGCAGCACCTGCGCGCGATTGGCGGCGTCGATGACGTATCCGCCGTTGGTGGAGGCCTGGGCCTGCCGGCCACCGGGATCATGCGAAGGCTGCAGGCCCTGCGTCGAATCGGGGGCCGCCGGCGGCACCGGGCCCGTGCGCGGCCGGTCCGCGCGCAGCGGCGCAACGGGCGCGTCGCCACCGCCGCAACCTGCGATGAACGCGACCAGCGCGGCGCAGAGCGATGCGCGCAGCGCGCGCGAAGAAGGAACCATCGTCGATCTCCAGCCCAACCATGGGCGAGCTGGTGACTGTGCCCGAGCTTGCGCCCGGACGCAATTACAGGACGGGGTTTTCCAGCGCGCCGATGCCGTCGATCTCCACCCGCACCACGTCGCCGGCCTTCAGGTACTTCGGCGGTTTGAAGCCGATGCCCACGCCCACCGGCGTGCCAGTGGCGATGACGTCGCCCGGATACAGCGTGATGCCGGCCGACAGCGTCTCGATCAGCGTCGGGATGTCGAAGATGAGGTCGGTGGTGGACGCGTTCTGGCGCTCCTCGCCGTTCACGAAGCAGCGCACCTGCGTCTTCGTGCCGTCGCATTCGTCGGCGCTGACGAGCCAGGGGCCCATCGGGCAGAAGGTGTCGAAGGACTTGCCCAGCACCCACTGCAGGTGGCGGCTCTGCCAGTCGCGCGCGGTCACGTCGTTGACGATCGTGTAGCCCCAGACGTGCTTCATCGCGTCCGCCTTGGTGATGCCCTTGCCGCCCGTGCCGATGATGACGGCGAGCTCGGCCTCGTAGTCGATGGCGGTGGAGACTTCGGGCACGATGCGGATCGCCTCGCCCTGGCCGATCACCGATTCGGGCACCTTGGTGAAATAGATGGGCACCGCCGGCACGTCGCCCCCTGCCTTGGCGCTGCTGTCGAAGCCGCTTCCCGCGAATTCCTTCGCATGGGCGTGGTAATTCTTTCCTACGCAGAAGATGTTGCGGCGCGGCCGCGGGATCGGCGCGGTCAGCTTCACCTGGGCCAGGGGCACCGCCGCCCCCGTGGCGGGCAGCGCCTCGCCGCGCGAGAGCGCCTCGATGAGCGGCAGCGCGCCGAGCGCGCATTGCGCCGCATCCAGCGCGAACGGCCGGATCGACTGCAGGTCGGGCGACACCAGCCCGACAGCGGGCTGGCCCTGGTGGATGTAGGCGGCGATCCTCATGGGGAAAACTCTCTGGCAAAGGGGCGGTCAATGTAGCATGCTAACGAACGCATTTCCAGTCGTACCGCTAACCCCTTTCGCTGTCCGGGAGACACCCATGAAACGCCGCATCGTCCTGGCCGCCTCCGCCCTGCTGCTGTCCGCCGCCGGGCTGGCCCAAGCCCAAACCTATCCCACCAAGCCGATCACGATGATCGTGCCCTTCCCGCCGGGCGGCCTGGCCGACATCGTCGCGCGGCCCGTGGCCGAAGCGATGTCGCGCGATCTCGGCCAGCCGGTCGTGATCGAGAACCGCGCCGGCGCGGGCGGCGGCATCGGCATGGCCTACGTGTCGAAAGCGCCCGCCGACGGCTACACGATCCTCATGTCGCTCTCGTCGCTCACGGTACTGCCGGAGGCGGACGTCGTGCTCGGCCGTGCGCAGATGTATGCGCTCAATTCGCTGCGCCCGATCGCGCGCTTCACCGCCGACCCGACCGTGCTGGCCGTTCGCGCGGACGCGCCGTGGAAGACCGTGAAGGACTTCGTCGAGGACGCGAAGGCGCATCCGGGCACCATCAACTACGGCTCGTCGGGCAACTACGGCACGATGCACGTGCCGATGGAAATCCTCGCGCAACAGGCGGGGATGAAGATGACGCACGTCCCCTATACCGGCGCGGCGCCTGCCGTGGTCGCGCTGCTTGGCGGGCAGATCCAGGCGCTGTCCACCGGGCCCGCCACGGTGCTGCAGCACGTGAAGGCCGGCAAGGTGCGCGTGCTCGCCCACTGGGGCACGGGCAAGCTCGAATCCATGCCGGACGTCCCCTCGCTGAAGGACTCGGGTTACAACGCGGAATACGCGCAGTGGTCGGGCCTGTTCATCCCCGCGAACACGCCGGATGCGGTGGCGCAGCGCCTGCGCGCCGCGGCGCGCGCCGCCGCCGCCGATGCGAAGGTGAAGGACATCATCCTGAACGCCGGCAGCCCGGTGCTCTACCAGGACACGCCGGACTTCGAGAAGTACGTGCAGGCCGACGCGAAGCGCATGGCGGACGTGGTGAAGAAGATCGGCAAGGTGGAGTGACGCTTGCCGAGACCTCTTGAACGCAGGGGGCGCGAAGGTTGCGCAGGGGGCGCGGAGAAAATGGAGAGCCAGATGAAGACTTTCATTCGTGGTGTGTTCGTCGTGGTGTCCACATTCGCCATGTGCGCGGCCGCATTCGCGCAGACCTGGCCCGCGCGGCCCGTCAAGATCATCGTGCCGTTCGCGGCCGGGGGCCCCGCGGACAACTACGCGCGCTTCATCGCGCAGCGCCTGTCCGAATCGCTCGGCCAGTCCTTCGTCGTCGACGACAGGCCGGGCGGCGGCTCCATCATCGGCACCGACGTGGTCGCGAAGTCGCCGGCGGACGGCTACACGCTGCTGCTGATGTCCAACACGCACACCGTCAATGAAACGCTGATGCCGGGCAAGCCTTTCGCATTGATGAAGGACTTCGTGGGCATCGCGCCCATCAACTATTCGGACCTGGTGCTGGTCGCCAATCCCTCCGTGCCGGCATCGAACCTGAAGGAACTCCTCGCGCTCGCCAAGGCCAAGCCGGGCAAGGTGAACTACGCATCGTCGGGGCCGGGCACGCCGTACCACATGGCCGGCGAATTGTTCAAGAGCATGTCGGGCGTCTACCTCGTGCACATCCCCTACAAGGGCAGCAGCGGCGCGCGGACCGACGTGATGGGCGGCCAGGTCGAGCTGATGTTCGACGCGGTGACGACCATGGCGGAAGTGATCAAGGCCGGCAAGGTCAAGGCGATCGCCACGACGGGCCTGCAGCGCTCCAGCGTGCTGCCGGACGTGCCGACGGTGAGCGAGGCCGGCGTGCCGAACTACGAAGCGACGATCTGGCTCGGCCTGATGGCGCCCAAGGGGACGCCCAAGGCGGTGGTGGACAGGCTCAACGAAGCGGTGTCCAAGATCGCGAGCCAGCCCGACGTGAAGGCGGCGTGGGGCAAGCAGGGCGCGACGCCCCTGGTGATGACGCCCGCCGCGTTCGACAAGTACCTGCAGGACGACATCGCGAAGTGGTCGCGCGTGATCAAGTCCGCGAACATCAAGGCGGAATGATGTCCAGCACGATCCATCTGCTGAGCGGCGGCGCCGCCCAGAGCCTGGTCAACGGGTTGAAGGAAAGTTTCGCGCACGGCAGCGGCGTGCGCGTGCACGGCAGCTTCGGCGCCGTGGGCGCGATGCGCGACAAGCTGCTCGCGGGCGCGCCCTGCGACGTGCTCGTCCTCACGCAGGCGCTCATCGACCAGCTCACGAAGGACGGGCATGCCGTGCCGGGCAGCGCCGTCCCGCTCGGCATCGTGAAGACCGGCGTGGCGGTGAAGACGGGGGCGGCTGCGCCGGACGTTTCGACGGCCGTGGCGCTGAAGGCCGCGCTGGAAGGCGCGAGCGCGATCTACTTTCCCGATCCGGTGAAGGCCACCGCCGGCATCCACTTCCTCAAGGTGATGAAGTCGCTCGGCGTGGACGCGGAACTCGAACCGCGCTTCAAGACCTTCCCGAACGGGGCAGCGGCGATGCTCGCCCTGTCGCAGGACCCGGACCGCGGCGCCATCGGTTGCACGCAGGTCACGGAGATCCTCTACGCCGACGGCGTGGAACTCGCGGGGCTCCTGCCGCGCGAGTTCGAGCTGGCGACGGTCTACACCGCGGCCGTGTGCACGAGGGCGCAGGACGCGAAGGCGGCGGGCGCCTTCATCGCCATGATGGCCGGCAACGACGCAGCGCAGTTGCGCCGGTCGGGCGGGTTCGAAGCGCCGTAGCCGCGCGCCGGCTCACGCCGCGTTGACGCGCGCGAGCAGGCCCTGCATCGACTCGCCCTCCAGGCGAAGCGGCGCGATCAGGTCGTTCTCGGCAGCGAGGTCGCGCCCGAGAATCAGGCCTGCAGTCTGCACCACCGTCTGCGTCGCGGGCATCGCCACACCCGCCACCTTCCCCAGCACCGCGCTGAAGACGAGTCCGTAGGGAACGTCCTCGCCCAGGAAGCGCGTCGCGGTGTCCGTCGGCCCGGGCGGCCCGCCGCGCTTGGCGTGCAGTTCCGCCGCGATGTCCGCGAGCGTGGCCGACGTGGTGCCGAAGGACTTCGCGAAGTGCGCCTCGATCGTGCGCACCTGCAGGCCGAACGCGGCCGCGAGCGCGATGCGCTCGGCATCGAGCCTTCCGATCACGGCCGCCACCTGCGGCGTCATGTAGTGGTACTGCGGCCAGTTCTCCGCGCGCTCGATGCGCGTCCAGTTGAACAGGGCCAGCGGCCCATGGGCCACGGGGTTGATGTTCGTGAGCGCGCTGGCAAGCGAATTCGGGTCAGTCACGAAGACGTCGCCGAACAGCTCGCGGCACAGCGCGAGCGCGGCGTCCGCGCGCGCCACGGGCAGCGCGGACACACCGAGCTCGGTGCGCTTCGTCATGACGCGGACTTGCGCGGGCCCGGCGCGCCGCGCGGTGAGCACCGTGGTGCCCATGCTGGCGACCGTGATGTCGACGCCGCGCGCGCGCGCCTGCTCGAACAGGTAGAGCGAGGACAGCGAGCTCATCGAGCTCACGATCACGGTCTGCCCCGATGCGAGCGCGGGCAGCAGCGCATCCATCACCGCCCGGTGGCCGTTCACGGGCACCGCGATCAGAACGGCCTTCGCGCCCGCCAGTGCCTGCGCCGGCGTGTCGGCGACGACAACGCGCGCGCTGCCCTCGAGCACGCCCGTCGACTGCAACGGGGCGTCGCGCAGGCCGTCCGCGCCGCGGCCGCCCGGCGACCACACGCGCACCTCGTGCCCCGCCTGGGCGAGCCACGCCGCGCTGGCGAAGGCGATGCCGCCGGTTCCGGCGATGGCGATCGTAGCTGCCGCGCTCATTCGCCCTTGATCCCGCCCTGCGTGATCACCTTGCCCCAGCGCTGGTCGTCGTCGGAGATGACCTTCGCGAGCTCCTTCGGGCCGCCGCACTCGACCACCGCGCCGAGGCCGCTGAAACGCTCCTGCGTTTCCGGCAGCTTGCACACGGCCACGATCTCCGCGGCGAGCTTGTCGATGACGGCTTGCGGTGTCTTGGCGGGCGCCAGCAGGCCGACCCACACAGGCACTTCCAGGCCCTTCATGCCGCTCGCCTCGGTCATCGTCGGGCTGCCCTTGAGGTTGGGCAGGCGCTGCGTCGTGAAGCTCGCGAGCACGCGCGCCTTCTTGTCTTCCACCATCGGGTCGATCGACGCCGAGCTGGTGACGATCATCGACACCTGCCCGCCCAGCAGGTCCGTGAGCGCCGGCGCCGCGCCCCGATAGGGCACGTGCAGCAGCTTGATGCCGGCGGTCTGCGCGAAGAGTTCGCCCGTGAGGTGCGAGACCGTGCCGTTGCCGGTGGACGCATAGCTCACCTGGCCGGGGCGCGCCTTGGCATCCTTGATGACGTCGGCGACGCTGTTGTACGGGCTCTGCGCGCGCACGCCCATGGTCATCGGCGTGTCGGCCACGATGGCGATCGGCACGAAGTCCTTGCGCGCGTCGTAGGGCAGCCTGGCGTTCAGGTGCGGGGCGATGGAGATCGCGCCCCCGGTGGCCAGCAGCACGGTGTTGCCGTCCGGCGCGGCCTTGGCCACCGCGTCGGCCGCGATCACGCCGCCCGCGCCGGCCTTGTTGTCGATGACCACGGGCACGCCCAGGCGCGCCGTGAGCTTGTTGCCGAGGTAGCGGCCGATCACGTCCTGCGCGCCGCCGGCGGCGAACGGCACGACGATGCGAAGCGGCTGGCTGCTTTGCGCCTGCGCGAGGGAGGACTGGGCCGCGACCAGGGCGACGGCGGCAGCCAGGAAGGTGTGCTTGATGTTCATGTGAGGACTCCGTGAATGTGGGTTTGTAGCACTGTCGCAAGAACCGTGCGCCCTAGGCGCGCGTCGCGCGGCCCAGCGCGGCGGTGAAGTCGCGGATGAGGTCGTCCACGTCCTCCAGTCCGGCATGCACGCGCACGAGCTGGCCTTCGTGCGGGAACGGCCGGACCGAGCGTTTCGGCGGATCCACGGGCAGCACCAGGCTTTCGTAGCCGCCCCAGGAGAGGCCGATGCCGAAGAGCTGGAGGGCGGAGAAGAATTCGGACAGGCGCGCGGGCGCCATCGGCTGCAGCACCACGCCGAAGAGCCCGCTCGCGCCGTGGCAGTCGCGCCTCCACAGGTCATGGCCCGCATCGCCGGGAAGCCCGGGGTGCAGCACCTGCCGCACCGCCGGGTGCGCCTGCAGGGCCTGCGCGAGCGCGATGCCGTTGTGGTGGTGCCGGCGCAGGCGCACCGAGAGGCTGCGCAGGCCGCGCAGCGCGAGGTAGATGTCGTCGGGACCCGCCGTCTGCCCGAAATCGTGCGCGCCCTCGCGCAGCAGGTCCCAGGCGCGCGCATTGGCGGTCGCGACGCCCAGCAGCGCGTCCGAGTGGCCGACGATGTACTTGGTCGCCGCCTGGATCGAAATGTCCACGCCGTGCTCGAAGGGCTTGAAGAACAGCGGCGTCGCCCAGGTGTTGTCCATCACGACGAACGCCCCGCGGCGATGCGCGGCCTGCGCGATGGCGGGGATGTCCTGCATCTCGAAGGTCAGCGAGCCGGGCGATTCGACGTAGACCATGCGCGTGTTCACCCGCGTGAGCGCGGCGACGCCTGCGCCCAGCGCCGGGTCGAAGAATTCCACCTCCACCCCCAGGCGCGTGAGCACGCGCGCGGCGAACTGCCGCGTGGGCCCGTAGACGCTGTCGGTGATGAGCACATGGTCGCCGGGCCGCACGATCGCGAGGATCGCGTGCGTGCACGCCGCGAGGCCCGAGGGGAAGACGATCGCGTGTTCGCCGCCTTCCAGCTCGGCCATCGCGGACTCGAACGCGCGCGTGGTCGCGGTGCCGAAGCGGCCGTAGCTCGCCATGGCGTTGCCGGGCTGCTTGCGCGACTCCCACTCCTCGAGCGTGTTCGCGACGATGGTGGAGCCCCGGCAGACGGGTGTGTTGACGAGGCCGCCGAAGGCCTCCGGGTCACGCCCGGTGCGAGCGAGGAAGGTGTCGCGGCGGGCAGGCTCGTTGTAGTGCGTGGCTGGGTTCATGCCATCAGTCTCGCAGGCGGCCGCGAAACCGGATTGCGAAATCCACCACCATTTCGGTGCACCTGAGCATGGGATACCATGAAAGTCATTTTTCAAGGAATGCCATTCCCATGGACAAGTTCGACAAGGCGATCCTGGATGCATTGCAGGACGACGCGACGCTGCCGGTGGCCGAACTCGCGGCGCGCGTCGGCCTCACCGCGACGCCCTGCTGGCGGCGCGTGCAGCGGATGGAGGCGTCGGGCCTGATCCGCAAGCGCGTCGTCCTGCTCGACGCGAAGAAGCTGAATGTCGGCGTGACGGTGTTCGTGTCGATCCGCACGCAGCACCATTCGGTGGACTGGCTCAAGTCCTTCCACCGCCTCGTCTCCTCGATTCCCGAGGTGACGGAGTTCTACCGGATGGCCGGGCAGACCGACTACCTGCTGAAGGTGGTCGTGCCGGACATCGCGGCTTATGACCGCGTCTACAAGCGCCTCATCCAGGGCGCGGAGCTGGGCGACGTGAGTTCCAGCTTCGCGATGGAAGAGATCAAGTGCACGACGCGGCTGCCGCTGGATTACGCGGCGGCGTGAGGGGCACGCCGCCCGGTCTTCAGACCAGCAGCGAGTTCACCCGCCGCACATAGGCCGCCGGGTCCGCGGGCAAGCCACCTTCCGCCAGCAGCGCCTGGTCGAAGAGGATGTTCGCCAGGTCGTCGAAGTGGTCCGAGCTCTCCAGCTTCTTCACGAGCGGATGCTCCGCGTTCACTTCCAGCACCGGCTTGACTTCCGGCGCCTGCTGGCCGGCCTGCTTCAGCATGCGCGCGAGTTGCATGCTCATGCCGCTGTCCGTCACCACCAGGCAGGCCGGCGAATCGACGAGGCGCGTCGTGACGCGTACGTCCTGCGCCTTGTCCTTGAGCGCTTCCTTGAGCTTCTCCAGCACGGGCTTGAAGGTCTCCGCGGCTTCCTCGGCGGCCTTCTTCTCGGCCTCGTCCTGCAGCGTGCCCAGGTCGACCGCGCCCTTGGCCACGGACTGCATGGGCGTGCCGTCGAATTCCTGCAGGTAGTTCAGCGCCCACTCGTCGACACGGTCGGTCATCAGCAGCACCTCGATGCCCTTCTTGCGGAAGATTTCGAGCTGCGGACTGTTCTTGGCCGCGGCGAGCGTGTCGGCGGTGATGTAGTAGATGGCGGCCTGGCCGTCCTTCATGCGCGCCTTGTAATCCTCCAGCGACACCGTCGCGGTGTCGGAGGTGGTGGACGCGAATCGCAGGAGCTTCGCGAGGCGGTCGCGGTTGGCGAAGTCCTCGCCGAGGCCCTCCTTGAGGACCGCGCCGAACTCCGCGTAGAACTTGCCGTACTTCGCCTTGTCCTCTTCGGCTGCGGCCGTGTCCTTCTCCTGCTTCGCAAGGTCTTCCAGCATGCCAAGCACGCGCTTGGTCGAGCCTTCGCGGATCGCCCGCACGTCGCGGCTTTCCTGCAGCAGCTCGCGGCTCACGTTCAGCGGCAGGTCGGCCGAGTCGATCACGCCCTTGACGAAGCGCAGGTAAGACGGCAGCAGCGCCTCCGCCTCGTCCATGATGAACACGCGCTTGACGTACAGCTTGACGCCCGCGGCCTTTTCGCGGTTCCACAGGTCGAAGGGAGCGTGCGAGGGGATGTAGAGCAGCTGCACGTACTCGGTCGCGCCTTCCACGCGGTTGTGGGCCCACGCGAGGGGCGCCTCGTGGTCGTGGCTGATCTGCTTGTAGAACTCCTGGTACTGCTCGGGCGTGATGTCCTTCTTCGGCCGGCTCCACAGCGCGCTCGCCTGGTTGACGGTCTCCCATTCGTCGGTGAGGACCATCTCGCCGCCCTTGTTGTCCTCCCCTTCCTTCCACTCTTCCTTGCGCATGAGGATGGGCAGGGAGATGTGGTCGGAGTACTTGCCGATGATGGACTTGAGCTTCCAGGTGGACAGGTAGTCGGCCGCGTCCTCGCGCAGGTGCAGCGTCACGCTGGTGCCGCGCTGCGGGCGCGTGATGGTCTCGACCTCGAAATCGCCGGCGCCGCTGCTGGTCCAGCGCACGCCATCCTCTGCCTTCAGGCCGGCGCGGCGCGATTCGACCGTGATCCTGTCGGCCACGATGAAGCCGGAATAGAAGCCGACGCCGAACTGGCCGATCAGCTGCGCGTCCTGCTTCTGGTCGCCCGAGAGCTTGCCCATGAACTCGCGCGTGCCGCTCTTGGCGATGGTGCCGAGGTTGTCGATGGCCTCCTGCTGCGACAGGCCGATGCCGTTGTCGGTGATCGTGAGGGTGCGCGCTTCCTTGTCGAACGCGACGCGCACTTCCAGGTTCGGCGCGTCTTCGTACAGCGCGTTGTCGTTCAGCGCCTCGAAGCGCAGCTTGTCGCAGGCGTCCGATGCGTTGGAGATGAGCTCGCGCAGGAAAATCTCCTTGTTGGAATACAGGGAGTGCGTGACGAGGTGGAGCAGCTGGGCGACCTCGGCCTGGAAGGAAAGGGTTTGTTTTTCGCTCATGGGATCGACGGGATGGGGCAGTTGGATGCCGGGGAGATAGGGGCCGGCGGGCCGGCTTTCAAGACCGTTTCGACGGAGCGGGAATTATCCACCCCCCTCGCCGGGAGGATGGGCGTGACAAATTCGACGCAAGGGCCTTGCGGCAGGCCCCGGCGGCCCTTGCGCGGCCGCACAGCCGGGCTGCCGCGCGGTACATTAGCCGCCTATGAGCATCGATCTCCTGCCCTTCTCGTCCTTCGCGCTCGAATCGTCGGTAGGCCCCGCCTCCGGGCTCGGCGACACCTGGACGCTGACGCTGGCGTCCTTCGAGGCGGCCCACCCGCTGCTGGACATGGCCATGGGCGGCACCATCGTGCTGCACGTGGATGCGGCGCAGGCCACGGGCGGCGAACTGGCTCGGGTGGTGCCTGCGGACGCGGCGCCCATGACCGTCACGTTCTGATCTTTCCGTCTCCCCAAACAAAAAGCGCCCGGAGGGGCGCTTTTTGCATCTGGAGGAGACAACCGGAACAACAGGGATCAGCTGTTGCCTTCGCCCGAGGAGATCTGGCCGAGGCGCAGGGCTTGCGCGGCTTCCGCACGCACGGCCTTGCTGTCGACGGTGGACTTCACTTGCGCGGCGACGCGCGAGCCTGCGGGCTCGACGCTGCGCGTACGGGCGACGGTGGCGGCTTCGGCCATGACTTCCGCACGGGTGCGGCTGCCCTGGAATTGCACGCCGTATTGCGAAGCGTCGGCTTCGTCGGCGCGGGCGCCCACGGAAGCGACAGCGGCGAAAGCGGCGATGGCGAGGATGGCTTTGGAGTTCATGATGATGAGACCTTTCAGTGAGTGAATGACAAACAACCTGTTTGCGGTTGCAGCTTGTTTTCTTCTTCAAGCACCAACCGTGATCTCACTGTAGGCGGGGGGATTTAGGCGAGCCTTAGCGTTGACTTAGGTGGGGGTTAGCGGTGTGCGTGTCATCCCTTTTTTGGACGCAGAAATCGCAGAGGTTACGCAGAAGGAAGCCCAGAAAAATTCAATTGGATTTTCTGAATTCAGTTCTGCGTCACTTCTGCGAATTCTGCGTCCTTGACTTGAGACGCCAGGAGAGATCAGCGCGCCGCTTCGACGCGCGCGATGAGGCCGCTGCGGTCCGTGCGGTTGCGCAGCACGATGCGCAGGCCGCAGCGCTCCGCCGCGGCTTGCGCGATCGCGAGGCCCAGGCCGCTGCCGTTCACGGTGCTGCCCGGCACGCGGAAGAAGCGGTCGAACACGCGCGGGAGCATGTCCTCGGGGATGCCGGGGCCCGTGTCGATGACTTCGATCGCGGGCGTCGCTTCGTTCGTGACGAGGCGCACGTCGACGACGCCGCCCGGCGGGGTGTAGCGCAACGCGTTCTCGATGAGGTTGTCCACCACGCTGCGCAGGTCGCTCGCCGAACACTTCAAGGTGACCGGGCGCGCGTTCTCGTCGGCCACCAGGCCCAGGTCGATGCCACGCTGGTCCGCCAGGGCGATCAGCGCGCCAATGCTTTCCGTCAGTTGCGCCTGCAGGTCGAGCGTGGTGTCCGCGTCCACCACCGGCGCCTCCTGGCGCGAGAGTTTCAGGAGCTGGTCCACCAGCCGTTGCGCGCGCTGCACGCCGGCCTCGAGCTGCGCGAAGCTTTGCTGGCACGCGCCATCGGGCATGTCGCGGCGCACGTTTTCCAGCTGCAGCGCGACGGCGGTAAGCGGCGTTCGAAGTTCATGCGCGGCGTCCTGAACGAAGCGGCGCTTCATGGCGAACGATTCGCGCAGCCGCGACAGCAGCATGTTGAACGACACCACCATGGGCCGCAGTTCCGCGGGCACGCGGTCCGTCGACAGGCCCTGCGGCGAATTGAGGTCCTGCTGCTGCGCCTCGCGGCCGATGTCCTGCACCGCGCGCGACATCGCACCCGACAGCAGCCACAGCACGAGGATCGACAAGGGCAGCAGGATCAGCACCGGCGCGAGGGCCGAGGCTGCGCGTTCGGCCGCCAGGGTGTCGCGAAACGCCTCGCTCTGGAAAATCTGCACCTGCCGCTTGCCGGGCCCCCCAGGTGGAGACGTGTAGAGACGCCATCGCGCGTCGCTCGCGGTCACGTCGTGAAAGCCCGTTTCGGCCTGCAGCGGCGCGGCGAGCGGCGCCCATGAGGTCGCCTGGAGCCGCCCGTCCGGCGTCCACACCTGCACGACGTAGGCGCCCCAGTCGCGGATGCGCTCGGCCGACTGCGCCGGCGGCACCATGTGCTCGCCCTGCGCCGCGATGGACTGGCCGAGCTGCTGCATCTGGTCGTCCATGAATTCGCCGACCATGCGGCAATAACTGAAGTACGAGAACGCGGCGGACGCCGCGCCCACGACCAGGAAGAGCGGAACCAGCCACAACAGCATCGCCCGCCGCAGCGAGCACAGCCTGCCTTCGGGAAAGACGTTGAAGCGCGCGTGCTGGCGGGCGATCGGCTCGGCGTGGAAGCGCATCACGATGCGGTGCCCTCCGCCGATGCGGCCGGCGTCGCCGTCGCGGCGATGCGCCAGCCCAGGCCGCGCACATTGCGGATCGTGTCGGCGCCGAGCTTCCGGCGCATGCCGTGAATGAGGACGTCCACCGCGTTGCTGCTCACTTCCTCGCCCCAGCCATAGATGCGCGATTCGAGCTGGTCGCGCGAGAGGATCGCGCCGGGCCGCTCGAGCAGCGCGTGCAGGAGCGCGAATTCGCGCGCCGAGAGTTGCGAGCGCTCGCCCTGCACCAGCACTTCGCGCGTGGTGAGGTCCAGCTGCACGCCCGTGCCGCCGATCACCGAGTGCGCGCTGCCGTCGCGCCGGCGGATCACCGCGCGCATGCGCGCGAGCAGCTCGCGGAATTCGTAGGGTTTGACGAGGTAGTCGTCGGCGCCGATGTCCAGGCCGGTGATGCGGTCGTCGATGCCGTCGCGCGCGGTGAGCACGAGCACGGGCGTGTGGTCGCCGAGGCTGCGCGCCTTGCGCAGGACTTCGATGCCGTCGCGCTTGGGCAGGCCGAGGTCGAGCAGCACGCAGGCGTAGCCGCCGTCGCCGAGCGCGCTTTGCGCCAGCAGGCCGTCCTTGACCCAGTCGACCGACCAGCCGTTCGCGCCCAGGGCCTGCTTCAGGCTCTGGCCGATCATCTCGTCGTCTTCGACCAGCAGGACTCTCATGCGGTGGGGACTAGCGAAGTCGCTGGCCCGCGTCCCAGCGGGCCTCGCGCACGGCATTGTGGAGTGCCGCGACACCCCAGAAGAGCAGCCCCGACACCACGAGCGACGCGAGGCCGAGCACGGGACTGAGCTGCATGCCCCACGCGGCGACGACACCGGTGACCAACGCGGCCAGGGCGGCGAAGAACAGGGCGGAGAAGGCGATGCGGTGCATGGAGAGGGTGTACATGGGGTGCTTCCTCTTGGAGGGTGCACCGAGTCTATTTTGCGAGATTTAGGCGGGGATTAGTTTCTCGGCGAAGCTACAGCTTTTGAACGCAGAGGACGCAAAGGATTCGCAGAGGACGCAAAAGGAATACAAAAGAAAACAAATCCAATTGAATTTTTTGAATTCCCTTCGGCTGTTCTTCTGCGTCCTCTGCGTCCTCTGCGTAACCTTTGCGTCCTCTGCGTTCAAAATCGTTGGCGCCTCGCATGGCCTGTCTACCGAGGCAGCGATTCCACCTCTTTCACCCACTTTTCAACCAGGCGCCGCCGCTCCGACGCCTTCCCGTATTTTTCGAAGTCGTACTTGATCAGCCGCACGTTGTCCAGCGGCGGGATCCGCGGATCGAGTTTCACCGTCTTGTTCGCCGGGAACTGCAGGCTGTTCGCACGCGCACCGACTTCCTGGCCGGTCTTGCTCATCAGCCAGTCGTAATAGCGCTTCGCACCCTCATGGTTGCGCGCGCCCTTTACCAGGGCAATGCCGCCGATCTCGTAGCTCGTGCCTTCGCAGGGGGCGGCCGCGTAGACAGGAAACTTGTTCGTCAGGCGCTCGTTGTCGAAGCCGAAGATGAAGCTCACCCCGATCGCGACCTCGCCCTTGGCCACGCTGCGCGCCTGCGCGGTGCCGCTGCGCGTGTACTGCGTGATGTTCTTGTGAAGCTTCTTGAGGTAGTCGAACGCCTGGTCTTCGCCCATCATCTGCACGAGGCCGGCGAGGATGGTGTAGCCCGTGCCGCTGGAGCCGGGATGCGAGGTCTCGATCTCGCCCTTGTAGCGCGGATCGAGCAGGTCCTTCCAGCACTTCGGCGCGGGCAGCTTCTTTGTCTTGAGCACCTCTTCGTTCCAGCCGAAGCCGATCGCGCTCGTGTAGAAGCCGCCGACGTAGTTCTGGCTCATCGCGTACTGCCGCACCGCCCAGCCGTGCAGGTCGCCGAGGTAATCGGGGCGATAGGCATCGAGCAGGCCCAGCTCGGCGGCCTGGTAGTACGGATCGCCCGTGCCGCCCCACCAGATGTCGGTCTTCGGGTTGGCCTGCTCCGCGCGCAATTGCGCCAGTGCCTCGCCCGTTGCCTTGCGCGTCTGCAGCACCCTCACGCCGGTCGCGCGCGTGAAGTCCTGCGCGGCGAGTTCGCACCAGGACTGGTCGGTGCTGCAGATCGCGTTCACCACCCCCGCGCCCTGCGCGTGCACGCCACCGCAAAAGGCCAATGCCGACAGGGCCATCGCCACGAGTGTCTTGTTCATGTGTCCGTCCTAGAAACGCTCTTGCGGAGCGAGGTATCGCCATTGTCCGACCGGCAGGTTGCCGAGCAGCACGCGGCCGATGCGGATGCGCTTCAGGCCCACCACCTTCAGGCCGACCTGCTCGCACATGCGGCGGATCTGCCGCTTCTTGCCTTCCGTCAGCACGAAGCGAAGCTGCTCGGGGTTCTGCCAATCCACCTGCGCGGGTTTGAGCGGCTGGTTGTCGAGCGAGAGGCCGTGGCGAAGCCGCATGAGCTGCGCGCGCGGGAATGCCGACTGCACGTCGGCGGCGACGTCGCCGTAGGTCACGCGCACCAGGTATTCCTTTTCCATGCCGCTGTCTTCGCCGATCAGCTGGCGCGCGATTCGCCCGTCCTGCGTGAGCACGAGCAACCCGATCGAATCGATGTCCAGCCGGCCTGCCGGCGCGAGCCCGCGCAGCTGTTGCGGGGCGAACCTCGTCTTCGACGCATCGCCGCGCCAGTGGTTGCGCTCTTCCACGAGCACCACGGCGGGCTGGTAGCCGTCCTCCGCCTGGCCGCTCACGTAGCCGATGGGCTTGTTCAGCAGGATGGTGACCTGCTCCTGCTGCTGGCCGCGCGCCTTCGGGTCGACGTCGATGCGGGCGTCGGCCGCGACCTGCAGCCCCATCGGCGCGACCTGGCCGTCCACGCGCACCCAGCCGCGCGCGATCCAGTCGTCGGCCTCGCGCCGGGAGCACATCCCCAGTTCGGCCATGCGCTTGTTCAGCCGTGTGGTGGATGGTTCAGGCACGTTGCAAATCTCTCTTCTGTCGTTGAGGGCGATTGTGCCCGCGGTTTTTTTGGACGCAGCCTTCATGCCGCATGCACTGCTCGAGCAAAGTCGTTCGACCGCAAAGCATCGAGATCGAGCACGCGCAGGCCGCCATATTCGACGCGGATCGTCTGCGCGGCCTCCAGCGCCGTCAGTGCCTCGTTCACCCGCTGGCGCGAGAGGCCCACGAGGTATGCGAGTTCCTGCTGCGTGATGCGCAGCACGTCGCCCACGCCGGGGAAGAGCACCGGGTTGAAAAGCGCCGCGAGGCTGCGCGCCACGCGCAGGTCCGGGTTGTTCATGCGGTCGATCTCGCGTGCCGCGATGAACTGCGCGAGCCGCTCGTTGAGCTGGTTCATCACGAAGCGGTTGAAGCCGATCGAGTTGTCCAGCAACCAGTGGAAGGTGTCGACCGGCAGGCCGGCGACGACGCTGCGCCGCAGCGCCTGGATGTTGTAGCGGTAGGCCTCGCGCTTGAGCGCGGTGCCCTCACCGAACCATCCGCCCGGCGGCAGGCCGCTGAAGGTGACGGTCTGGCCCTGCGCGTTGTCGCTGCTCATCTTGAGCAGGCCCTCCACCACGCCGAACCAGTAGGTCACCGGCCGGCCGATGCGGCAGAGGTAGTCGCCCGGCATGGCGTCGGCCACCTTGATGTGCCCCACGGCGCGCTCGTACTCCGTGCCCTTCAGGAGGCGCAGCCAGGGAATGCCCGCCAGTTCGGCGGGTGTCGGGTCACGCCTGCGCTGGTGAAGGGTGAGGTCGGTCGACATGGGATGAAGCCCTACTAGGACATTCCCTAGGATTGTCGTTGCAAAGACATCCCGGCGTCAAAGTCGGTCCTAGCATTCGCCCACTCACCCGACCCCTCACGAGGACCCGCGAATGGAGACCACGTTTCCGCGACTGCTGATGCGCCACGCGCAGGAGCGCCCGCACGACGCAGCCATGCGCGAGAAGGAGTACGGCATCTGGCGCGCGCACGACTGGGCCGGCCTCGCGCAGCTCGTCGAGCATCTCGCCTGCGGCCTGCACGAAGCGGGGCTGCGCCCGGGCGAGCACATGGTGCTGATCGGCGCGAACCGGCCGCGCCTGTACGCGACGATGCTCGCGGTGCAGTCGCTCGGCGCGATCCCGGTGCCGCTCTACCAGGACGCCGTCGCCGCCGAATGCGTCTTTCCCCTCAACAACGCGGAAGTGCGCTTCGCCTTCGCGGAAGACCAGGAGCAGGTCGACAAACTGCTCGAAGTACGCGCTCAGTGCCCCGGCCTGCAGGCCATCTTTTTCGATGACCCGCGCGGGCTGCGCAACTACAGCGAGCCGGGCCTGCAGTCGCTCGACGCGCTGCTGCAATCCGGCGCGCAGTTCGCGGCGCGCGAGCCGGGCTTCTTCAAGGCCCGCCTCGAGCAGGCGAAGCCCGACGACGTCGCGGCGATGTTCTATACCTCGGGCACGACGGGCAACCCCAAGGGCGTGGTGCACACCCATCGCACGCTGCTCGACCGCGCGAGTGCCGGCGCCGCGTTCGACAAGCTCACGCACCGCGAAGAGGTGCTCGCCTACCTGCCGCCCGCATGGATCGGGCAGAACATCTTCAGCTACGCGCAGTGGCTGTGCTGCGGCTACGTGGTGAACTGCCCCGAGTCCGCCGGCACGGTGATGATCGACCTGAAGGAGATCGGGCCCACCTACTACTTCGCGCCGCCGCGCGTCTTCGAGGGACTGCTCACCACGGTGATGATCCGCATGGAAGACGCGGGCTGGCTCAAGCGCAGGATGTTCCACGCCTTCATGGACGTTGCGCGCCGCGTCGGCCCGGCGCTGATGGACCGCAAGCCCGTGGGCGCCGCCGACCGCCTGCTCTACGCGCTGGGCGACTTCTTCGTCTACGGCCCGCTGCGCAACAACCTGGGTTTCTCGCGCGTGCGCGTCGGCTACACGGCCGGCGAGGCGATCGGGCCGGACCTCTTCACCTTCTACCGCTCCATCGGCATCAACCTCAAGCAGTTGTACGGCTCGACCGAGACGGCGGTGTTCGTCTGCCTGCAGCCGGACGACCAGGCCAGGTCCGACACCGTCGGCATCCCGATCGACGGCGTGGAGATCAAGGTCGCGGACAACGGGGAGATCCTCGTGCGCTCGGGCGGCCTGCTCAAGGAGTACTACAAGAACCCGGCCGCGACGGCCGAGGTGCTGACGGCCGACGGCTGGTACCACACGAGCGACGCGGGCTTCCTCGACGCGCAGGGGCACCTGAAGATCATCGACCGCGTGAAGGACGTCGGGCGCATCCGCGGCGGCGCGAACGACGGCGCGATGTTCGCGCCCAAGTACGTGGAGAACAAGCTGAAGTTCTTCCCCTACATCAAGGAAGCCGTGGCCTACGGCGACGGGCGCGAGCGCGTGTGCGCGATGATCAACATCGACTTCGATGCGGTGGGCAACTGGGCCGAGCGGCGCAACCTGCCGTATGCGGGCTACACCGACCTCGCGCAAAAGCCCGAGGTCTACGAGCTCATCAAGGACTGCGTCGAGAAGGTCAACGCCGACCTCGCCGCCGACGAGCGGCTCGCGGGCTCGCAGGTGAGCCGCTTCCTCATCCTGCACAAGGAGCTGGACGCCGACGACGGCGAGCTCACGCGCACGAACAAGGTCCGCCGCGGCTACATCGCCGACAAGTACCAGGTGCTGGTCGATGCGCTATACGGCGGCAAGTCCGAGCAGTACATCGAGACGCAGGTGAAGTTCGAGGACGGCCGCACCGGCAGCGTCAACGCCACGCTGCGCATCGTGGACACGAAGATCTTCTCACCCGTGAAGGCGGCCGCATGAACATGACCGACGCGGAACACCTGACGGCCGCCAGGCGCAAGGTCGGCGAGGTCATCCTCGACGTACAGAACATCTCGCTCGCCTTCGGCGGCGTGAAGGCGCTCACCGACATCTCCTTCGACGTCCGCGAGCACGAGATCCGCGCGATCATCGGGCCCAACGGCGCGGGCAAGAGCTCGATGCTCAACTGCATCAACGGCGTGTACCAGCCGCAGCAGGGCTCGATCACCTTCCGCGGCAAGACCTTCAAGCACATGAACAGCCACCAGGTCGCTGTGATGGGCGTGGCGCGCACCTTCCAGAACCTCGCCCTCTTCAAGGGC
Organism: Caenimonas aquaedulcis; assembly: GCF_015831345.1. Classification (NCBI taxonomy): domain Bacteria; kingdom Pseudomonadati; phylum Pseudomonadota; class Betaproteobacteria; order Burkholderiales; family Comamonadaceae; genus Caenimonas; species Caenimonas aquaedulcis. The sequence goes on along the minus strand of NZ_JADWYS010000001.1, from coordinate 3,199,047 downwards.
ATGAGCGTTCTGGACAACATCATGACGGGGCGCAACCTGCGCATCAAGAGCAACCTTTTCATGCAGGCGCTGCGCATCGGTCCCGCGGAGCGCGAGGAGATGCGGCACCGCGAATTCGTCGAGCACATCATCGACTTCCTGGAGATCCAGGCCTTTCGCAAGACACCCGTCGGGCAGCTGCCGTACGGCCTGCAGAAGCGCGTCGACCTCGGCCGCGCGCTCGCGATGGAGCCGCAGGTGCTGCTGCTCGACGAGCCGATGGCCGGCATGAACGTCGAGGAGAAGCAGGATATGTGCCGCTTCGTGCTGGACGTGAACGACGAGTTCGGCACGACCGTGGTGCTGATCGAGCACGACATGGGCGTGGTGATGGACATCAGCGACCGCGTCGTGGTGCTGGACTACGGCAAGAAGATCGGCGACGGCACGCCCGACGAAGTTCGAAACAACCCCGAGGTGATCAACGCCTACCTCGGCACGAGTGACTGACACGATGGCCTTCTTCCTCGAAACCCTCATCGGCGGCCTCATGGCCGGCATGCTCTACGCGCTCGTCGCGCTGGGCTTCGTCCTCATCTTCAAGGCCTCGGGCGTCTTCAACTTCGCGCAGGGCGCGATGGTGCTGTTCGCGGCGCTCGCGATGGCGCGCTTTTCCGAATGGATCCCGCAGTGGACCGGGCTGTCGAACAAGGTGCTGGCGGACATGGCGGCCTTCGTGCTCGCGGGCGCGCTGATGTTCGTCGTCGCGTGGCTCGTCGAGAAGCTCGTGCTGCGCCACCTGGTGAACCAGGAAGGCGCGACGCTCCTGATGGCCACGCTGGGCATCGCCTACTTCCTCGAAGGCATGGGCCAGACCCTGTTCGGCAGCAGCATCTACAAAATCGACATCGGCATGCCCAAGGATCCCGTGTTCATCCTGGAAAACACCTTCCAGGGCGGCATCCTCGTCAACAAGGAAGACCTCTACGCCGCGTGCATCGCGGCCGTGCTGGTCGCGGCGCTGAGCCTGTTCTTCCAGAAAACCGGCACGGGCCGCGCGCTGCGCGCGGTGGCGGACGACCACCAGGCCGCGCAGTCCATCGGCATCCCGCTCGCGCGCATCTGGGTGATCGTGTGGTGCGTCGCGGGCGTCGTGGCCCTCGTCGCCGGGATGATCTGGGGCAGCAAGCTGGGCGTGCAGTTCTCGCTCGCGACGGTGGCGCTGCGCGCGCTGCCCGTGGTGATCCTGGGCGGCCTCACCTCCGTGCCGGGCGCGATCATCGGCGGCCTCGTGATCGGCGTGGGCGAAAAACTCTCCGAGGTGTACATCGGTCCGCTGGTCGGCGGCGGCATCGAAATCTGGTTCGCCTACGTGCTGGCGCTGGGCTTCCTGCTGGTGCGGCCGCAGGGCCTCTTCGGCGAAAAGATCATTGACCGCGTATGAAATACGCCGTCAATGATCTTTCGGTGCAGACTAACTTTTGCGCAGCAAAAGTTAAGCGAAGCGTGTCGGAACCAAAAAATCATCTAGGCATTTGAGATGCTCTACCGGGAAAACGGCCAGTTCAAGACCAGCTACCGCGCGGACCTGCAGATCTTCCCGATCCTGCAGGACCGCTGGACCATCCTCGCGCTGCTCGCCTTCGCGTTCCTCGTGGTCCCGTCCTTCGCGTCGGACTACTACTTCCGCGCGATCCTGATCCCCTTCCTCATCATGGCCCTCGCCGCGCTGGGCGTGAACATCCTGGTCGGCTACTGCGGGCAGATCTCGCTGGGCTCCGGCGCGTTCATGGCCGTGGGCGCGTACGGCGCGTACAACTTCTTCGTGCGCATCCCCGACATGCCGCTCGTGCCCGCGCTCATCCTCGGCGGCCTGTGCGCCACGGCCTTCGGCATCGTCTTCGGCCTGCCCAGCCTGCGCGTGAAGGGCCTGTACCTCGCCGTCGCGACGCTGGCCGCGCAGTTCTTCGCCGACTGGATGTTCCTGCGCATCAAATGGCTCGTGAACGATTCGCCCTCGGGCTCCGTGTCGGTGAACGGCCTGCAGGTGTTCGGCCTGCCGATCGAAAGCGGCGTGAGCAAGTACTGGTTCTGCCTCACGGTGCTGTGCATCGTCGCCCTGCTCGCGAAGAACCTCGTGCGCAGCGCCATTGGCCGCGAGTGGATGGCGATCCGCGACATGGACGTCGCCGCCGCGGTGATCGGCATCCGCCCCGTCTACGCGAAGCTCACCGCCTTCGCCGTGAGTTCCTTCATCGTCGGGATGGCCGGGGCCCTGTGGGCGTTCGTGTACCTCGGCGCCTGGGAGCCTGCCGCGTTCAACGTGGACGTCTCCTTCCGCCTGCTCTTCATGGTGATCATCGGCGGGCTCGGCTCGATCACGGGCGCGTTCTTCGGCGCCGCCTTCATCGTGGTGCTGCCGATCTTCCTCAACCAGTTCCTGCCTTTCGCGGCGTCGCTTGTCGGACTGTCCGTTTCCACGGAAGCCGCCTCGCATGCCGAACTCATGATCTTCGGCGCGCTGATCGTGTGGTTCCTCATCGTCGAGCCGCACGGGCTCGCCAAGCTCTGGTCCACCGGCAAGCAGAAGCTGCGCCTCTGGCCCTTCCCCCATTGACCCGCATCGCGCTGTGACCCCCCACTTCAACCAAGGAGACAAACCATGATGTTGCCCAGAAAGCTACTCGCCCTCGCGGCGATCACTGCGGCCGCCGCGACGCTCGCCCCGAGCGTCGCCTTCGCGCAGGCCAAGGAGCAGTTCTTCCCGCTGCTGTCCTACCGCACCGGGCCGTACGCACCCAACGGCACGCCCTGGGCGAACGGCAAGCAGGATTACCTGAAGATGATCAATGCGCGCGACGGCGGCATCAACGGCGTGAAGCTCACGTTCGAGGAATGCGAGACCGGTTACGCCACGGACCGCGGCGTGGAGTGCTACGAGCGCCTGAAGGGCCGGCCGGGCATGACCCTGTTCGATCCCCAGGCGACCGGCATCACCTTCGCGCTGACCGAGAAGGTGGACAAGGACAAAATCCCGCTGATCACACTGGGCTACGGCCTGTCGGTCGCGCAGGACGGCAATGCCTTCAAGTGGAATTTCCCGCTCATGGGCAGCTACTGGACCGGCGCCGACATCCTGATCCAGGCGATCGGCAAGAAGGAAGGCGGTCTCGACAAGCTCAAGGGCAAGAAGATCGCGCTCGTCTACCACGACTCGCCCTTCGGCAAGGAGCCGATCCCGCTCCTGCAGGAGCGCGAGCGCATGCACGGCTTCAAGCTGGACCTGATCCCGGTGACCGCCCCCGGCGTCGAGCAGAAGGCCGCCTGGCTGCAGGTGCGGCAGCTGCGCCCGGATTACGTGCTGCTGTGGGGCTGGGGCGTGATGAACTCCACCGCGCTCAAGGAAGCGCAGGCCACGGGCTACCCGCGCGACAAGATGTATGGCGTATGGTGGGCCGGCGCCGAGCCCGACACCAAGGACGTCGGCGAAGGCGCGAAGGGCTACAACGCGCTCGCGCTCAACACGGCCGGCACGCAGCCCAAGGTCATCCAGGACATCCTGAAGTTCGTCCACGACAAGGGCCGGGGCACGGGCCCGAAGGATGAAGTCGGCTCGGTGCTGTACACCCGCGGCGTGATCATCCAGGCGCTGGGCGTCGAAGCGGTGCGCCGCGCGCAGGAGCGCTACGGCAAGGGCAAGGTCATGACGCCCGAGCAGGTCCGCTGGGGCCTGGAGAATCTCGCGCTCGACCAGAAGAAGCTCGCCTCGCTGGGCCTCGACCAGGTGATGAAGCCGATCAGCACCTCGTGCGCCGACCACATGGGCTCCACCACCGCGCGCATCGAAACCTGGGACGGCAAGCAGTGGATCGTGCATCCGGAGTACTACACCGCCGACGAGCAGATCATCAAGCCGATGGTCAAGGCCGGCGCGGACAAGTACCTGGCCGACAAGAAGCTCACGCGCCGCGCGGCTTCCGACTGCGCTTCCTGAGATCGCGACGCCCGGAGCACCTGCCATGCAAGCGAAAGCCCTTCTCGACGTCAGCGGCATCGAGGTCATCTACAACCACGTGATCCTCGTGCTCAAGGGTGTTTCGCTGCAGGTGCCCGAGGGCGGGATCGTGGCGCTGCTCGGCGGCAACGGCGCGGGCAAGACGACGACCCTTCGCGCCGTCTCGAACCTGCTGAAGGGCGAGCGCGGCGCGGTGACCAAGGGCTCCATCGAGCTGCGCGGCGAGCGCATCGAAAACCTCACGCCGGCCGACCTGGTCGAGCGCGGGGTCGTGCAGGTGATGGAGGGCCGGCATTGCTTCGCCCACCTCACCATCGAGGAGAACCTCCTCACCGGGGCCTACACCCGCAAGAGCAAGGGCGAAGTCGCGGCCAACCTCGAGAAGGTCTACACGTACTTCCCGCGGCTCAAGACGCGGCGCACGTCGCAGGCGGCCTACACCTCCGGCGGGGAGCAGCAGATGTGCGCCATCGGCCGCGCGCTGATGGCCAACCCGAGCATGGTGCTGCTGGACGAACCGTCGATGGGCCTCGCGCCGCAGATCGTGCAGGAGGTCTTCGACATCGTGAAGGACCTCAACGCGCGCGAGAAGGTCACCTTCCTCCTCGCGGAGCAGAACACCAGCATGGCGCTGAAGTATTCGGACTACGGCTACATCATGGAGAGCGGACGTGTCGTGATGGACGGGCAGGCGGCCGAGCTCGCAACCAACGAGGACGTCAAGGAGTTCTACCTCGGCATGGGCGGCGGCGAGCGGAAGAGTTTCAGGGACGTGAAGAGCTACAAGCGGCGCAAGCGCTGGCTGGCCTGACGCCCCACGGAGGGAAGCACATGAGCGAACATTTCGACGCGCTGGAAGCGCGCGACCCCGGGGCGCGGGAGGCGCAGCTGATGCTGGACCTGCCGCAGCAGGTCGCGCATGCGCAGCGCAACTCCACGGCGTACGCCGAGATCCTCGCGGGCGTCGACGCGGACGCGATCGCCTCGCGCGATGCGCTGGCGAAGCTGCCCGTCACCCGCAAGAGCGAGCTGCTCGAGCGCCAGAAGGCGCGCCGCGCGGCCGATCCCTTCGGCGGCTTTTCCACGCTGGTGCGCGGCCCGAAGATGCCGCGCGTCTACGCCTCGCCCGGCCCGATCTACGAGCCGGAGGGCACCGGCAGCGACTACTGGCGCGTCGGGCGCGCGATGTTCGCGGCGGGCTTTCGCTCCGGCGAGCTCGTGCACAACGCCTTCAGCTACCACATGACCCCGGGCGCCTTCATCATGGAATCCGGCGCGCACGCCGTGGGCTGCAGCGTTTTTCCCGGCGGCGTCGGCCAGACCGAGCAGCAGCTGCAGGCCATCGCCGAACTGCGGCCCGAGGCCTACGCAGGCACGCCCAGCTTCCTGCGCATCCTCGTGGAGAAGGCGCGCGAAACCGGCAGCGACATCTCCAGCATGCGCAAGGCGCTCACCGGCGGGGAGGCGCTGCCGCCGAGCCTGCGCACCTGGTTCGCCGAGCAGGGCATCACGGTCTTCCAGAGCTACGCGACCGCGGACCTCGGCCTCCTCGCCTACGAAACCGCCGCGCTCGAGGGCATGGTGCTGGAGGAGTCCGTCATCCTCGAGATCGTGCGTCCGGGCACGGGCGACCTGGTGGCGGACGGCGAGGTCGGCGAAGTCGTCGTGACCACCCTCAACCCCGCCTACCCGCTGATCCGTTTCGGCACGGGCGACCTCTCGGCGGTCCTGCCAGGCTCCTGCCCCACCGGGCGGACCAACACGCGCATCAAGGGCTGGATGGGCCGCGCGGACCAGACGACCAAGATCCGCGGCATGTTCGTGCACCCGGGGCAGGTGGCGGACATCGCGCGCCGCTTTCCGGAGGTGCTGAAGGCCCGGCTGGTCGTGAGCGGGGAGATGGCCGACGACGTGATGACGCTCAAGGTCGAGGCGAGCCCGATGAGCCAGGGGCTGGACGCGCGCATCGGAGAGGCGATCCGCGATGTGACCAAGCTGCGCGGCGGCGTCGAGCTGCTGCAGCCCGGCAGCCTGCCCAACGACGGCAAGGTCATCGAGGACGCGCGCAGCTACAAGTAGCGGGCGGCTGAGCTGGGCGGCCCCGGTCGAGGGCTTTCCCCAATCCCGATAAGTAGTTACCGAGATGGCAAGGCGCCCTGGTGCGCCTACCATGCGTGCATCGCACCAAGGAGTGATCCGCCCATGAACAAGCTCTTCAAGACCCTTGCCCCGATCGCGCTCGCGATCACGGCTTTCGGCGCCACCGCCGCCGACCCCTTCCCGGCTTCCGGCAAGGTCATCACCATCGTCGTGCCCTTCGCGGCCGGCGGCCCGACCGACCGCGTCGCGCGCGACCTGGCCGAAGCCATGCGCAAGCCGCTGGGCGGCATCAGCATCGTCGTGGACAACGCGGCGGGCGCGGGCGGCTCCATCGGCGCCAACAAGGTCGCCAAGGCCAATCCCGACGGCTACACGCTGCTCGTCCACCACATCGGCATGGCCACCATGCCCACGCTGGTGCGCAACATCCCGTTCAAGGTCGAGTCCGATTTCGAGTACCTGGGCGCGATCAACGACGTGCCGATGACGATCATCGGCAAGCCCTCGCTGCCCGCGAACAACTTCAAGGAACTCACCACCTGGATCGGCCAGAACAAGGGCAAGATCAACCTGGGCAACGCCGGCGTCGGCTCGGCCTCGCACCTGTGCGGCCTGCTGTTCCAGGAAGCCATGAAGACCGACATGACGCCCGTCCCGTACAAGGGCACCGGCCCGGCGATGACGGACCTCATCGGCGGCCAGATCGACATCATGTGCGACCAGAGCACCAACACCTCCAGCCAGATCGAGGCGAAGAAGGTGAAGGCCTTCGCCGTCACCACGCCCAAGCGCCTGACGACGCCCGCGCTGAAGGACCTGCCCACGATGCAGGAAGCCGGCGTGAAGGACTTCCAGGTCACGATCTGGCACGGCCTCTACGCGCCCAAGGGCACACCCGCCGACGTGCAGAAGAAGCTGAACGACGCGTTGAAGGTCGCGCTCAAGGACCCGGCGTTCATCAAGAACGAGGAAGGCCTGGGCGCGGTGATCGTGAGCGACAAGCGCATGGAGCCGGCGGAGCACAAGAAGTTCGTCGCCGCCGAAATCCAGAAATGGAGCCCGATCATCAAGGCCGCCGGCGTCTACGCCGACTGAAGCCGCATGGCATCGCGAAAGAGCCGCCTTCGGGCGGCTTTTTTCATTCCACATCCATTACGATGAACCCCAGAAGCATCCTGGAGACGACCCCATGACACACCTGCATTCCACGCAGCGCCGCCTCGTGCTCGGCGCCCTCGCCTCCGGCGCGGCCTCGCTCGCATTGCCGTCGCTGGCGCAGGGCGCCTGGCCGAACAAACCGGTGCGCATCGTCGTGCCGTTCGCGGCGGGCGGCACCACAGACATCCTCGCGCGCGCGGTCGCGCCGGAGTTGTCGAAGGCGTTCGGCCAGCAGTTCATCGTGGACAACCGCGCGGGCGCGGGCGGCAACGTGGGCGCGGACATCGTCGCCAAGTCCGCGCCGGACGGCTACACGCTGCTCATGGGAACCGTGGGCACGCACGGCATCAACCGCGCGCTGTACGACAAGCTGCCCTATGACCCGATCAAGGACTTCGCGCCGATCACCATGGTGGCCGGCGTGCCCAACGTGATGGAGATGCAGACCGAGAAGGCAAAGGCGCTGGGCATCAACAACGTGCGGGACTTCATCGCGTACGCCAAGTCGCATCCCGGCAAGATCAACATGGCCTCGAGCGGCAACGGCACGTCGATCCACCTGGCCGGCGAATTGTTCAAGAGCATGACGGGCACCTACCTCGTGCACTTCCCGTATCGCGGTTCGGGCCCCGCCCTCCTGGACATGGTCGGCGGCACCATGGACGTGATGTTCGACAACCTGCCGTCGTCGCTCCCGCAGATCAAGGCGGGCAAGCTCAAGGCCCTGGCCGTGACGAGCCGCCAGCGTTCGGGCGCCCTGCCCGACGTGCCGACGATCGAAGAGGCCGCGGGGCTCAAGGGCTTCGACGCGACCTCCTGGTTCGGCCTGCTGGCGCCGGCCGGAACCCCACCCGACATCGTCAACCGCATCCAGCAGGAAGTCGCCAGGTCGCTGGGGACCGCGGCGATCAAGGAGAAGATGCTGGCGCAAGGCGCGATCCCGAGCGGCGACACGCCGGCGGAGTTCGCGCGCCACATCGACGCGGAACACAGGAAGTGGGCGAAGGTGGTGAAGGACTCCGGCGCGAAGGTCGACTGAGGGCTACACGCCCCAGACGACCTCGGCGCCGGCCTGCTGGCAGCGCTTGAGCATGTCCAGGAAGGGCACGGCGCGCTGGCGCAGCGAGACGCCGTCGAACTTCGGCGCGGGCTCGCCCTTGGCCTTGGCCTCGTCGGCGAGCGCCTTCTGGTCCGACTCTTCCTTCGCGATCGCGGACTCGAGCGAGGAGATCGCGCCGGGCATCTGCTCGGGCAGGATGATGCCCTTGGGGCCGGCGTCCTTGCCGATGATCTCCAGCACGCGGCGGCCGTTGGGCTCGAGCATGATGAGGTCGCCGGCGGCCTTGGATTTGAATTTGTAGAGCATCAGCGGGAGGGGCTGTAGATATAGCCGCGGTTGAAGGGATAGGCCGATTGTGCGCCGCGGATCGCCCCCGTTTGCAACTGTCCGTCGGGCCGTGTCGCAAGAATCTGGTGCAGGCCGATCCAGCCCTGCTCGAAGCTCATCGCGCAGCCGGCCAGGTACAGCCGGTAGGCGCGCAGCACACGCTCCGCATCCACGGCATTCCCGCTGGTGGCCAGCACGTGCCGCGCCTCGTCCAGCCGTCCCTCCAGCGCATCCGACCAGGCCCAGAGCGTGCGCCCGTAGTGGGGCCGCAGGTTCTCGGTGTCCACCATCTCCAGCCCCGCGGCCGACAGGTCGCGCAGCACATGGCTCACGTGCAGCAGCTCGCCGCCCGGGAAGATGTACTTTTCGATGAAGTCGCCCATGCCCGCGCCGAGCTGCTGGTCCGCGACGCTGCCGGCCGTGATGCCATGGTTCATCACCATGCCGCCGGGCTTGAGGAGGGCGTGGATCTTCGCGAAGTAGGCCGGCATGTTGGCCTGCCCCACGTGCTCGAACATGCCGACCGACGCGATCTTGTCGTAGCCCTGCGCTTCGTCCAGCTCGCGGTAGTCGCGCAGCTCCATCTTCACGCGGCCCTCGAGGCCCTTGTCGCGGATGAGCTGCTGCACGTACGCGTGCTGGTTCTTCGACAGCGTGATGCCGGTCGCCCGGACGCCGTAGTTCTCGGCCGCCCACATGAGGAGGCCGCCCCAGCCTGCGCCGATGTCCAGGAAGCGCTCGCCGGACCGCAGCATCAGCTTGCGGCAGATGTGGTCGAGCTTGGCCTCCTGCGCCTGCGCGAGGGACATGTCGGCGTCGCGATAGTAGGCGCAGGAGTAGACCCTGCGCGGGTCCAGCCACAGCGCGTAGAAATCGTCGGAGACGTCGTAGTGGAACTGGATCTGCTGTGCGTCGCGGTGCGGGGAATGCGCGGCCAGCGACTTCGCCCGGCGCAGCAGGAGCGTCAACCAGCTGGCGCTGCCGGCCACCGGCGTGTCGGGCATCAGGCGGGCCGCCACCGCCATGAGGTCGCGCATGCGGCCTTCGAGCTGCACACGGCTTTCGACGAAGTCTTCCGCGATTCGCCCGATCTGCCCCGCGGCCATGGTGGCAAGCCCGGACCAGTCCTTGAAGGACAGCGTGACCGCCGCCGCGGGGGGGCCCACGCGCTGGCCTGCCGGCAGCTCGATGGCGACCGGCACGGGCAGGCCCGCAAGTTGCGATTCGATCTTTCGCAGCAGCGTGTCCATACGTAAATTCTTGCCAATTGACCCGCGATCCGTCAATTGTCGCGTTGTAGGACGACATCGCGTTTCCGGGGGTGGACCGGGTTGCGTCAAGGCAGATGAAGCCCTGTTGACACCACTTTGTTTAGGTCTAAACTATTTAGACCCGACGATAAAAAGCAGGATTTCCCATGGACATGGAAGCCAGAGCCCACAGCGAGCATCCGGAGGCCCTGCGGCTGTGGCTGCGCCTGCTCACGTGCACGCAGATCGTCGAAAAGCAGGTGCGCAGCCAGCTGCGCGAGCGCTTCGACACCACCCTTCCCCGCTTCGACCTGATGGCCCAGCTCGAACGCGCGCCCGACGGGCTGAAGATGAACGAGCTGTCGCGGCGGATGATGGTCACGGGCGGCAACGTCACGGGCATCACCGACCAGCTGGTGTCCGAGGGCCTGGTCGACCGCGTCGACGTCGAGGGGGACCGCCGGGCCTACCGCGTGCGCCTCACCCCCAAGGGCCGCAAGCTGTTCCACGAGATGGCGCGCCAGCACGAAAGCTGGATCGTGGACGCCTTCGCCGGGCTGAACGACAAGGACATCGCCACGCTGCACAAGCTGCTGGGCAAGGTGAAGGACCACGCGCAGGCGCGCACCGAAGCGGCGGTCTGACCCATGGCAGCGGCTGTACCTTCCGCGCAAACCGATCGCTTCGCGCACGATCGCCTGCCCGCCGCGCACCAGCTGGCGCAGATGCGCTACGACCTGTCCGAACTCCGTCTGCCCGCGCAGCTGAACCTGGTGGACGTGCTCCTGGACCAGGCACCCGCGAAGGGATTCGGCGACCGGCCCATGCTGCGTTCCAGCCGCATCACCCTGAGCTACGAGGACGTGCGCGACCGCGTGGACCGCATCTGCCGCGTGCTGACGGAAGACCTGGGCCTCGTGCCCGGCAACCGCGTGCTGCTGCGCGGCGGCAACAGCATCGGCCTGGCGCTCGCGTGGCTCGCGGTAGTCAAGGCCGGCCTGATCGCGGTCGCCACGATGCCGCTGCTGCGAGCACGCGAGCTCGGCGACATCATCGACAAGGCCCAGCCCACCGTGGCGCTGTGCGACGCGAGGCTGCTGGAGGAACTGGAACTCGCGCGCAAGGACCGGCCGGTGCTGGCGACGGTGGTCGCGTTCAATGCGCCGGACCAGCCCGGATCGCTCGCGGTGCGTGCCGCGCAGAAGGACGGCGGCTTCACCGCCTGCCCGACCAGCGCCGACGACATCGCGATGCTCGCCTTCACCTCCGGCACCACCGGCAAACCCAAGGCCGCGATGCACACGCACCGCGACGTCATCGCCGCGTGCGAAGCCTGGCCGCGCCACGTGCTGCGCGCGACGCCCGAGGACATCGTGGTCGGCTCGCCGCCGCTCGCGTTCACCTTCGGGCTGGGCGGCCTGCTGGTGTTCCCGATGTGGGCCGGGGCGAGCGTCTACTTCCCCGACGCACCGTACACGCCCGAATCGATGGTGCGCACGATCAACGAGACCGGCGCGACCATCTGCTACACCGCGCCGACCTTCTACCGGCAGATGGCGCCCTTCGCGCGCGAGCACGGCGTCGGCCGGCTGCGGACCTGCGTGAGCGCCGGCGAAGGCCTGCCCGACGCGACCCGCCAGCTGTGGAAGCAGGCGAGCGGCATCGAGATGACCGACGGCATCGGCGCGACGGAGATGTTCCACATCTTCATCTCCTCGCCGCCGGAAGACGTTCGCCCCGGCGCGATCGGCAAAGCCGTTCCCGGCTACACCGCGAAGGTCGTGGACGACGAAGGACGCGAGGTGCCGCGCGGCACGATCGGCAAGCTCGCGGTGATCGGCCCGACGGGCTGCAAGTACCTCGACGACGCGCGCCAGTCCAACTACGTGAAGGACGGCTGGAACTATCCGGGCGATGCGTTCATGCAGGATGCGGACGGGTACTTCTTCTACCAGGCACGCGCCGACGACATGATCATCACGTCCGGCTACAACGTCGGCGGCCCCGAAGTCGAGGATGCGCTGCTGCGCCACCCCGCGGTGGCGGAGTGCGGCGTGATCGGCAAGCCCGACGACGAGCGCGGGATGATCGTGAAGGCCTTTTGCGTCCTGAAACCCGGGCATACGGGCGATGCGGCCATGACGAAGGCACTGCAGGACCACGTGAAGGCGTCGATCGCGCCGTTCAAGTACCCGCGCGAGATCGAGTTCGTGGCGGCGCTGCCGAGGACGGAGACGGGGAAGCTGCAGCGGTTCAAGTTGCGGCAATCCTGAGGTTACTGCGGACTTCCGGACGCAGAATTCGCGGAGGTCACGCAGAAGGAAGACAAGAAGGATTCAAGATTTCACTGGATGTTCTTCCCGAATTTCTTCTGCGTAACTTCTGCGAATTCTGCGTCCGGAAAGATCTGGGCCACGTGCCTGGCCGCCATGCGCCTGTCGCGCGGATAATCGGCCCATGCCCGCCTATTCTTTCGAAGCCCTCGACGCCCAAGGCGAAACACGCAAGGGCGTGATGGAGGCCGACACCGCCAAGGCGGTGCGGACCCTCCTTCGCGGCCAGGCGCTCGTGCCGCTGCAGGTGGTGCCGGTCAGCGCAGGCGTCGCCGCCAACGAACAATCCTTCGGCTGGAGCCAGCGGACCTTCAGCCGCCCGGTCTTCAGCGCGACCGGGCTGGCCATCTGGACGCGGCAGCTCGCCGGCCTCGTCACCTCCGGCCTGCCGCTGGAGCGCGCCTTGACGGCTCTCACCGATGAGTCCGAGAACGAACGCGAAAAGCACGTCGTCGCGGCCCTGCGCGCGGAAGTCAACGCGGGCTCGCCGTTCGCCAAGGCGCTCGCGCGATTTCCTCGCGAGTTCCCGGAGATCTACACCGCCGTGGTCGGCGCCGGCGAGCAGAGCGGCAACCTCGGCCTCGTGCTCGAACGCCTGGCCGACGACCTCGAAGAGCGGCAGGCGCTCAAGGCGAAGCTGCTCGGCGCCGCGCTCTACCCCGCGATCGTCACCGTCGTCGCCATCGCCATCGTGCTGTTCCTCGTCGCGTACGTCGTGCCGCAGGTGGCCAACGTGTTCGCGGGAACGAAGCGCGCCCTGCCCTTCCTCACCGTCGCGATGCTCGCCTTCAGCGGGCTCGTGCGCAACTGGGGCTGGCTCGTGGCTCTGATCCTGGCCGCGGGCACCGTGGTGCTGCGCTTTTCGCTGCGCAACGAAGCCACGCGCGAAGCATTCGACGCCGGCTGGCTCAAGCTGCCGCTGGTCGGCCGGCTTTCTCGCGGCTATAACGCCGCTCGTTTCGCGAGCACGCTCGCGATGCTGTCGGGCGCGGGCGTTCCGATCCTGAAGTCCCTGCAGGCCGCGGCGGAGACGCTTTCCAATCGCGCGATGCGCGCCGACGCGATGGACGCGCTGGTGCTGGTGCGGGAGGGCGCGCCGCTCGCCTCCGCGATGGCGCAGAAAAAGCGCTTCCCCGGCCTGCTCTCGATGTTCGCGCGCATGGGCGAGCAGACGGGCCAGCTGCCCGCGATGCTGCAACGCGCCGCGAACCAGCTGTCCGCCGAAGTGCAGCGCCGCGCGATGCAGCTCGCGACCATCCTGGAGCCGCTGCTGATCGTCGGCATGGGCTTCGTCGTGATGCTCATCGTGCTGGCCGTGCTGCTGCCCATCATCCAGCTCAACCAGTTCATCAAGTGAGCGCCGGTCATGGCCGTGACCCTCGATAACAAGCTGGTCGTCGCGATCTCCTCGCGCGCGCTCTTCAATTTCGAGGAAGAGAACGCGCTGTTCGAAAGCGGCGAAGCCAAGGCCTACATGGAACTGCAGCTGCAGCGCCTGGACCTGCCGGCGCGCCCGGGCATCGCCTTCTCGCTGATCAAGAAGCTGCTCGCCTTCAACGAGCCGGACGCGCAGCGCGTGGAAGTGGTGATCCTCTCGCGCAACGACCCGGTGTCGGGCATGCGCATCTTCCGCTCGGGCCTGGCCAACGAGATCAAGCTGCAGCGCGGCGTGTTCACGCAGGGGCGCCCGCCCTTTCGCTACCTCAAGCCCCTGGGCGCGCACCTGTTCCTCTCCGCGAATGCCGAAGACGTGCGGGAGGCGCTCGCGGCGGGCTTTCCCGCGGCGCGCGTGCTGACCGAGTCGGTGCTGGCGGGCAGCAACTACCCGCACGAGGTGCGCATCGCCTTCGACGGGGACGCGGTGCTGTTTTCCGACGAGGCGGAGCGCGTCTACCAGGACCAGGGCCTGGACGCCTTCCAGCAGCACGAATCGAGCAAGGCCGCGATGCCGCTGCCCGAAGGGCCTTTCAAGCCGCTGCTGGCGGCGCTGCACCGGCTGCAGCAGGCCGGCACGCCGCAGATGCGCATCCGCACCGCCCTGGTGACGGCGCGCAGCGCGCCCGCGCACGAACGCGCGATCCGCACGCTGATGCAGTGGGACATCCACGTGGACGAGGCGATGTTCCTCGGCGGCCTGCCCAAGGGCGAGTTCCTCAAGGAGTTCGAGCCCGACTTCTTCTTCGACGACCAGACCGGCCACGTGAACCACGCGGCGCGCCATGTGCCCTCGGGCCACGTCGCGAGCGGCATCTCGAACGCTTCGCCCTGACGCCGCGCTGACCCGGTCCGCGCGGACACGGCCCGCGCTACGATGCCTGCTTCCCACGAGGCACCGCATGAACACACTGGCCAGGATCCATACCGTGCAGGGCGCGGCGCGCAAGATCTGGGCTCTCACCACGCCCTATTTCAGCTCCGAGGAAAAGTGGAAGGCGCGCGGGATGCTCGCGGCGATCGTCATCCTCAACCTCGCGAGCGTCTACATGCTCGTGCTGATGAACGAGTGGAACCGCGTGTTCTACGACGCCCTGCAGGAGAAGGACCAGCCGGTGTTCTGGGCCCAGGTCTGGCGCTTCACCTACCTTGCCTTCGGGCTGATCGTCATCGGCGTCTACAAGTTCTACCTCACGCAGCTGCTCGAGGTGCGCTGGCGCGCGTGGATGACGACGCATTACCTGGACCGCTGGCTGACGGGGCAGGCGTTCTACCGCATGGAGCTGGGCCGCTTCTCCAACGCGGGCATCGCGGACAACCCCGACCAGCGCATCCAGGAGGACCTCAGGCTCTTCACGGACTACAGCCTGCGCCTCACCCTCGGGCTCATGAACGCCCTCGTCACGCTCGTGACCTTCGTCGGCATCCTGTGGTCGCTGTCGGGCAACTTCACGTTCGACTTCGGCGGCAGCACCTACGTGCTGCACGGCTTCATGGTGTGGGCCGCGCTCGCGTACTGCATCGCGGGCAGCGTCATCACCCACTACATCGGGCGGCCGCAGATCCGCCTGAACTTCGAGCAGCAGCGGCTCGAGGCGAACTTCCGCCATCACATGATCCGCGTGCGCGAATACAGCGAAGCGATCGCGCTCGACAAGGGAGAAAAGGTCGAGCAGGCGCACCTGGAACTGCGCTTCGGCGCGGTGCTCGCGAACTACCTGCGGCTGCTGCGCGCGCGCAAGAACCTCATCTGGTTCAACCTCTTTTTCGGGCAGGCGGCGATCATCTTTCCCCTGGTGGTGCCCGCGCAGCGCTACTTCAGCGGCGCGATCCAGCTCGGCGTCCTGATGCAGATTTCATCGACCTTCGGCTCGGTGCAGGATTCGCTCGCCTGGTTCGCGGACAACTATGCGGAGCTCGCCGTGTGGCGCGCGACGGCGGACCGCCTCACGAGTTTCGAGGACAGCGTGCAGGCGCAGGCGACGGCGGCCATGCCGGCAATGGCGCGCACGGGCAACGATCTCGCCGCGCAGGACCTGACACTTGCACTCCCGGATGGAACGCAACTCCTCTCGGGGCTGACGCTCGCCGCGCAGGCAGGCGACAACGTCCTCATCCAGGGACCGTCCGGCAGCGGCAAATCGACGCTGTTCCGTGCGTTCTCCGGCATCTGGCCGTTCGCGAAAGGACGCATCGACATGCCAGCGGACACCATGAGCATCCCGCAGAACCCGTACTTCCCCGACGGCCCCCTGCGCGAGGCGCTCGCCTATCCGGAGCCGGCGAGCCGCTACAGCGACGACGAACTGCGCAAGGCCCTGGACGACGCGCTGCTGCCGCAGCTCGCGAGCCGCCTCGACGACCAGGACGCATGGACGCAGAAGCTCTCGGGCGGCGAGCGCCAGCGCCTCGCGATCGCGCGGGTGTTCCTCAAGCAGCCGGCGTGGGTGCTCGCGGACGAAGCGACGAGCGCGCTGGACGAGCCGGCGGAGCAGGCGCTGTACACGAGGCTCGTGGACATGGTGAAGCACAACGGCGGCTCGCTCGTGTCGATCGGGCATCGGCCGGCGTTGGCCGCGTTCCACTCCAAGCGCTGGACGATCGCCCCGCAGCCGCAGGGCGCAGGCGCGGGTGCGAGGTTCCGACTCTCGATGGCCTGACGGCCGGCGGGGAGCTCAGGCGCGCGCGGCCTGCCACTTCTCCCAGCCGCGCGCCCGCAGTTCGCACGCCGGGCACTGGCTGCAACCGTAGCCCCAGGCGTGGCGATGTTCGCGGTCGCCGAGGTAGCAGGTATGCGTGTGTTCCACGATCAGGTCCACCAGCGCCATGCCGCCCAGGTCGTGCGCGAGCTGCCAGGTCGCGGCCTTGTCGATCCACATCAGCGGTGTCTCGATGACGATGCGCCTGTCCATCCCCAGCGTGAGCGCGACCTGCATCGCCTTCATCGTGTCGTCCCGGCAATCGGGGTAGCCGGAGAAATCCGTTTCGCACACGCCTGTCACCAGCACCTCGAGCCCGCGGCGATAGGCCAATGCGCCGGCGAGCGTCACGAAGAGCAGGTTGCGCCCGGGCACGAAGGTATTGGGCAGGCCCGATTGCTCCATGCTGAAAGCCATGTCGCGCGTGAGCGACGTTTCGCTCACCTGGCCCAGCACCGACGCATCCAGCAGGTGGTCCTGCCCGAGGCGCGCCGCCCATGCGGGAAACTCCGTGCGGATTCGCGCGAGCACTTCGGTGCGCTGCTGCAACTCGACGCGATGGCGCTGTCCGTAGTCGAAGCCGACGGTTTCCACGCGCTCGTAACGCGAGAGCGCATCGGCCAGGCAGGTGGCGGAGTCCTGGCCGCCGGAGAAAAGGACGAGTGCGGTGGTCTTCATGATGTCAGCGCGCGGCGCCTCGCGTTTCGCGCCGCGCGATCCAGATCGTCGAGGCGCAGATGACCGCGCCGCCGATGAGCGTGGATTGGCTGGGCGTGTCCGAGAACACGATCCAGCCGAGCAGCGACGCCCAGACGAGGTCGAGGAACTTCACCGATTGCGTGGCTGAAATGTCCGCGACGCTGAAGGAACGCGTGAGGCAGTAGTGGCCGGTGCTGCCGAGCAGCCCGCACAGCAGGAAGGCGGCCCACTGCCATGCCGTGGGCCACTGCCACCCGGGAATCGCGAGCGGCAGGCTGAGCAGCATGATGGTGATCGACTGCCACAGGACGATCACCTCGGGGCGCTCGTAGCGCGTGAGGCCCTTCGTGATGAGGAAGGAGGCGGCGAACACCGGCGCGGAAGCGAGCATCAGCAAACTGTAGCCGCCTCCCGCCGCGGCGAGCTTGGGGGCCACCACGATCAGCACGCCCGTGAAGCCGATGAGCGAGGCCAGCCAGCGCTCCCAGCGCATCTTCTCGCCGAAGAACCAGGCGGCGCCGAGCATGATGAAGATAGGGCCGGTGAAGCCGATCGCGGTGGTGTCCGCGAGCGTGATGTGCGGGATGGCGGTGAACCACATGCACAGCCCCAGCGTGTGCACGATGCCGCGCACGAACTGCCCGCGGATGCTCTGCGGCATGTAGGCGCGCCAGCCCGCGCGCGCGACCAGCGGCAACATCACGAGGAGGCCGAAGACGTAGCGCAGGAATTGGGTCTGGAAGGGGGTGAGCTGGAACACGAGCCCGCGCATGAGCGTGTTGAGCAGGGAGAAGATCACGCCGGCCGCGGTGGCCCAGATGAGCGCGCGCAGCACCGGGTCGAGCCGGGAGGCGCGCCGCTGCGTCACCGAGGCGCGGCGCCACAGCACGTGGCGCTTCGCGCGGGCACCGCCTCCGACTCCACGGCCTGTCTCCATGGCTGGGACTATACGTCGCGAAGGTGCCTGCGCGGCTTTTCGCGCGGGGCTATATTGCAGGGGTCTTCAGGGCGGGGTGGAATTCCCCACCGGCGGTAGGTGGCGCAAGCCACGAGCCCGCGAGCGCGTCCGACCGGGTCAGATCCCGCCGGATGGTCAGCAGATCCAGTTCGATGCTGGAGCCGACGGTCACAGTCCGGATGAAAGAAGATTCGCCGCGGTTCGCCGCGGCGTTGAGCTGCCGCGTGCCTTCGCGAGGAGGTGCGCTGCGGCGTTCTTGAGCCTTGGGGCGCTTTGTTCAACCAACAGGAGCGTTTCATGCAAGTGGTTTCCCCTTCCCCCCTCCCCTCTCCCGGGCCCGCCGGCCACGTCGTCGAGCTCGCCCCGATGCCGGACGTGATCGAGCAGATCCGCCTCGGCCGGCCGGTGCTCGTGCTCGACGATGCGCAGCGCGAGAACGAGGCCGACATCGTTTGCGCCGCCGAGCTCTGCACACCCGAAGTGATGGCGATGATGATCCGCGACGGCAGCGGCATCGTGTGCCTGTGCATCAAGCCCGGGCAGGCGAGCGCGCTAAAGCTGCGGCCGATGGTCGAGGTGAACCGCTCGCGCTACGCGACGGCCTTCACGCAGTCGATCGAGGCAACGCACGGCATCACGACCGGCGTTTCCGCCGCCGACCGGGTGCAGACGATCCAGTGCGCGCTGCGCTCCACGCTGGAGCACAGCGAGATCGCGAGCCCGGGCCACGTCTTTCCGCTGATCGCCCGCGAAGGCGGCACGCTCGAGCGCGACGGCCACACCGAATCGGCCGTCGACCTGCCGATGCTCGCGGGGCTCGCGCCCGCGGGCGTGCTGTGCGAGCTGATGAATCCAGACGGCACGATGGCGCATGGCGAACAGGTCACGCGCTTCGCGCGCGAGAACGGGCTTGCCTGCACGACGGTGGCGGCCATCGCCGCCTGGCGGCGCGCGCACTGAGCGGCCGCGCGCGCCTCAGGCCAGGCCGATGACGACTTCGGGGTCGGCCGGGCGCGAGGTGTCGTGCCGCGCGAACTCGCCCGCGGCGTCGAACGCCGCGTGCTTCACCACGGTGACCGGAATGCTGGACGTCTCGGCGAGCACCTGCGACACCGAGCCGAGGTGCGTGCCCAGCAGGCCGCCGTGTCCACGCGCGCCGACGATGATCGCGTCGCAGGAGAAGCGCTCGGCGATGTCGAGCAGCGTGTGCGCCGGGTCGCCCGATGCGATTTCGCATTCGTAGCTCGCGCCGGCGGCGTTGCACAGTTCGCGCGCGCGCTCGAGCAGGTGGTCACCGGCGCTCGCCGTCATGCCCTGCACGCGCTCGGGGTCACGGATGGTGAGTAGTTCGTAGAGCGACGCGGGCTCCTGCACGTTGGCCAGGACGAATTCGGCTTCCAGTCCCTGGCGCCGCAATGCCAGCGCGTGCCGCACCGCGTCCAGCGAGAGTTCGGAGCCGTCGACGGCGATGAGGATCTTCTGCATGGGGCACTCCAGTTCCGGTGTGGCCATGGCACAAGACTAGTCCGCTTGGGCTGCCGGCGCAAGGGGCGGTGACGCGACGCGCGTCTTGGGCAGCGTGAAGCAGAAGGCCGCACCGGCACCCGGGCTCGATTCGACCCAGATGCGGCCCCCATGCCGCTCCACGATCTTCTTGCAGATCGACAGCCCGATGCCCGTGCCCTCGTAGCGCGTGCGGTCGTGCAGGCGCTGGAACACCACGAAGATCCGCTGGAAGTCCTGCGGCCGGATGCCGATGCCGTTGTCCGTCACCGACATCCGCCACTCCTCCCCGAGGTCCACCGCTTCGATACGGATGAGCGGCTCGTCCGCCCCCCGGAATTTCAATGCGTTGCCCACGAGGTTCTGGAACAGCTGCATCATCGCGACCGGCTCGGCGTCCAGCGTCGGCAACGGCCCCCGCTCGATCACGGCGTGGCTGTCGCGAATCGCATGCGCGAGGTTGGCGAGCGCATCGTCCAGCGCGCGGTCCAGGGCGGTCGCCTGGCGGGGCGCGGCGCTGCGCCCCGCGCGCGAATATTCGAGCAGCGCGTCGATGAGCAGCTTCATCCGCTTGGCGCCGTCGACGATGAATCCCATGAATTCGCGCGCATCGTCGTCGAGCCTGTCGCCGTAGCGGCGATGGAGGAGTTGCGCGTAGCTCGTCATCATGCGCAGGGGTTCCGACAGGTCGTGCGAAGTCACGTAGCCGAATTGCTCGAGGTCCTCGTTCGATCGCGCGAGCTCCTCCAGGTGGCGCTTGAGCTGCCGCTCCGCCGCCTTTCGCTCCGTAATGTCGCGCACGTGCACGATGACCAGCCACTCCCCTTCGGAGCGGATGGCGCGGCGCGCCTTTTCGATGACCAGCACCTTTCCGCCGGGCTGCTCCCGGCGGACTTCTTCCATCACGGAATTGGGATAGGCCGCGATCGCGGCGTCGCACCGCGCCCGCAAGTCCGCGGCGTTGAAATCCCAGCCCACCGGCCCGATGCGCATCAGCTCTTCGCGCGAGACGCCGTCCATGCGGCACGCCCGCTCGTTGACGTCGACGAACACCAGCCGCTGTGGGTCCACCAGGTAGATCGCCTCGTCCGAGTCGTCCAGGGCGCGCTTGAAGAGTTCGAACCGGGACTGCGCCGCGCGCCGCTCGCTGATGTCGCGTATCAGGCTGATGACGATCCAGCGGTCGCCTGAGAGGATGGCGCGCCGGGTGAACTCGGCCCAGAAAGTCGTGCCGTCCCTGCGCCTCACTTCCATTTCCTGCGCGCGCGGGTTCAGGTGGTCGTCGATGGTGCGCTGGATGACCTGCCGCACGCGCTCGTACTGAGAGGACGCGCCCGGGTCGCCGCCGTCGTCGGACATCCACGCCAGGCACTCGACCGGCCCGAGCCGCATCAACTCCTCGCGGGGAAGGTGGAACAGCCGGGCGGCCGTGTTGTTCACGTATTCGTAGCGAAGGCTCTGCGCGTCCGTCACCACCACCCCTTCCCCGGCGTCGTCCACCGCGGCCAGGAGCATGTGAACGAGGCCGGGGGCGAGCGGAGGCTGAACGTCCGGGCCGCCGGCCGCCGGGATCACGGATTCGTTGCCAATGCCTGGGGTGGAATCCAAGTGCGCTTTCCCTTGTCGTGCGTGAGCTGGCAGTATCCGCGACAGTCTATTTATTCGCTACCGTGCTCCCCTCAAGAAAGGGATTGACCCGTCGGGCTTGAATCTCCGCCAAAACCCCTTATCATTAGCACTCGCAGGAATTGAGTGCTAACAGCAGAGCTCAACCTCAAAGTTAACTAGCGCTAACTTCGTTGGCCCTTTTTGATGCCCCACAGTTTCTAGTCAAAGGAGATGCAATGAAACTTCGCCCCCTCGCCGATCGCGTGATCGTCAAGCGTATCGACAGCGAAACCAAGACCGCTTCCGGAATCGTCATTCCCGACGCCGCCGCCGAAAAGCCGGACCAGGGCGAAGTCCTGGCCGTCGGCCCCGGCAAGAAGTCCGACAAGGGCGATCTCGTCGCCATGAACGTCAAGGTGGGCGACCGCGTCCTCTTCGGCAAGTACTCGGGCCAGACCGTCAAGGTCGACGGCGACGAGCTGCTGGTCATGAAGGAAGACGACCTCTTCGCCGTGGTGGAAAACACCAAGTAATTTGTTGGCGGGACAGGCCTCACCGCCGTCCCCGACTCACTGAATCAAGGAGCTATTCAAATGGCAGCTAAAGACGTTATTTTCGGCGGCGAAGCCCGCGCGCGCATGGTCGAGGGTGTGAACATCCTGGCCAACGCAGTCAAGGTGACCCTGGGCCCGAAGGGCCGCAACGTGGTCCTCGAGCGCTCCTTCGGCGCTCCCACCGTGACCAAGGACGGTGTGTCCGTGGCCAAGGAAATCGAGCTGAAGGACAAGCTCCAGAACATGGGCGCCCAGATGGTCAAGGAAGTCGCTTCCAAGACGTCCGACATCGCCGGTGACGGCACGACGACGGCCACCGTCCTCGCGCAGGCCATCGTCCGCGAAGGCATGAAGTACGTGGCCGCGGGCATGAACCCGATGGACCTGAAGCGCGGCATCGACAAGGCCGTCACGGCCCTGGTCGCCGAGCTGAAGAAGGCCTCCAAGGCCACCACCACGTCCAAGGAAATCGCGCAGGTCGGCTCCATCTCGGCCAACAGCGACGAGACCATCGGCAAGATCATCGCTGACGCGATGGACAAGGTCGGCAAGGAAGGCGTGATCACCGTCGAAGACGGCAAGTCGCTCGACTCCGAGCTGGAAGTCGTCGAAGGGATGCAGTTCGACCGCGGCTACCTCTCCCCCTACTTCATCAACAACCCCGAGAAGCAATCGGCGCTGCTGGACAACCCCTTCGTGCTGCTGTACGACAAGAAGGTGTCCAACATCCGTGACCTGCTGCCGATCCTGGAGCAGGTCGCCAAGGCCGGCCGTCCGCTGCTGGTGATCGCCGAGGAAGTCGAAGGCGAAGCCCTCGCGACCCTGGTGGTCAACACGATCCGCGGCATCCTGAAGGTCGTCGCCGTCAAGGCCCCGGGCTTCGGCGACCGCCGCAAGGCTATGCTCGAAGACATCGCCATCCTCACGGGCGGCAAGGTCATCGCGGAAGAAGTCGGCCTCACGCTCGAGAAGGTCACGCTGGCCGACCTCGGCCAGGCCAAGCGCATCGAAGTGGGCAAGGAAAACACGACGATCATCGACGGCGCCGGCGCCGGCGGCGACATCGAGGCACGCGTGAAGCAGATCCGCGTGCAGATCGAGGAAGCCACCAGCGACTACGACCGCGAGAAGCTGCAAGAGCGCGTGGCCAAGCTGGCCGGCGGTGTGGCCGTGATCAAGGTCGGCGCTGCCACCGAAGTCGAGATGAAGGAAAAGAAGGCCCGCGTGGAAGACGCGCTGCACGCGACCCGTGCCGCCGTCGAAGAAGGCATCGTGGCCGGTGGCGGCGTCGCGCTGCTGCGCGCCAAGCAGGCTGCCGGCGCCATCAAGGGCGACAACCCCGACCAGGAAGCCGGCATCAAGCTGGTGCTGCGCGCGATCGAAGCGCCCCTGCGCGAGATCGTCTACAACGCCGGCGGCGAGCCGAGCGTGGTCGTGAACGCGGTGCTGAACGGCAAGGGCAACTACGGCTTCAACGCCGCCAACGACACCTATGGCGACATGATCGAAATGGGTATCCTGGACCCGACCAAGGTGACGCGCACGGCGCTGCAGAACGCGGCTTCCGTCTCTTCGCTGATGCTCACGACCGAAGCCATGGTCGCCGAGGCGCCGAAGGAAGAGGCTCCTGCCGGCGGCATGCCTGGCGGCATGGGCGGTATGGGTGGCATGGGCGGGATGGACATGTAAGTCCATTCACCCGAAAAACGCTTTGCGTTTTTCGGGTGCTCTAGTCAGATGAAAAAAGCCGGCGTGAAGCCGGCTTTTTTCATGGGTGTTCGCGCTGCGTGTTACTTCGCGCGAACCTTGCCTCTAGAGGTCCCGTTTACTGCGGGCCAGGCATGACCGTGGGGGCGTCGGGGGCTGCCATTTGGCCGCCATACTCGTTGGCCGGGCCGCTCGGCTGCACGAAGAAATAGATCAGGACCAGCCAGCCGACGAAGGGGATCAGGCCGATCAGCAGGAACCAGCCGCTCTTGCCGATGTCATGCAGGCGGCGCGCGCCCACGGCGAGGGCGGGCAGCAGCAGCGCGAGGCAGGCGATGCCGTAGAGCACATGGCTCACCATGCCGATGATCGCCAGCACGACGAACTGGAACAGCGCAAACCACCAGAACTCCGCGCGGTCGGCGCGGCCCTTGAACTCGGCGTACTTGTTGAAGCAGGTCTTGACCGCAGCCATCATTTCATCCATGAAACTTCTCCTCGTTGTGGTGAAACCACGCGGATGATAGGGCCAAGCGGGCGCGGCGAACAGCCCCCGCGGGCCCACCGCTTGACCTTCCCACGGTGTCAAGCCTGAAGATGACTCCATGAACACATCCTTCCAGCGCGAGCACCTGGCGATGCTCCTCAAATACGCCGGCATCAGCTTCATTTCGGGGGCGGTGAACCACGGCTTTTTCAGCGGCGAGCGCTCCCTGTGGACCGCGGCGGCCGGCATCGTGATGTTCGTCGCGGGGGGCTGGATGGCGCACCGGATGTCCGGCGACAAGGACCACGCCGGCCTGGCCCGCACGCTCGCGTGGGGCACGCTGCTGTCCATCGGCCTGGGCTTCTTCACGGGCGGCCTGCAGCACTTTCCGGACTCGCCGGCCCGCAGCAGCTGGGTGGTGCCCCTGGGCTTCGCGCTCTCCGTGGTGGCGCTGGCCGCGTCGGAGCAACGCGCGTGGCGGCGAGGCGTCGCCGTGTACGGCGTCGCGGGCCTGCTGGTGGTCGGTGCGGCCAGTGTCGCGGCCTGGCAGGCACTGAACGAGACGCGGCCCGCGGTCGCCGAAGCCGCCATGCAGGCGCAGGTGGTGAGCCGCGTGGTCGAAATCCGCATGGACGACACGATGCGCTTTTCCCCCTCCACGCTGCAGGCCCGGGCCGGGGAAACGCTGCGCATCGTCGCGCGCAACGAGGGGAAGCTGGAGCACGAACTGGTGATCGGCGACGATGCGCAGATCGCCGAACACGCCACCGCGATGCAGTCGGGCGCGGCGCATGCCCATGGCGCTGGCGGCGGCCTCGCCGCGGTGCGCGTCGCGCCGGGGCAGGCGGGCGAGCTGGTCGTCACCTTCACGCGCGAAGCGACGCTGCAGCTTGCCTGCCTGGTCCCGGGCCACTACGAAGCGGGGATGCGCGGCTCGCTTGTCGTCGCGCAAGGCCCGGCGGGGGCCGACGCGCCGGCGCACACCGCCCCGCCGGAGCCCGGCCACTCAGGCCATCGGCACTAGCCGCGCAACTTCGCGAGCAGGCCCGCGGTCGATGCGTCCAGGCCTTGCGTGTCGCCGCTCGCAAGGCGCGGCGCGATGTCTTTCGCGAGCACCTTGCCCAGCTCCACGCCCCATTGGTCGAAGCTGTTGATGCCCCAGATGGAGCCGCTCGTGAACACGCGGTGCTCGTACATCGCCACCAGCGCGCCGAAGCTGGCGGGGTCCAGCCGGTCCAGGACGAAGAAAGTGCTCGGTCGATTGCCGGGGAAGTTCTTGTGGCCGCCCGCGTCGGGCTTGCCCTGCATCAGCGCCTGCGCCTGCGCGAGCGCATTCGCGAGCAATTGCTCGTGATGCCCTTCGAGGCTGTGAGCCGCGTCGCGCACCGCGATGAATTCCACCGGCACGACATCCGTGCCCTGGTGCAGCATCTGGAAGTAGGCATGCTGCCCATTGGTGCCCGGTTCGCCCCAGAGCACGGGGGACGTGCCTACGGACAGGGCGCGGCCCTGCGCATCGACCTGCTTGCCATTGCTTTCCATCTCCAGCTGCTGCAGGTAGGCGGGCAGGCGCCGCAGCGCGCTGTGGTACGGGGCAATGCTGCGGCTCGTGAAGCCGTGGAAATTGCGGTACCAGACGTCCAGGAGGCCGAGCCTGGCAGGCAGGTTCTCGAACAGCGGCGCGGTGGCGAAGTGCCTGTCCATCTCGTGCGCGCCGCCGAGCATCGCGCGGAAGTTGTCCGCGCCGATGGCGATCGCGATCGGCAGGCCGATCGCGGACCACATCGAGTAGCGTCCGCCTACCCAGTCCCAGAAGCCGAAGGTCGTCGCGATGCCGAACTCGCCGGCCGCCGCGACATTGGTCGTCAGCGCCGCGAAGTGACGCGCGATGTCCTGGCCGCCCTGCGATTCGAACCAGGCCCTCGCCGAGCGGGCGTTGGTCATGGTCTCGATGGTGGTGAAGGTCTTCGACGCGATGAGGAAGAGCGTCGATTCGGGCTTCACCTGCCGCAGCACCGCGTCGAGCTCGTGGCCGTCGACGTTGGAGACGAAGTGGAAGCGCTTGCCCGGCACCGCGAACTGCGCGAGCGCGATCACGGCCATCTGCGGCCCGAGGTCCGAGCCGCCGATGCCGATGTTGACGACGTCGGTGATCTTCGAATCCGCGCGGACGCGCTGCGCATAGGCGAGCATCGCGTCCAGTGTCGCGTGCACCTCGGCCAGGTCGGCGTCGCCGCTGGAGCCCCTGGGTGCGCGCAGCAGCCAGTGCTTCACGGCGCGCTGCTCGGTGTTGTTGACCGGCTCGCCCGCGAACATCGCGGCGCGGTGGTGTTCGAAGCCGCACTCGCGGGCCAGTTCCATCATCAGCGAACGCACATGGTTGTCGACGAGGTTCTTCGACATGTCGGCGAACACGTGCGGCGCCTGCAGGCTGAAGGACTCGAAGCGTTTCGCGTCGATGCGGAATTCGTCGCGCAGGTCGAACGCGCGGCCCTGCGCGTCGTAGTGGGCGCGCAGCAGGCCCCACGCGACGGTGCGGTCGCAATGCGGGCGGGAGGTGCCGTAGCTCATGCGGCCTCCTTCATCAGCTTGTCGAGCTTCACCGCGTCGGCTGCAAAGGCTCGGATGCCTTCGGCGAGCTTTTCCGTCGCCATGGCGTCCTCGTTCAGTGCAAAGCGGAACGAGGCCTCGTCGTAGCTCGCGGGCTTCAGGTCGAGCTTGCGCGCGGCGTCCGCATCGAGCGCGCGCGACACCGGCGCATCGGAGGCGGCCAGTTGCGCGAGCAATTCGGGGCTGATGGTGAGCAGGTCGCACCCGGCCAGCGCCAGGATCTGGCCCACGTTGCGAAAGCTAGCGCCCATCACTTCCGTCGCGATGCCGAAGTGCTTGTAGTGTTCGTAGATCTGCCGCACCGACTTCACGCCGGGGTCGTTCGCGCCGGAACTCGCCGCCTCATCCCAAGCCGCGCCCGCCGACTTCTTGTACCAGTCGTAGATGCGGCCGACGAAGGGCGAGATCAGCTGGACCTTGGCGGCCCCGCACGCCACCGCCTGGCAAAACGAGAAGAGCAGGGTCAAGTTGGTGTGGATGCCCTGCTGCTCCAGGCGCCGCGCCGCCTCGATGCCTTCCCAGGTGGCAGCGACCTTGATGAGCACGCGGTCGCCGGAGATGCCTTCGTCCCGGTACCACCGGATGATGCGTTCGGCGCGCGCGCAGGACGCTTCGGTGTCGAAGCTCAGGCGCGCGTCCACCTCCGTGGACACGCGGCCCGGGATGGTGGAGAGGATCTCGCGGCCGAAGCGCACGAGCAGCCGGTCCATGATTTCATCGAGCGGCCGCCCCGCGTGCTGCCGGACCGTTTCCTTCAGCAGGGGGGCGTAGTCCGGCTTCTGCACGGCCTTGAGGATGAGCGACGGATTGGTGGTGGCATCCTGCGGCTGGAACTGCGCCAGCTGCCTGAAATCGCCGGTGTCCGCGACGACGGTGGTGTATTGCTTGAGAGCGTCGAGCTGGTTCATCCGGTCATTATCCGGCGCTGCACCTCAGCCGTGGGGCCAGGGCAGGTTACGGCACCTGCACGACCGACACGCCGTGGTCGGCCAGCCCCAGCCCCACGTCGGTGCCGATGTCGAGCACGCGCGCCAGGTTGGACGACACCACGAAGATCGGGCCGAGTTCGGTCTCGAACGTGTACTCGTAGTTGCTGCCCAGGTAGGCCAGTTTCGACAGCCGCGCTTCCAGGCCGTTGCCCGGCGGGCCGATGTGCCACGCCTCCGGGCGCACCGCCACTTTCACCGCGCCTTCCACCATGCCTTGCCGCGGCTTGATGCGCAGCGGCCCGAGCGCCACCGTGCCGCCTGCATCGGCCTTGGCGGGGAACAGCATCGCCTCGCCCATGAAGCCCGCGACGAATTCGCTGGCGGGGAATTCGTAGAGGTCCTGCGGCGTGCCGCGCTGGGCGATGACGCCGTGGTCCATCACGATGATCTGGTCGCTGACGGCCAGGGCCTCGCTCTGGTCGTGCGTGACGTACGCGACGGTGAGCTGCAGCCGCTGCTGCAGCGAACGGATTTCCTCGCGCATCTCGCGGCGCAAGCGCGCGTCCAGGTTGGAGAGCGGTTCGTCGAAAAGCAGGACCGCGGGTTCGAGCACCAGCGCGCGCGCGAGCGCGACGCGTTGCTGCTGGCCGCCCGACAGTTCGCTGGGCAGGCGCTCGTCGAAACCCACGAGCCCGACATTGCGCAGCGCCTCGACCGCCCGCGTGCGCGCTGCCGCCTTCGGGATGCCCGACATGCGCAGGCCATACATGACGTTCTCCGCGACGTCCATGTGCGGAAAGAGCGCATAGCTCTGGAACATCATGCTCACGTTGCGGTCCGCCGGCCCGAGCGTCGTCACGTCCTTGCCGTCGATGAAGATGCTGCCCGAGGTCGGCGACTCCAGGCCCGCGATCATGCGCAGGGTGGTCGTCTTGCCGCAGCCCGAGGGGCCGAGGATGGTCGTGAGCGTGCCGCGCGCGACTTCGAAGCTGATGCCCTTGACCGCCAGCGGCGCGTTCGGGTCGCTGCTGTAGCGCTTGGTGACGCCCTGGAAGGCGATGCCCGCCGTGGATGCGCTCATGTGATGCCCTGTGTGGAAGTTGCCGGCAACGCCACCGGCGCCGCTGCCTTGCGCCGGCCGAGCTTGCGCTCGCCGACGACGAATTGGATGAGCGCGGTCGCGGCGCTCATGAGGACGATCAGCACCGTGCAATAGGCCAGGGCGACGCCATAGTCGCCATTGCCGACGCGGCCGATGATGTAGGTGGTGGCGAGTTCGTTTTCCGCCGTGACGAGGAAGATGACGGCCGACACCGTCGTGATCGCGCGCACGAAGCTGTAGACCAGCGCCGCGACGAGCGCCGGCTTGAGCAGCGGCAGCACGACGTGGCGCAGCGTCTGCAGGGTGCTCGCGCGCAGCATCAGGGATGCTTCATCGAGCGACTTGTCCAGCTGCTTGAAGGCCGCGGTGCCCGCGCGCACGCCCACCGGCAGGTTTCGAAAGAGGAAGCACAGCACGATGATGAGCCCCGTGCCCGTGAGCTCGAAGGGCGGCACATTGAACGCGAGGATGTAGCTCACGCCCAGCACGGTCCCGGGAATCGCGAACGCCAGCAGCGCGGAAAATTCGAACAGGCCCTGGCCCTTGAACTCGGTGCGCGCGAGCAGGTAGGCGATGAGCAGGCCCAGGCCCGCGGTCAGCGGCGCGGAGATCGCCGCGAGTTTGATCGTGGTGAAGAACGAGTTCCACGCCGTCCCCGCCCACACCAGGCCGAACTGCCCCCACTCCAGCGAGAACGCCGTGCGGAAGTGGTTGAGCGTGAGCGTGTAGTCGCGGCCCCAGGTCTGCACGAAGCCGCCCGCGAAAGCGAAGAGGTACACGACGAGTGTGAAGGCGATCCAGGGCAGCGCCACGCCATTGACGATCTTGCGCACGCGCGGCGGCAAGGGCATCGCGATGCCGGCATCGCCCTTGCCGCTCACGGTGGTGAAGTTCTGCTTGCCGAGCACCGCGCGCTGCACTGCGAAGACGCCGAGGGCGAACAGGGTGAGGATCCATGCGAGCGACGCCGCGCGGCCCTGGTCGTACTGCGCGCCCACGATGGCGAAGAAGATTTCCGTGGACAGCACCGAGAACTGCCCGCCCACCACGACGGGGTTGCCGAAGTCCGCCATGCTCTCGATGAAGCCGACGAGGAAGGCGTTCGCCAGGCCCGGGGCGAGCAGCGGAAGCGTCACCGTCATGAAGGTGCGCTGCGCATCGGCACGCAAGGTCTGCGCGGCCTCCTCCAGGCTGGGCGCGATGCCCTGCACGACGCCGCGCATGATCATGAAGGCGATCGGCGTGAAGGCGAAGGTCTGCGCGATCCACACGCCGAACCAGCCGTAGAACCAGCGGGAAGGCGTGAGGCCGAACGCCGCTTCCAGCAACTGGTTGACGATGCCGGCGCGGCCGAAGAGCAGGATGAGGCCCAGGCCGACGACGAAGGGCGGAGTGATGATCGGCAGCATGGCCACCACATTGAGCGCGCGGCCGTAGCGCTTGCTCGATCGCTCCGCCATGAGCGCCATCAGCGTGCCGAGCACGGTGGTCGCGGCGGCCGTAAGCAGCCCGAGGAACAGGGTGTTCCACGCCACGCCGCAGCGCACGCCGCCCACGAGGCAGTTGAGCCCGAAGTTGCGCTCGTTCGCCACGCGTTCCCAGATCGCGCCGACGGCGAACTTGCCATCCTCGCCGAGCATTGCGCCCGACAGCGCCTTGAGCACGGGAAAGAGGATGAAGACGCCCATCAGCGTGCCGGCGCACAGGACGGAGGCCGCGATGAACAGGTCGCCCTTGAAGAACCCGCGCCGCGCGACGCCGAAGGAGGCCAGCACCACCAGCGAGGTGAGCACGACGAAGCCGCCCCAGCCGATGCCGAACTGGTTCTTCGGGAGTTCGCCGAAGGTGGCCGTGAGCCACTCGCCGTTCCAGCCCTTGGCGCCGATGGCGAAGCCGAAGGCCGCGAGCCCGATCGCGCCGAGCGCGCCGCCGCACACCAGCCACGCACCCTGCCGTTTGCCGGGCGCCTGCATCGCGCCCACGGCGGCGATGGCGAGACCCAGCACGCCGGTCCACAACCACGTGCGGCCATACACCGCAGCCTGCATCAGGCCGTTCGCGGTGTCCTCGCCGCCGAAGACGCCGCCCACCGCGAGCAGGCCGTTGCCGTCCTGCAGCGCATACCAGGGCAGCGCGAGGTAGCCCAGCGCGCCGATGGCGAGCCACGACCACAGGGCCATGTCAGCGCGGGAGCGAGTTGACTTCTTTTTCCCAGCGCGAGATCAGGCGCCGGCGCTCGGCGCTCGCGCCGTACTTCGCGTAGTCGTAGTTGATGAACTTGATCTTCTTGAAGTCGGGCACGTGCGGATCGACCTTGGCGGCCTTGTTGCTCGGCACCTGGAACTGCTTGGCGGCCGCGGCCATTTCCTGCGCGGCGGGCGTGAGCGCCCATTCATAGAACTTCTTCGCCGCTTCGAGATTGCGCGCACCCTTGATGATGCTCATGGAGCCGATCTCCGCGCCCGTGCCGTCGGCGGGCGTGATGGTTTCCACCGGGAAGCCCTGCATCTTCTCGCCCGGGCCGTCGTGCACGAAGCTGATCGACACGGCGGTCTCCCCGCGCGCCACCGCCTTGATCGGGCCGGTGCCCGAGCGCGAATACTGGCTGACGTTCTTGTGAAGCGCCTTCAGGTAGTCGTAGGCCTTGTCCTCGCCCATGAGCTGCACGAGCGTCGCGATCATGGTGTAGGCCGTGCCGCTGGAGGCCGGGTTGGCCACCTGCACCTCGCCCTTGTACTCGGGCTTGGTGAGATCGCCCCAGGTCCTGGGTACCGCGAGTTTCTTGCGCGAGAGCAGTTCGGGGTTGTAGCCGAAGCCCAGCGGGCCCGAATAGATGCCGACGGTCTTGTAGCCCGATTGCTTGGCCTGCTGCTGCGCCCAGTCGTGCAGCTGGGACAGCGACGGCGACTTGTACTCGAGCGTGAGACCTTGCTCGGCGGCCTGCAGGTGCGGGTCCCCCGTGCCGCCGAACCAGACGTCCGTCTTGGGATTGTCCTTTTCCGCGATGAGCTGGGCGAGCGCTTCGCCCGAGCCCTTCAGGGACACGTTCACCTTCGCGCCCGTGGTGCGTGCATACACTGTGGAGATCATGTTGCACCACTCGGCCTGCACCGAGCAGATGATGTTGACCTGGCCTTGGGCCGCGGCGCCGAACGACAGCACGGCCATGGCCGATGCGACGACAAACTTCTTCATTTTCGAGTCCTCTGGTCGTAACTGGATTACGAATCGAGCATAGCGGCTGAGTCAGCCCGCCCGGCTTGGGGGAAACACCAGTCGTTCCAAGCGTGCGTGAAACTAAGTTACAGTACCGATTCCCGACTTCAAGCCCCCCTCCATGAGCTTCGACCTCGTCCTCTTCGGCGGCACCGGCGACCTGGCATGGCGCAAGCTGATGCCCGCGCTGTTCCAGGCCTTCCGCCACGGTTCGCTGCCGGCTTCGGGCCGCATCATCGGCGTCGCGCGCGACGACCTCTCCGACGAACAATACCGCGCCCTGATCCGCGCACGCTTCGACGAGGTCGACCTCTCCAAGCGGCCCGCGCCCGGCGAGTTCGAGCGCTTCGCCGAGATGCTGCACTTCCTGCGGATGGACCTGTCCAAGCCGGGCGATTACCAGCGGCTGGCCGCGACACTGCGCGAGCGCAATGCGGACACGGTGGTGATGTATCTCGCGACGGCGCCGTCGCTCTTCACCGTCGCCTGCGAGCAGCTCGCGGCCGCGGGCCTCAACACCGCGAACACCCGCATCGTGCTGGAGAAGCCACTCGGCCACGACCTCGCGTCCAACCGAGCGATCAACGAGACCGTGCGCAGCGTGCTGAGCGAAAAGCAGATCTTCCGCATCGACCATTACCTCGGCAAGCCGTCGGTGCAGAACCTCTTCGCGCTGCGCTTCGGCAATTCCCTCTTCGAGCCGCTGTGGCGCCGCGAGACCATCGCCAACATCCAGATCACCATCGCCGAGGACCTCGGCGTGGAAAAGCGCGGTGCTTTCTACGACAGCACCGGCGCGCTGCGCGACATGGTGCAGAACCACGCATTGCAATTGCTGTGCGCCCTGGCGATGGAGCCCCCGATCAACGCGCATGCCGACGCGATCCGCGACGAGAAGCTGAAGGTCCTGCGCTCGCTGCGCGCCTGGACGCCCGAGGCCTTGGCGCAGCACGCGATTCGCGGGCAGTACACCGCAGGCAAGGTGGGCGGAGAAGCCGTACCGGCGTACCGCGACGAACCCGGCGTGAATCCCGAGAGCCACACCGAAACCTTCGTCGCGCTGCGCGCGGAGATCGCCAACTGGCGCTGGGCCGGCGTGCCCTTCTTCATCCGCACCGGCAAGCGCCTCGCGAACCGCGACGCGCACATCGTGGTGAACTTCCGTCCCGCGCCGCACGCGATCTTCCGCTCGCCGCTCGGCGCGGCCAACCGGCTCGTCATCCACCTGCAACCGAAGGACGGCCTCGAGCTGCACCTGCTCGCGCAGGGCCAGGAGAACCGCGCATCCAAGAGCGCGCAGCAGACGCTGGCGCCGGTGCATCTGGACCTTGACTTCGACAAGCGGTTCGGCAGCGAGCGCGTCGGCGCGTACGAACGCCTGCTGCTCGACGTGATCGACGGGCGGCTGAACCTGTTCGTGCGCAGCGACGAGCAGGAAGAGGCGTGGAGATGGGTCGAGCCGATCATCGACTACTGGCGCAATGACAGCGCGGGTCCGCGGCCGTATGCGGCGGGAACCTGGGGCCCCAGTGCAGCCAGCGCCATGATCGCAAGAGATGGTTACTGCTGGAGCGAAGAATGTTAGCCCCCACGCTTTGCACTTCGTGTCATGCGCCGCCCCCCAAGCGGGCCCTCGCTCCTTGGGGCGGCCCGGCGGAGCTCGCGTGCTAGACCGCATCAAGGCCTCCCTGCCCTCGCTCGCACCTGCCGAGCAGCGCGTGGGACGCCTCGTGCTGGGAGACCCGCGCTCCTTCGCCAACCTGCCCGTGAGCGAGCTCGCCGAGCGCGCGCACGTGAGCAAACCGACTGTCGTGCGCTTTTGCCGCAGCATGGGCTACGACGGCCTGTCGGACTTCAAGCTCAAGCTCGCGGGAAGCGTCAGCGAAGGCGTGCCCTTCATCCACCGCAGCGTGGACGTCGACGACAAGACCAGCGACGTGCTCGTCAAGGTGATCGACAACACGGTCGCCGCGTTCCTCAAGTACCGCAACGACGCGTCCACCTTCGCGATCGAGAAGGCGGTCGAGGCCCTCGCCGCGACGCACAAGACCGGCCGGCGCATCGAGTTCTATGGCGCGGGCAACTCGGGCATCGTCGCGCAGGACGCGCAGCACAAGTTCTTCCGCCTGGGCGTGAACACCATCGCCTACAGCGACGGCCACATGCAGGTGATGAGCGCCTCGATGATGGGTCCCGGCGATTGTCTCGTGGTGATCTCCAACTCGGGGCGCACGCGCGACCTCATGGACGCCTGCGACATCGCGCGCAAGAACGGCGTGACCACGATCGTGATGACGGCGACCGGATCGCCGCTCGCCTCCGCGGGGCAGATCCACCTGGCGGCGGACCATCCCGAAGGCTACGACCGCTACAGCCCGATGGTCTCGCGCCTGCTGCACCTGATGATCATCGACGTGCTGGCGACGGCGGTCGCCCTTCGCATCGGGCCGAAGCTGCAGCCGCTGCTGCGCGAGATGAAGAACAACCTGCGCAACAAGCGTTACGCCTGAACAGCGGCTGGCCTGGGCTGCTCTGCCCGCCACCCCTCGACCAGCGCATACCAGTCCACCCGGCGTGTGAGCACCATCACTGCGGCCAGCACGCCGAACAGCAGGAGCGACCCGACCATCAATGCGGCCTGCTCAAGCGACAGCAGCACCCACAGGAAACCATACAGCGCCCCGACGCCCGTGCCGAACGCGGCTCCGGCCCAACGGCTTTTCAGCATGTGCCCGGCATAGAACCCGAGCAGCAGCACGCAACCGGCGCTGGCCGCGAAGTACGCCAGACCGAACGCCACGTGCTCGGAGAGGCTGAGGAGCATCAGGTAGAACAGTGCGAGCGCCATGCCCACGAGGGTGTATTGCACCGGGTGGACGCGCTTGCGGCCCAGGATTTCCGCGAGTGCCACGCAGGTGAATGTGAGCGCGATGAACAGCAGCGCGTACTTGGTCGCCCGGTCCGTCAGCACGTAGGGATTGACGGGGTCGATGAAGGAGACGCGCAACGTTTCCAGGCACTTCGCGTTGGGAGCGCCGCTGTTCGCCTCGTCATCTTCCGTCGATGCTGCGAGCCGGGGCTCGCACAGTTCGCCATCGCGCTGCACGGCGGCCGCGGCCGTACTGGCCAGCTCGCTCACCGTCCAGTGCGCCGAGAAACCGGAAGCGGCGACCTCTCGCCGCGCGGGCAGGAATCGACCCCCGAAGGAAGGATGCGGCCAATCGGATTTGACGGACCAGTCGGTCTGGCTGGCGGCGGGCACGAGCGACAGGCTCGAAGTGCCGGCGAGGTCCAATGCGAAGCGCGCGGTAAGCGGCTCCGCGGTCTCTGCGATGCGTGCCGCAGGCACTTCGGCATGTACACCGCGCGCGTAGCGCGGCAGGCCCGTGCCGGGACGCACCGGCGTGGGCACTCCGGCGACCTGCGCGCGGGCGCTGCGCAGGCCGCGCACATCGCTCACGGACAGCATCGCCAGCGCGGGGCCGCACTCCAGGCGGGAGCCGGGATGTTCACGCACGGGCTGCAGGGCGCTGAAGTCGTCCCAGCGGGCCTCCAGCGTCATCGGCCCCGCGTAGGTGTTGACCTTGAACAGGCCGCGGTGGCGCACGTCCGACTTCGCTTCGCTCTGCACCTGCAAGGTACGCGGAACAGCCATCAGCGTGAATGGGCGCCTGTTGTTCGCGACGGTGCGTTCCTTGCCCTCGCCCACGGCGGTCTCCCACTGTTCCACGCAGGCCCGGTGCAGGATGGGCCCCATCAGCATTTGCGGGCCGGACAAGGATTGCTCCACGCCCTGCATCGCTTGCTGCTGGCGCATGCGCCGCTCGCCCACAAGGCCGTCGATGCGCAGCATGACCAGCCCGAGGATGGCCGCGACCATGCCGATGGCGAACACCTTGGAAACCAATGGATATTTCAAT
Organism: Caenimonas aquaedulcis; assembly: GCF_015831345.1. NCBI lineage: Bacteria > Pseudomonadati > Pseudomonadota > Betaproteobacteria > Burkholderiales > Comamonadaceae > Caenimonas > Caenimonas aquaedulcis. The sequence goes on along the minus strand of NZ_JADWYS010000001.1, from coordinate 3,163,399 downwards.
TCACGCTCCTTTGTTGATGCACGCGATGGTGCAAAAGGACCGTGCGGAAACGATGAAGTCGGTGAAGTCTGTGTGAAGCCCGCTCAGGCTGCCGGCAGGAGGAGCCGTGCCTCGAAGCCGGCGCCCGGTGACGCGAACCGCACGCTGCCGCCGTGCAGGGCTGCGACCTGCCGCGCGATGGCCAGGCCCATCCCGCTGCCCTTGACGCCGTCGCGTGGCCGCGGCAACGAAAAAAAACGCTGCCCCAGCTGCGCAAGCGCGTAGCCGGGCACGCCGGGTCCTTCATCGCGAACACTGAATTCGACCGTGGCGCCCTGCTGCCGAACGCCCAGTTCCAGGGTGGAGCCGTCGGGCGCGAATGCGACCGCGTTGGACAGCAGGTTGGAGATGGCCAGCGAGATGCGTTCCGCGTCGCCCCGGACCAGGGCCGCCGCCTCTTCGCGCCAGTGGACCGCGATCGCCCGCTGCGCCATCACGCTGGCCAGCGCCCCGAGCTCGGCTTGCGCCAAGTCGAGCAAAACCAGTTCACGCGGATGCTCGGGCATCTGCAGGCTCTCCAGCTTGGACAACTCCAGGAGGCGCTCGACCATGGCCCGCAACCTGTCGACCTGCCCTTCGATCTGGCCCGAGAAGCGCTCCCGGTCGGCCGCGGGCAACTCGTCGCGCAACAACTCGGCCGCGGCGCCGATGGCCGCCAAGGGGCTCTTGAGCTCATGCGTCATGGCACGCATCGCCTCCTCGACGTCGCGCTGGCCCGCGAGCCGCTCCCGCATCACGCCCATCGCGACGGCCAGGTCGCCCAGTTCGCCGGGCAGCGCAGGCACCGGCTGCCGCTCTCCCGCGCCGGCGGCCTGCGCATACCGGCGCAACTTGCGAACGGACACGACCATCCACCCCGTCACCGCGACGCCGATGGCCAGCGACAGCCCGAGCAGCCAGATGCCCGACACGAATATCTTGCGCTCCGCCCGCGCGACGAACTGCGCGACGGCCGATTGCGGCTTTGCAACCGTGAGCGAGCCGATGACGCGCCCCCCATCCGTCACCGGAGCGGCCACGTACATGACGGACGTCCGGTCGTCAGAGTAGACCTCGCGCGTCGCACGCGCCCCATAGGTGCCGCGCAAGGTCAACGCGACGTCACGCCATTGCGAATAGTCGGAGCCCACGGCCGAGGGCACAGCCGAATCGAACACGACACGCCCCTTGTCGTCCGTGACGTACACGCGGAAGTCCAGCGCCTGCTTGCGCAGGCCCCATATCTTCGCGTCGATCGGCCGATGCGCGTAGTCGGTGACACTCTGCGCGAAGCGGGTGCCTTCCAGCGTTCCTCCCGGGGGCATGGCACGCAGGTCTTGCGTGGCCTGTTCGGCCAGGAGATTCGCGCTGTCGATCAGGATATCCTCCACCGCCTCGCGCACGCTGGGCTTCACCTCGCCGACGAAGACGCGCATGACGAAGAAAGCCGCGATACCAGCGATCAGGAAGAACGCGAAGAAAAGGCGCAGGCCCAGGCGCATGGTTCAGCGGGGCGGTTCGGTGTTCAGGGCGTAACCCAGGCCACGGTGGGTGACGATCGGGTCGAAGTGCGGTGTCTTCTCGCGCAGCTTGGCGCGCAGCGTCTTGATGTGCGTGTCCACCGTGCGGTCCCCGGCCTCGGTGGAGCCGCTCCAGGCGGCGTCGAGCAGCGACGCCCGGCTGTGGATGCGCGAGGGGGAGGACACGAGCGCCCGCAGCAGGCGATATTCGAGGCGCGTGAGCACCAGGGTATGCCCTGCGTAGCGCACGCGCTGGCCCGGTTCGTCGATCTCAAACATCGCCGCCGTGGGAGCGGGATTGTCGTTCGACCGGGGACCCAGTGCGGCGCGGCGAAGCAGCGCGCGCACACGGGCTACCAGCTCGCGCGGGCTGAAGGGCTTGGCGATGTAGTCGTCGGCGCCGAGCTCCAGTCCCAGCACGCGATCGAGCTCCTCGTTGCGCGCGGTCAGCACGACGACGGGCAGGCGGGCCAGCGACGCATCGCTGTCACTCCGCAGAGCGCGGCATACGTCCAGGCCGTTGCCGTCCGGCAGGCCCACGTCGAGGATCGCGAGGTCGAAGGGTTTTTGGTGCAGCAGGCGCGTCGCGTCCTGCACGAGCATGGCGTGGACGACACCATAGCCTTCGCGCTCCAGCGCGAAGCTCACGGAAGACGCGATGGCGGGATCGTCCTCGAGGAGAAGAATGACACCGACGGTCATGCCGCGCATCGTCTCACGAATGCCGCCGCGGCCGGGCCTAGATCCGGCCCTCTTCCACCGCGTGGCACGCCACCCGGACGCCCGCGATCTCCAGCAGCTTCGGCCGTTCCGTCCGGCAGCGCTCGTTCGCATGCGGGCACCGCGGATTGAACGTGCAGCCGCCGGGCGGATTGAGCGGGTTCGGCACCTCGCCCTGCACCGGCGTGCGCGCGCGGCCGGTGTCGTGCATCTTCGGGATCGCGTCCAGCAGCATGCGCGTGTACGGATGGCGCGGGTTGCCGAAGAGCGCGTGCTTGTCCGCGAGCTCCACGATGCGCCCGAGGTACATCACCCCCACCTGGTCGCTCACGTGCCGCACGACGGCGAGGTTGTGCGAGATGAAGAGGTAGGTGAGCCCGCGCTGGCGCTGCAGGTCCTTCATGATGTTGAGCACCTGCGCCTGCACGCTCACGTCCAGCGCGGAGGTCGGCTCGTCGCACACCAGGAATTCGGGCTCCGTCGCCAGCGCGCGCGCGATCGAGATGCGCTGGCGCTGGCCGCCCGAGAACTGGTGCGGGAACTTCGTCATGTCCTGCGCGGCGAGGCCGACGGACTTCAGCAACTCGCCGACGCGTGCCTTGCGCTCGCCCGCATCCGAAATGAGGCCGTGCTCCTGCAGCGGCTCGCCCACGATGTCTTCCACCGTCCAGCGCGGGTTCAGGCTCGCGTACGGGTCCTGGAAGATCATCTGGATGCGGCGGCGCAAGTCCTTGCCCTGCGAGGTCTTGAAGACCGCGTGCGCATCGGCGCCGTCGAAGACGAGGTCGCCGCGCGTGGGCTCGTACAGGCCCACGAGCAGTCGCGCGACCGTGCTCTTGCCGCAACCCGATTCGCCGACCAGCGCCAGCGTCTTGCCCTTCTCGATCTCGAAACTCACGCCGTCGACGGCATTCAGCAGCAGGCGCGGCTTTCCCTCGAGCACGCGATTGAGCCACGGCGGCGAGACGTCGAAGGTCTTCGCGAGGTCGCGCGCCTGGACCAGCGGCGCGCTCACGCGGGCACCCCGGCTTTCGTGTCGTGCAGCCAGCAGGCGGCGCGCGTGGCGCCGGCGTCGAGCAAGTCGGGGCGCTCGCGCAGGCAGCGGTCGAACACGCGCGGGCAGCGCGGGTTGTAGGCGCAGCCTGTGGGGATGGCGTTCAGGCGCGGCATCGCGCCGTCGATCTGGTGCAGGCGCTCGCGCTCGACGGTGATGTCCGGGATGGCGGCCATCAGGCCCGCCGTGTAGGGATGCGCAGGCTTGTTGATCACCTCGTGCACCGGGCCGATCTCCGCGATGCGGCCGGCGTACATCACGGCCACGCGGTCGCAGGTCTCGGCGATCACGCCCATGTCGTGCGTGATCAGCATGACGGCGGCGCCGCGGTCGCGGCATACGCGCTTGAGCAGCTGGATGATCTGCGCCTGGATCGACACGTCCAGCGCCGTGGTGGGCTCGTCCGCGACGATCAGCTTGGGTTCGGCGGCGAGCGCCAATGCGATGACCACGCGCTGGCGCATCCCGCCCGAGAACTGGTGCGGGTAGTGGTCGATGCGCTGCGCGGCCGCCGGGATGCCGGTGTCTTCGAGCAGGCCGATGGCGCGGCGCCGCGCCTCCTTCTCGTCCACCGGCAAATGCGTTCGGATGGTCTCCATGAGTTGGCGGCCGACCGTGTAGAGCGGGTTGAGCGAGGTCAGCGGGTCCTGGAAGATCGCGCCGATCTGGCGGCCGCGGATGCGCCGCATCTTCTCGTACGGAAGATTGTCGATGCGCTGGCCTTCGAGCAGGATCTGCCCGGAGGCGATGCGCCCGGGCGGCTCGAGCAGGCCGATGATGGAAGCGCCCGTGAGCGACTTGCCGGCGCCCGATTCGCCGACCACGCCCAGGATTTCCCCGGGCGCAATGTCGAAGCTGATGTCGTCGATGGCGCGTAGCGTCCCGCTGCGATGCGGGAATTCGACGACGAGGTTCTGGACTTGGAGCAGCGACATCGGACTAGCGCAATCTCGGGTTCAAGGCGTCGCGCAGCCAGTCGCCCAGCAGGTTGACGGACAGGGCGATCGCCACCAGCATCAGGCCGGGGAACACGGTGATCCACCAGTTGCCGGAAAACAGGAACTTGTTGCCCACCTGGATCAGCGTGCCCAGCGAAGGCGAATTGGGCGGCGCGCCGACACCGAGGAAGGACAGCGTCGCCTCGGTGATGATGGCCGTGGCCACCTGGATCGTCGCGAGCACCATGACGGGCCCGAGGATGTTGGGCAGCACGTGCTTGCGCATGATGCGCAGCGACGACACGCCCGTCACCCGCGCGGCCTGCACGTACTCGCGATTGCGCTCGACCATGGTCGAGCCGCGCACGGTGCGCGCGTACTGCACCCACCCGCCGCCGCCGGCGAGCGAGATGGACAGCACGAGCACCACGAACACCACGAAGTCGTTCGCGTTGGGAAAGAGCGCGCGGCCCACCCCGGCGATCAGCAGGGCGACGAGGATGGCGGGGAAGGACAGGATCACGTCGCACACGCGCATGATGAAGGCGTCCGTTCGGCCGCCGACAAAGCCCGCGACGAGGCCCAGCGTGACGCCGATCAGCATCGAGAGGATCACCGACGCGACGCCGACCAGCAGCGAGATGCGGGCGCCGTACATCAGCACGGACAGGATGTCGCGGCCCTGGTCGTCGGTGCCGAGCCAGTACTTCGCGTTGCCGCCTTCCACCCAGGAGGGCGGAAGGAAGGCGTCGCTCAGTTCCAGCGTCGCGAGGTCGTAGGGATGGTGCGGCGCCACCAGGTTGGCGAACACCGCACAGAACACGCAGACGAAGGCCACGAACGCTGCCGCCATCGCCACGGGCGAGGTGCGGAAGCTGTAGCCGACGTCACTGTCCCAGGCCCGATGGAGCCAGGTGCCGGACCTCATCACTTGACGGTCACGAACTTCCAGACCATGTCGTTGTTGGGCATCTGCACCACATCCACGTTCTTCTTCATCGCCCAGTTGAGTGCCTGCTGGTGCAGCGGGATGTGGCCGACGTCGTCCTGGTGGATCTTGATCGCCTCGTGGATCATCTCGTTGCGCTTCTTCTGGTCGGTCTCGGAGGCGATCTTCAGCGTGAGCTCGTCGACCTTCGGGTTGCTGTAGGCGCCCAGGTTGAACTGGCCGCGGCCGCCTTCACCCGGCGAGGACATGATGGGGTAGAGCACGTTGTGCGCGTCCACGGTGGTGGACGTCCAGCCCAGCATGTAGAAACTCGTGTCGCGGCGAAGGATCTTCGGGAAGTACGTGCCCTTGGTTTCCACCTGCAGGTTGATCTTCACGCCCACGCGCGCAAGGTTGGCGGCGACGGCCTGGCAGATCGCGCCGTCGTTCACGTAGCGGTCGTTCGGGCAGTTCATCGTCACTTCGAAGCCTTGCGGATAGCCGGCTTCGGCCAGCAGCTTCTTCGAGGCTTCCGGATCGAAGGGCAGGCGCTTGGCGAGGTCGGGTGCGAAGCCATTGACCTGCGGCGGCAGCATTTCGGCGTTGGGGGTCGAGGCGCCGCGCATGACGGTGCGCTTGATGCCTTCGACGTCGATCGCCTGGTAGAAGGCCTGGCGCACGCGCTTGTCCTTGAAGGGGTTCTTGCCCTTGACGTTGGAGAAGAGCAGTTCGTCGCGTTTCTGGTCCATGCCCAGGAAGATCACGCGCAACTCGGGGCCCTGCAGCACCTTGAGGTTGGACGCGGTCTTGAGGCGCTCGACGTCCTGCACGGGCACCGGCTCCATGATGTCGATCTCGCCGGAGATCAGCGCGGCCACGCGCGTCGCGTCGTTTCCGATGACGTTGAAGACGACCTCGTCGACGTTGCCGTCGATCTTGCCCCAGTAGTTGCCGTTGCGCACGAAGGTCGTGCGCACGTTCGGCTGGCGCTCGCGCACACGGAACGGGCCCGTGCCGTTGGCGCGGAACGAGGCCGCGTTCTCGATGCCCTTGCGGCGGTCCACCGGGCGCACGGCCTGGTTGGTCTCGCACCACTTCTTGCTCATGATGTACCAGTTGGTCATCAAGTCCGGCAGGATCGGGAACGGCGACGAGGTGTCCATCTCGACCACGTGGTCGTTGATCTTGCGGATGGCCTTGATCGGGCCGACGGCGCTTTGCAGGTCGGAGCCTTCGCCGCGCGTGCGGTCGTAGCTGAAGATCACGTCGTCGGCGGTGAAGGGGGTGCCGTCGTGGAACTGCACGCCCTTGCGCAGTTCGAAGCGCCACACGGTGGGTGCCGTCTGCTTCCAGCTCGTCGCGAGCGCAGGCGCCAGCTTGAAGTTCTTGTCGCGCGTGACGAGCGGCTCGTACACGTTGCCCGTGACGGACAGCTGCAGCGATTCCTGCAGCGAGTGCGGGTCGAGCGAGAGCGAATCGCCCTGGTTGGCGACTTTCAGGGTGACGGCGCCGGCGCCGAATGCGGCAAGGCCCAGCGCGGCGCCAAGCGCTGCGGACAGGATCGTGGTCTGGAACTTCATTGTGGATACTCCTCGGGAAAAATTCGGGGGTCAGGTTGAAAGAGGCATGGACTGCTCGACCAGGCTCGCGTGCAACGCGGAGCCGAGCGGCAGCACGTCGTCGTTGAAGTCGTAGCGCGCGTTGTGCAGGAAGCAGTTCTCGCCGCCCTGCCCCAGGCGCAGGTAGGCGCCGGGCTTGGATTGGAGCATGAAGGAAAAATCTTCCGCGCCCATGCTCGGCTCGAGCTCTCGGTCCACGTGCTCCGCGCCGACGAGCGACTCGGCGACGTCGGCCGCGAAGTTCGCCTCGCGGGCGGAATTGATCGTTGCCGGATACGAGTGCTCGAACTGCACCGTGGCCTGCGCGCCGAAGCCCAGCGCCACCGCGCTGCAGAGTTCCGCGAGACGCTTCTCGACCAGGGCCTGCACTTCGGTGCTGAAGGTCCGGATGGTCCCCACGATCGTGGCCTTGCCGGGGATGACGCTCATGGCGTGCAGGTCCCCGGCCTGGATGGCGCACAGGCTCACCACCGCGCTGTCGATCGGGCGCACGTTGCGCGAGACGATGCTCTGCGCTGCCGTGATGATGTGCGCGGCGACCAGCACCGGATCGACCGCGAGGTAGGCATGCGCGCCGTGGCCGCCCTTGCCGGTGACTTCGATCGTCACGCGGTCGGCCGCGGCCATCATCGCGCCGTCGTTGATGCCGATCGTGCCCGGCTTCATCGCGGGCCAGTTGTGCATCGCGTAGATCGCCTCGACGGGAAAGCGTTCGAAGAGGCCGTCTTCGATCATCTGCTTGGCACCCGCGAAACCTTCCTCGCCGGGCTGGAACACGAGCACCGCGGTGCCGTCGAAATTGCGTGTTTCCGCGAGGTAGCGCGCCGCGCCGACCAGCATCGCGACGTGTCCGTCGTGGCCGCAGCCGTGCATCATTCCCTGCGTCGCCGACTTCCAGGTGAAGTCGTTCTGCTCGGTCATGGTGAGCGCATCCATGTCCGCGCGCAGGCCCACCATCCGGCCGCTTGCGGTGCTGCGGCCCTTGATGACGCCCACCACGCCGGTCTTGCCGATCCCCGTGTGGATTTCATCGACGCCGCACAGCCTGAGCGCCTCCTTCACGCGGCCGGAGGTATAGACCTCCTCGAAGCCGAGTTCGGGATGCTGGTGCAGATCGCGCCGCAGCGCCGTGAGCTCGGGGATGAACTGCGCGATGTGCGCGAAGGCGCGGCCGTTGGCCTTGAACTTCGGTGAGAGCATCAATGTCCTTTCGCGTCGGCCACGCGCAGCCGTGGATCCACCGCGAAATACAGCAGGTCCACGACGAGGTTGATGACCACGAAGATCAGGGCGATGAGGCACAGGTATGCGGCCATGACGGGGATGTCCGCGAAGGTGACGGCCTGGATGAAGAGCAGCCCCATGCCGGGCCACTGGAACACCGTCTCGGTGATGATGGAGAACGCGATCAGCGTGCCCAGCTGCAGGCCGATGATCGTCATGACCGGGACGAGCGTGTTCTTCAGCGCATGCCCGAAATGGATCGCGCGGTCGGGCAGGCCGCGGGCGCGGGCGAACTTGATGTAGTCGGTGCGCAGCACCTCGAGCATTTCGGCGCGCACGAGCCGCATGATGAGCGTGAGCTGGAAAATCGCGAGCGTGATGGCCGGCAGCACGATGTGGTGCCAGCCGTCGCGCGACAGCAGACCGGTCGTCCACCAGCCGAACTTGTCCGTGTCGCCGCGGCCGAAACTCGGGAACCAGCCGAGCAGCACCGCGAACACCAGGATCAGCAGGATGCCGATGAGGAATGTGGGCAGCGACACGCCCAGCAGCGAAAAGGTGAGGAACACCTGGCTCATGAAGGTGCCGCGGCGAAGCGCCGCATATACGCCCATGGGAATCCCGATGACGACCGCGACGACGGCGGCGACGAGTGACAGCTCCAGTGTCGCGGGGAAGCGCTCGCCGATCAGCCGCGACACCTTCGCCCCCTGGCGCAGGCTCAGGCCGAATTCCCCCTGCAGCGCGTTCACGAGGAAGTGCCAGAACTGCACGAAGAAGGGTTGGTCCAGGCCGAGGTCGGTGCGCAGCTGCGCGATCTGGTCGGGCTTGGCGTCCTGGCCCAGCAGGAAGACGACAGGATCCCCGACATACTGGAACAGCAGGAAGGCGATGAAGGCGACTGCGACCATGACGATCGCAGCCTGGAACAGGCGGCGCAGGATGAATGCGAACATGGAAGGGCGCGAATGCGAAGGACGATGCTAGCAGAGCAAACGCCGCGCCCGACAGAGGGGTTTCCTTCAGGCCTGAAGAATCCCGTCAAGCTGCCGACAGGAATCTCACGGCGTCTGCAAGCGAACAGGGCCGTACCAGGCCTGCGTCGTGGATTGCGTGTTGTCGCTGTCGCTCATGATGGCGATGCCCACCAAGGCGCCCGGGGCCTCGCCGTAAGCGCGCAGGTAGTCCGCGCGGATGTCGCGTTCGTAGTCGAGCCATTGGCCGAGTTTGCGGGCGCCGGACTCCACCACCAGTGTCCGTACGCGGCCGGTGCGCGGGCTCGTGATCACGGAACCCGGCTCGCGCTGGTTGCACCACACGTACATGAGCGTCGCGTAGGGCATCTCCTCCCCGCTCACGGCACGAAGCAGTTCGGAAAGCATCGAGTCGCGCGCGGAGAAGCGGGCCCGGTCGCCCTCGAAGAACAGCATGACGCGCACGGGAGAATCATCGGCGTCCCGCAGGCCGACGTCGGCGCCTGCGATGAGCTGCGGCACCTTCCACGAGAAGCGGACGTGGCGCAATTCGGAAGGCTCGACGCGAAGTTTCTGGCGCAACATGCTCGCCGAAGAACTGGCGAGCACCGCGATCGCGTCGCGGCCATCCTTGCGCGAGTAGCTGAAGCGGGTCGCCGCCTTGCCCGGGAATGTCATGTGATGCCAGGACTGGGCGTCCGGTCCGGACTGCGCTGACCACGGGTTCGCCGCCACGGCGCCGGCGCCGGCGCCGACACCCGCTCCGTCGCGCACGACGGCACAACCCGCAAGACACACGGCCACCGCGGCAGCCGCCAGACCCCAACGCAACTTCATTCGAGCAATACCGCCTCTCATAAAAAAAGCCGCCCGAAGGCGGCTTTCAAGTTTCTTCATTCCATGCCGGCACGAGGCCGGCGTGGGATTTAGAAGCTGTGGCGGACACCGAAGTCGTAGCCGCTGGAGTTCGTGTTCGCGCCGGTCACGGAACCGTTCAGGGCGGAAGCAGCGCCACCGCTGTTGTTCACGCGAGCGACCGTGGCGTACAGAGCCGTGCGCTTGGACAGGTTGTGCACGTAGCCCAGAGCCCACTTCTTGCTTTCCGGCGTGCCAACGGTGTTGACTTCGTAACGCGAGTAAGCCAGGCGGATTTCGCCAGCGCCGACGGGGATCAGACCACCGATCAGCCAGCCCTTGCCGGTTGCGCCGCCGACCACGAGGCCGTCGTTCTTGTCGCGGCTGTAATGGGCTTGCAGCTTGGCCATGCCGAAGTCGTACTGGCCGCCGATGTTGCTCTGCGTCACGTCGCCAGCAGCGTAGCGGGTCTTGCTGGTCGCGAAGGCCACGTTGAAGGGACCATTGGCGAAGCCGAGGCGGATGCCCATGCCCGTGCCGTCCTTCTTGGTGCTACGGGGAGGCACGAACGTGTCGACCGCGTTGCTCAGGTTCTCACCCATGTAGTACTGGACTTGGCCGTAGAAGCCGCCCAGGTTGCCCGGCAGGAAGTAGCCGACGGTGTTGGAAGCACGCACCGAGGTCACGCCGGTGATGATGCTGTTCAGGGTCTGGGTGGTGCCCACGCCGTTCGTGCCGAACGGATCGAACACGGTCAGGTTCCAGAATTGCGGGGTGTAGTCACGGCCCAGGCGGATTTCGCCGAAACCACCAGCCAGGCTGACGGTCGAACGGCGGTTGAACGTGAGGCCTTGACGACCGGCGACAGCGGCGCCAGCGCCGGAAGCCTGGTTGTTGCTGTTGGTGGCGGCGCCTTGGCCGTCATCGTTGTTCAGGCCGGCTTCGAGCCAGAAGGAGGCAGACATGCCGCCGCCGAGGTCTTCCGTGCCACGGAAGCCCAGACGCGAGCTGTTGTAGCCCGAGTTGGTCAGCTGGGTCTTGTTGGCAACGCTGCCATGGCCGTAAGCGATCGTGGCGTCGACGATGCCGAACAGCGTAACGGACGATTGGGCAGAAGCAACGCCGGCGAACGACGCCAGCGCGGCCAGAGCAATCAGGGACTTTTTCATGCAAGTTTCTCCAAGGTTAAACATAGGGCTCCGGTGCGAAGGGCTCACGAATTGCAAGGCAATGTGGTCCCGCCGGATCCCCGGGCCAACCTCCTTTTGGGAAGGTTGTGCTTATTGCACCAGAGGGGCTTGGCTTTCGCAAAGTATTTAGTCCGGGCCGGGGCGTTTCGTTGCACGAGGACAACACAAAACCATGGCTCAGTGGAAGGGGCGCAACACCCTCGTTCCCGGTTTCGGATGGCGAAAACCGACGTGCATCCTCCGGCCATGCGGCCCCGCGCCCCGCCAGGCAGGCGCCGACTTAAACTGGGGCGATGGACCGACTCCTTGGCGCTGCCGATGCCGCCCTCAGAACACTCTTTTCGAAGCCCCGCGCCGCCCGTGCCAGGCCCCTGGCAGGCGGCGATTCGCCGCCGCTCAGCCCGGGTGAGCGGCGCGAGGCGGCGGCGCTCATGCGGGTGAACCATGTGGGCGAGGTGTGCGCCCAGGCCCTCTACACGGCGCAGGCGCTCTCCACCTCGGACCCGGGCCTGCGCGATCACTTCCAGCGGGCGGCGGAAGAAGAAACCGACCACCTCGCCTGGACCGCCGAGCGGCTGGCCGAACTGGGGGACCGGCCCTCGCTCCTGAACCCCCTGTGGTACGCGGGTGCCTTCGGGCTGGGCCTCGTCGCGGGCCGCCTGGGAGACCGCGTCAGCCTGGGTTTCGTCGTCGAGACGGAGCGCCAGGTGGAGGCGCACCTCCAGAGCCACCTGGACCGCCTGCCGGCGGCGGACGCATCGTCACGGGCGATCGTGTCCCATATGAAGGAGGACGAAGCGGCGCATGCGGCCCAGGCGCTGGTGCAGGGCGGTGTCGAACTGCCGGGGCCGGCCAAGGCGCTGATGCGCGCCGCCGCCCGCGTGATGACGACGACGGCCCATTACATCTGAGGCCCGTTCAGGCCGCCACGACCTCGAAGCTGGTCGTGATTTCCGCCGTCTTGGCCAGCATCACGCTTGCCGAGCAGTATTTGTCGTGGCTCATGGCGATCGCCCGCTCCACCGCCTCGGGCGGCACCTTGCCCGCCACCGTGAAGTGCATGTGGATCTTGGTGAACACCTTCGGGTCGGCCGGCGCACGCTCCGAGGTGAGCTTCACCGAGCAGCCCTGCACGTCGTGGCGGCCGCGCTTGAGAATGAGCACCACGTCATAGGCGGTGCAGCCCCCGGTGCCCGCGAGCACGGTTTCCATGGGCCGCGGCGCGAGGTTCTGCCCGCCGTTTTCCGGTTTGGCCGCATCGGGCGCGCCGTCCATCACGAGGACATGCCCGCTGCCCGTCTCCGCGAGAAACCCCATTCCCGATCTTGCGCCCGTCGCGCCCGTCCAGCTCACCGTGCATTCCATCGTGCCGTCCTATCAAGGTGGTTTACCGCCATCAAATTCCCCTAATACAGCGCAATCCGTCTCACCTTGAGACGGTTCGGCGTGCTGCAACGCAGCAAATACGGGTCTATACTGGCTTCGCAGCATAGCGAAACCGTTATGCCCCTCTTGTCTCCTCCACCTCCTCCTTTGGTGGATTCAGCCCCCGAGCCGCAAGGCCCGGGGGCTTTTTTCTGGTCGCCCGGGAGCGCCGCTTATCATCGCCCGGACATGAAAACGCACCTCAAACCCGCCGATTACCTCAAGAAAATCCTCAATGCGCGGGTCTACGACGTGGCGGTGGAATCGGCGCTGGAGCCCGCCAAAAACCTGAGCCGCAGGCTGCACAACAAGGTGCTCCTGAAGCGGGAGGACCAGCAGGCTGTCTTCAGCTTCAAACTGCGCGGGGCCTACAACAAGATGGCCCACCTCACGGCCGAGCAGTTGCGGCGCGGCGTCATTTGCGCTTCCGCCGGCAACCATGCGCAGGGCGTTGCCATGTCGGCGCACAAGCTGGGCGCCCGTGCGGTCATCGTCATGCCCGTCACCACGCCCCAGCTCAAGGTCGACGGCGTGAGGTCCCTGGGCGGCGAAGTCGTGCTGCATGGCGAAAGCTATTCCGACGCCTACGAACACGCAGTCAAGCTGGAGAAGAAGGAAGGCCTGACTTTCGTGCACCCGTTCGACGACCCCGAAGTGATCGCGGGCCAGGGCACCATCGCGATGGAAATCCTGCGCCAGCACCAGGGGCCGCTCGACGCCGTCTTCGTCGCGATCGGCGGCGGCGGCCTGATCTCGGGCGTGGCCAACTACATCAAGGCGGTGCGTCCCGAGATCAAGGTGATCGGCGTGCAGATGAACGATTCGGACGCGATGATGCGATCCGTCGCCTCGAAGAAGCGCGTGACGCTTTCCGACGTGGGCCTGTTTTCCGACGGCACCGCGGTGAAGCTGGTGGGCGAGGAAACGTTCCGTGTCGCGCGCGAGCTGGTCGACGAATTCATGACGGTGGACACCGATGCCGTGTGCGCCGCGATCAAGGATGTCTTCGTCGACACGCGCAGCATCGTCGAGCCCGCGGGCGCGCTGGCGGTGGCCGCGATCAAGCAGTACGTCGCCACGCGCAAGACGCGCGGGGAAACGTATGCGGCTATCCTGTGCGGCGCGAACATGAATTTCGATCGGCTTCGTTTCGTGGCCGAGCGCGCCGAAGTCGGCGAGGAACGCGAAGCCCTGTTCGCCGTGACCATCCCCGAGGAGCGCGGCAGCTTCCGCCGCTTCTGCGAGGTCATCGGCGCGCTGCCCGGCGGCCCGCGCAACGTGACGGAGTTCAACTACCGCATGAGCGACTCCGCGCAGGCACACGTGTTCGTGGGCCTCACGACGCACGGAAAGGGCGAATCCACGAAGATCGCCGCGAATTTCGGGCGGCACGGATTCGAGACGCTCGACCTCACGCACGACGAACTCGCGAAGGAACATATCCGCCACATGGTGGGCGGCCGCACGGCGCTCGCGCAGGATGAGCGGCTGTTGCGCTTCGTGTTTCCGGAGCGGCCGGGCGCGCTGATGAAGTTCCTGTCGCACCTGCGCCCGGGATGGAACATCTCGCTCTTCCATTACCGCAACCAGGGCGCCGACTATGGCCGCATCCTGGTGGGCCTGCAGGTGCCGAAAGCGGACACCAAGGCATTCAAGGAGTTCCTGGACACGCTGGGCTACCCGTGCGTTGAAGAAACTGGTAACCCGGTGTATCGGCTGTTTCTGCAAGCCTGACGCGAAGTGCCGGCGGCCGATTCCTGATGATTCGCTGATTTACTTGCGGGGCGGAAGTTCGAGCGTGAGAACGGCGGGACCGTTCGCGTTCGAGGCCAGCGTGGCGCGGCGGCTATCCACCGACTGCAACACCAGCTCCTGGTCGACCGCCGTGCCTACGCGAAACGGCTTCGCGGGACGTCCATCGACGGCGATCAGCGCGGCGCCGTTGTGCGAGCTATTGGCGACCACACCCAGGAGCACGAACCGGCTCGCCAGGCTGGCGACGGGCGAAGCGGCAGCGGCCGTCGGTGTCCAGCCCATCAGCCGCGCGACGGCGACGGGATCCGATGGCGCGGCCATGCGCACCGGCGGGGGCGCCACTGCCGAGTTCGCGCCGGTACTGCGCAGCTTGAGTCCCCAGTACACGGCGCTCGCCGCGACCAGCCCCCAGAGGACGAATGTCGCGGCGGCCACTGTCCACCTGCTGCTCGTATTGCTCACCATGCGGCGATTATCATGGAAGCGATTGCACTTTCGGACTATCGATGACTCCCATTTCCCGCACGCCGCGACGCATCCTGCGTTCCGGCTTCACCCTGATCGAGCTGATGGTGGTGCTCGTGATCATCGGCGTGCTCGCCGCGCTGATCGTGCCCAACGTGCTGGACCGCGCGGACGACGCGCGCGTCACGGCGGCACGCACCGACGTGAACAACCTGATGCAGGCGCTCAAGCTGTACAAGCTCGACAACCAGCGCTACCCCACGACGGAGCAGGGCCTGCAGGCGCTGCTCGTGCGCCCAACCACCGCGCCGGTCCCGCCCAACTGGAAGCCCTACCTCGAGAAGCTTCCGGAAGATCCGTGGCACCACCCCTACCAGTACCTCAACCCGGGCGTCAAAGGCGAGATCGACGTGATGTCCTTCGGCGCCGACGGCCAGCCCGGAGGGGAGGGAAAGAATGCAGACGTCGGTTCATGGCAATGAAGTGGCCCCGACGCGAGTTGCCGGCTTCACGCTCTTCGAACTGCTGATCGTCGTTGCGATCATCGCGATCGCCTCGGCAGGCGTGAGCTTCGCGATACGCGACTCCCAATCCACGCAGCTCGAACGGGAAGCGCAGCGCCTCGCGGCGCTCTTCGAAGCGGCGCGTGCGCAATCGCGAAGCAGCGGCATCCCCGTGCGCTGGTACACCGTCGACGGCGGCTTCAAGTTCGACGGCGTGCCGCCCGACACGCTGCCCGACAAGTGGCTGGCGGAAGGCACGCAGGTCGCGGGCGCCTCGGCCGTGCAGCTCGGCCCCGACCCGATCATCGGCAAGCAGGCGGTGGTGCTGGTTGCGGCGGGCCTGCCCGGGCGCAGCCTGCGCATCGCCACCGATGGCCTGCGCCCCTTCGCCGTCACATCCGGGGACGCGCCGTGAGGGGCGTCCCACACGCCATGCGCGGGTTCACGCTGATCGAAGTGCTGGTCGCGCTCGGCATCGTGGCCATCGCGCTGGCGGCGGGGTTGCGGGCGACGAGCGCGCTCACGCTGAACGCGGACCGGCAGTCGTCGGTGCTGCTCGCGCACATCTGCGCGGAAAACGAACTCGTGAAGATCCGCCTCGCGCGGCAGATGCCCGGCATCGGCGACACCAGCGTCGCCTGCGAGCAGGCCAGCCGCAGTTTCGAGGTTCGCATGTCGGTGCTGCCCACCCCCAACCCGAGCTTCCACCGCGTCGACGCGCAAGTGTTCGACGCGGGCGCGCCCGTGCTTCGCCTGTCCACCGTCGTGGGGCGCTACTGATGCGGCGCCGCGGCACCTCCGGCTTTACGCTGATCGAACTGCTGGTCGCGCTGTTCGTGATGGCGCTGCTCGCCATCCTGAGCTGGCGCGGCCTCGACGGCATGACCCGCGCACAGGCGCAGACGGAAGCGCGCGCCGACGGCGTGCTGGCGCTGCAGGTCGGGCTCGCCCAATGGGATGCGGACCTGGACGCCCTGCAGCAGGTACCGCAAGCCTCGGCGATCGAATGGAACGGCCGCGTGTTGCGCATGACACGCCGGAGCACGGCCTCCGCGACGGATGGCGTGCTCGTGGTTGCCTGGACACGGCGTGCGGTGAACGGCGTCGGCACCTGGCTGCGCTGGCAGTCGGCGCCCGTCGTGACGCGCGGCGACCTTCAGGCGGCCTGGGCGGCGGCGGATGCCTGGTCGCAAAGTCCCGGCGAGGAGTCGATGCAGCGCGAGGTCGCCATCGTGCCCCTCGACGAGTGGCAGATCTATTTCTTCCGCGAGAACGCGTGGACCAATCCGTTGTCGAGCGACGTGAAAACCGCGGCCGCGCCCGCAGTCCCCGGCGCGCCGGCCGTGCAGGCGGCGGCAGTCATCCCCGACGGCGTGCGGCTGGTCCTGACGCTTCCCGGCGGCCAGCCCATCACGGGAACGCTGTCCACCGACTGGGTGCGCCCCACGGTCGGAGGCAGCAAGGGATGATCCGCCGCGCATCGCCGCCGCGCCATCGCGGCGCCGCCCTTCTCATCGCGATGCTCACGGTCGCGCTGGTCGCGACGTTCGCGGCCGCCTCGCTCTGGCAGCAGTGGCGCAGCATCGAGGTGGAGGGCGCAGAACGCGCGCGCGTGCAGTCGGCCTGGGTGCTCACCGGGGCGCTCGACTGGGCGCGCCTGCTGCTGCGCGAGGACGCGCGCGCGGGCGGCCCCGACCACCTCGGCGAACCCTGGGCGGTGCCCCTCCAGGAAGCGCGCCTGTCGAGCTTCCTCGCCGCCGACCAGAACAACACGGCCGACATGGGCCCCGAAGTGCTGGAAGCGTTCCTGTCCGGGCAGATCATCGACCTGCAGTCGCTGCTGAATGTCACCAACCTCGCGGACAAGACACGTGCTTCGGAGCCCGACGTCCGCGCCTTCCGCCGCCTGTTCGACCTGCTCGGCCTGCCGCCGGAACAGCTCGACCGCCTCGTGGAAAACATGCGCCTCGCGCTCGAGCCGGGCGCGCCCAACCCCGGCTCGCCGCTCCCGCCGCAACGGGTGGAAGAGCTGGTGTGGCTCGGGCTCCCCGCCGCGACGATCGCCGCGCTGCAGCCCTACATCACCGTGCTGCCCGTCCACACCGGCGTGAACCTCAACACCGCCCCGCCCGAAGTGATTTTTGCGGCGCTGGACGGCATCAGCATGGCGGATGCGCAAAGGCTGGTCGCGGAGCGCGAACGCACGCCCTTCAAGACGCCGGAGGATGCCAAGCGCCTCATCACTTCGCCGGAGGCCGCCCTCACGGACAGCCAGGTCGTGGCGGCCAGCAATTACTTCGAAGTCCGCTCGCGGCTGCGCCTGGACAAGCTCGTGGTGGAAGAGCGGGCGGTGCTTTTCCGTGGCGGGCTGGACGTGAGCGTGGTCCAGCGCGAACGCGGCATTCCCGACGCCCGTGCGCTGACGCAAGCGGCTGCGAAGCGCTAGCCGCCGCGCGGTTCGACCTTTCTACAATGCCCCATCCATGAGTTCACTCGTCGTTCTCCTCCCCACGCAACCGGCGTCGCCGCAGGTCGAGCTCGACTATGCGACCACGATCGACGGCACCGTCCCCGACACGCACGGCACGGCCGCCGCGGTGCTGCTGCCGGCGGCCACGCGCGCGGGGACGGAGGTGGTCGCGGTGATTCCCGCCGCGATGATTTCCTGGCATCGGGTGGAGCTGCCCAAGGGCACGAGCGCCGGCTCGCCCCGACTTCGCGCCGTCCTCGAGGGCCTGCTCGAGGACCAGTTGCTCGACGAACCGGAGTCGCTGCATTTCGCCTTGCAACCGCAGGCGCGCGCGGGCGGCCGCCTGTGGGTGGCAGCCTGCGACCGCGAGTGGCTGCGCAGCGCCGTGCAGCTTCTCGAAAATGCGGGGCGTGCCGTGACGCGCATCGTCCCCGAGTTCGCGCCCGAAGGCGAGACCGTGCTGTACGCCCTGGGCGACCCGGACGACCCGCAGCTGGTGTCCGCCGGCGAGGAAGGCGTGACGCTCGTGCCGCTCTCGTCCGTCGCCCTGCCGTTGCTGCCGGAGCCCGCGCAAGGTGCGCCGCTGATCGCCGAACCGGCGGTCGCCGCGCTCGCCGAACAGGTCCTGCAACGCCCGCCCGGCCTGCGCCAACCCGCGCAGCGCTGGCTGCGCGCCGCGCGGACCGACTGGGACTTCGCGCAGTTCGAGTTTTCCAGCTCGGGGCGGGCCCGTGCGTTGAAGCGATTCGGCACCGTGTGGGCCGACATGCTCGCGGCCCCGCAGTGGCGGCCGGCGCGATGGGGTGCGGTGCTGCTGGTCGCGCTCAACCTGATCGGCCTCAACGCCTGGGCCTGGCGCGAGCGATCGGCCCTCGACGACAAGCGGGAGAACGTGCGCAAGACACTCACGCAGACATTCCCGCAGGTGAAGGTCGTGGTCGATGCGCCCGTCCAGATGGAAAAGGAAGTGGCCGCGCTGCGGCAATCGACGGGCGCCACGTCCAGCCGGGACCTCGAGGCCATGATGGCCGCCCTGGCCGTCGCGGCGCCGCCCCAGCGCGCAGCGGCCGCGATCGACTACACCCCGGGCGAGTTGCGCGTGCGGGGCCTCGCCCTGTCGCCCGACGAAGCCAGGAACCTCGCGGGGGGCATGCGCAGCCAGGGCTACTCGGCCGTGCAGCAAGGCGATGCGCTGGTCGTGACGCAGGAGGTCGCGCCATGAGCGAAGCCACGCAAATGCTCAAGGCCCGCTGGGCGGGATTGCGGCCGCGCGAACAGGCGCTCGTCGCAGGCGCGGTCGTGCTGGTGGGCCTGGCGATCGTCTGGATGCTCGCCCTCGCCCCCGCGATCAAGACCTTGCGGACCTCCGAAGTGCAGCGGCGCACGCTGGACGCGCAGCTGCAGCGCATGCAGGGGCTGCAAGCCCAGGCGCAGGCGCTGCAGTCGCAACCGAAGCAGGGCTTCGAGGAGGCCATGCGCCTGCTGGAAGCCTCGGTGCGCGAGCGCCTGGGCACGACGGCGCGCATGGTGGCCACGGGCGACCGCGTGACGCTCACGCTGGCCGGCGCCGCGCCGGATGCGCTCGCCCAGTGGCTCACGCAGGCGCGCGTGAACGCGAGGGCGCTACCGGGCGAGGCCCACCTCACCCGCAACGCATCTGGCAAATGGGACGGCACGCTCGTGCTGACCCTGCCGGCGCGCTGAAGGCACGCAAGAGCCCGTGGCCCGCCGACCGACGCTTTCCGCACCGCCGCGCGGCCCGTGGGCGTGGGCAGCCCTCGGCATCGCCGCAGGCCTCCTGCTCGCGCTGCTCGTGTTCGCGCCGGCGAGCTGGCTGGCAGGGCCGGTGGCGCGCGCATCCAATGGCCATCTCGTGCTGTCCGACCCGCGCGGCACCGTCTGGAACGGGTCCGCGCAGCTGATGCTGTCGGGCGGCGCGGGCAGCAGTGACGCGGTGTCGCTCCCGACGCGCGTGGACTGGCGCCTCGGCGTGCGCTGGAACGGCCTGGCCGCCCAGGTGCAGTCCGCCTGCTGCACCGCCGGGCCCGTCACCCTGCGGCTGCGGCCGCGCTGGGGAGGCGCGCACCTGGACGTCGGCCACCTGCAGGCGAGCGTTCCTGCGTCCCTGCTCGCAGGGTTGGGCACGCCCTGGAACACGTTGCAGATGGACGGCGATTTGCGCCTGTCCAGCGAGGACCTTTCAGTAGAATGGACGCAAGGCCGTCTGGCCATCGCCGGGCAGGCCGAGCTCACCGCGCAACGCATGTCGTCGCGCCTCTCAACCTTGAGGCCCATGGGCAGTTACCGCATTACCGTTCTCGGGGGCGCGACGCCCGCGCTCCAGCTCGCCACGCTCGAAGGGGCGCTGCGGCTCGAAGGCGCCGGCCAGTGGGTCGGTTCGCGCCTGCGCTTTTCCGGGACGGCGAGCGCGGCGCCCGAAAGCGAGGCCGCGCTGGCCAACCTCCTGAACATCATCGGGCGCCGTAGCGGCCCGCGTTCCATCATCACCATAGGCTAGGATGAAATCCTTCGCACCCTCGCTCCGGCACACCGCCCATCGCATCGCAGTCATCGGCATCGCCTGCGCGCTCGCCACCGGATGGCCCGCCGCCTCGATCGCGCAGCGCCGCGCCGAGCCCGTCACGCTCAACTTCGTCAACGCCGACATCGAGGCCGTGGCCCGCACCATGGCCGCGATCAGCGGGCGCAACATCGTGGTGGACCCGCGCGTGAAGGGCACCATCACGCTCAGCACCGACAAGCCGGTCTCGCCCTCCGCCGCGTACAACCAGTTCCTCGCGACGCTGCGCCTCTCGGGCTTCACCGCCGTCGAGTCGGGCGGCCTGCTGAAGGTGGTGCCGGAAGCCGACGCGAAGCTGCAGGGCGGCGCGGTGTCGACCGGCTCGCCGGCGGCCAGCAACCAGATCGTCACGCAGATCTTCCGGCTCAATTACGAATCGGCCGGCAATCTCGTGCCGATCCTTCGCCCGCTCATCAGCCCCAACAACACGATCAACGTGAACCCCGGCAACAACTCGCTGGTGATCACGGACTACGCCGACAACCTGCAGCGCATGGCGCGCATCATCGCGGCGCTGGACATCTCGAACGCCACCGATGTCGAGGTGATCCCGCTCAAGCATGCCCTCGCGCCGGATCTCGCACCCGTGGTACAGCGGCTCGTCGAGTCCACCGGCAGCACCGGCGCCGTCCAGGGCGCGCCGGGCATCCCGCAGAGCGACAACTCGTTTCGCACCACCGTCATCGCCGAGGCGCGCAGCAACACGCTGATCGTGCGCGCGGCGAATCCGGCTCGGCTGAACCTCGTGCGCTCGCTCGTGGAAAAGCTCGACCAGCCCTCGTCGCAGAACGCGACCGGCAACATCTACGTCGTCTACCTGAAGAATGCGGACGCGACCAAACTCGCGGTGACCCTGCGGGCGGCGCTTGCCGCGACGACGGGCTCGGGCGCGGGCGGCGGCGGCACTTCGGTCGTGAGCTCCCCCCTCACGTCCAACACGAGCTCGCCGAACGCGGCGGGATCGAACCCCGCCACCGCGCCGACGGCCGCCTCCGCGTCCCCGTCGACCGGCGGCCAGATCCAGGCGGACCCAGCCACCAATGCGCTCATCATCACCGCCGCCGAACCGCAGTACCGCCAGATCCGCGCGGTGATCGACCGCCTCGATTCGCGCCGCGCGCAGGTCTATGTCGAAAGCCTGATCGCGGAGGTGAACGCGGACAAGGCGGCCGAATTCGGCATCCAGTGGCAAAGCCCCATCGGCAACACGAATGCGAGTACCGTGGGCGTGGCCGGCACCAACTTCAGTATTGGCGGCACCAACATCGTGTCGCTCGCCGCATCGCCCGCGGGCACGGTCGCGCCGGCCACCGGCTTCAACTTCGGCGTGATCCGCAACATCAACGGCACCTACCTGCTCGGCTTCCTCGCGCGCTTCCTCAAGAGCAACGGCGACGGCAACATCCTGTCCACGCCCAACCTGCTCACCCTCGACAACGAGGAAGCCAAGATCGTCATCGGCCAGAACGTGCCCTTCGTCACCGGCCAGTACACCAACTCCAACAGCGGCACCAACGGCTCGGTCAACCCGTTCCAGACGGTCGAGCGCAAGGACGTCGGCATCACGCTGCGGGTGAAGCCGCAGATCAGCGAGAACGGCACGGTGAAGATGCAGATCTTCCAGGAAGTCTCCAGCGTGCAGGCCTCGTCGATCAATTCCGCAACGGGCCTCATCACCAACAAACGCTCGATCGAATCGAGCGTGCTGGTCGAGGATGGCGGCATCGTGGTGATCGGCGGCCTGCTGCAGGACGAGTATTCCGGCAACGACGAGAAGGTGCCCGTGCTCGGCGACGTGCCGATCTTCGGCAACCTGTTCAAGAGCGAGACCCGCTCGCGCAAGAAGACGAACCTGATGGTCTTCCTGCGCCCCGTGGTGATCCGCGATGCGGCGCAGAGCGACGCGCTGTCCCTGGACCGCTACGACATGATGCGCAACCTGCAAAGCGGCGCGCAGCCCACCCAGAGCACCGTCGTGCCGGTGAACGCCGCGCCGGTCATGCCCGAAGTGCTGAAAGCGGGACCCAAGGACCCCGCGATCCTGGTGCCCGCGCCGCTGGGCACGTCGAATCCGATCAAGCCCTAGGAGCGCGGACGATGCGCTACCCGCTGCCCTACGCGTTCGCCCGCGGCAACCAGCTGCTGCTGGAAGACGACGGCTCGCAACTGGTGCTGTGGCACCCCGCCGCCCCCGCGAGCGCGGCGCTGTCGGAAGTCGTGCGCAAGTACCGCGTGCGGGCGATGCAGCCGCTGGACGCATCCGCGCTCGCGCAGCGCATCAGCGCTGCGTACGCGCAAGGCGAGTCGAGCGCGGCCACGGTGGTGAGCGAAGTGCAGAACGACGCCGACCTCTCGCGCATGATGCAGGAGCTGCCCGCGGTCGAGGACCTGCTCGAAACCAGCGACGACGCGCCCATCATCCGCATGCTCAACGCGCTGCTCACGCAGGCTGCGCGCGACGGGGCGAGCGACATCCACATCGAGCCGTACGAACGCCATTCGAGCGTGCGCTTTCGCGTGGACGGCACCTTGCGCGAAGTGGTGCAGCCCAATCGCGCACTGCACGCCGCGCTCATTTCCCGGCTGAAGATCATGGCCGAGCTGGACATCGCGGAGAAGCGCCTGCCGCAGGACGGCCGCATTTCGCTGCGCATCGGCACGCGGGCGGTCGACGTGCGCGTCTCCACGCTGCCCAGCGCCCACGGCGAGCGCGCGGTGCTGCGCCTGCTGGACAAGAGCGAGAGCAAGCTGTCGCTCGAATCGGTGGGCATGACGGGCGACACGCTCCGCCGCTTCGTGGACCTGATCGCGCAGCCGCACGGCATCATCCTCGTCACGGGCCCCACGGGCTCGGGCAAGACGACGACGCTCTATGCGGGACTGACGCGGCTGGATGCGAGCAGCAGCAACATCATGACGGTGGAAGACCCGATCGAGTACGAGCTGCCCGGCATCGGCCAGACGCAGGTCAACGCGAAGATCGACCTCGACTTCGCCAAGGCCCTGCGCGCGATCCTGCGGCAGGACCCGGACGTGATCATGATCGGCGAAATCCGCGACTACGAAACCGCGCAGATCGCGATCCAGGCCTCGCTCACGGGCCACCTCGTGCTCGCGACGGTCCACACGAACGACGCCGCCAGCACCGTGACGCGGATGATCGACATGGGCGTCGAGCCTTTCCTCCTCAGCTCCTCGCTGCTGGGCGTGCTGGCGCAGCGCCTCGTGCGCAAGCTGTGCGTGCATTGCCACGGCCCGGGCTGCTCCGAATGCGGCATGACGGGCTACCAGGGACGCACCGGCGTGTTCGAACTGATGGTGGTCAACGACCGCATCCGCGAGCTGGTGCACAACCGCGGCTCCGAGGCGGACATCCGGGAGGCCGCGCTCGCGGGCGGCATGCGCCTGATGCGCGACGATGGGGAGCGCCTGGTGCGCGAAGGCATCACGTCGCGCGAAGAACTCGTGCGCGTCACGCGCGAGTAGCGCCGCCGGCGCGCGTCACATCATCCGCCGCCAGCCCTCCAGCGCCGTCCACGCGGCACCGCCGACCAGCATCGCGCCGGCCCCGCGCATCAACCAGGCCTGGAGCTGCGGCCGGCTGCCGAGCCCCGCCTGCGCGCTGCCCGCGGCGACGGCCACCAGGCCGTAGACCCAGATTTGCGTGGTCGCGATGATGAGGCTGAGCACCGCGGACTGCGACCACACTGCGCCGCGTTCGGGCTGCAGGAACTGCGGGAACACCGCGAACATGAAGAGGTAGGCCTTGGGATTGAGCAGGCTCGTGAGGATCGCCTGCCGGAACGTCGCCCAGGGCCGGCCCGCGCTGCGCGCAAGCGGCATCGGCTGCGCGGAAGACGCCGCGCGCATCAAGGAGATGCCGATCCACGCGATGTACGCCGCACCGACCAGCAGCACGGTGTTGAAGATGGCCGGCACCATGTGGATCAACAAGCCGATGCCGAGCGCCGACGCCGCGACATGGCAGAAGCCGCCCGCCACGATGCCCGCGACGGCGAACGCGCCGCCACGCCGTCCGCCGCCCAGCGCACTGGCCGCGACGAACGCCATGTCCACGCCTGGCAGGATGACGATGCCCAGAACCATGAGGAAGAAGAGCCAGAGCTGCGGTGAAGAATCCATGGGTCCGCAGCATAAACGCCGCCGCGCGCCGGGATGTCAGGAGCGGCTCAGCCGCGCGGCAACGACGCCCGCACGAGCCAGCCCGCGGCGATGGCCAGGAGCACCGCCCCGAGCCAGTGCGCGGGCGACGTGGTGTCCAGCGGCAGGCCGAACAGGCGCAGCACGGCGCCCGATTCCGCATCCAGCGTGCGGCGGTAAGTCATCTCGATCAGCGCGATCGCCGCGCCCGCGACCGCCACGCCGCCGGCCGCTGCGGGGATCAGCATCGGCCAACGCGCGCGCCACGAGGGGTCGCGCGCGAGCGTCCACCCTGATGAAATCAACCCGGCCAACCCGCCGGGCGCGAAGCGCACCACGAGCACGAAGAACAGGCCGAGGTACATCGGCCATGCCTTGGTGACGGTGGAGACCAGCACCGTCATCAGCGTGCCCAGCACCGCGCCGAGGATGGGCCCCGCGAACAGCCCTGCGCCGCCGATGAAGGTGAAGAGCAGCACCGCGCCGGATTGCGCGGAGCCGAGGCTCTCCACCGTGGCGGATTCGAAGTTGATCGCCGACAGCGCGCCGGCGACGCCGGAGAAGAGCCCCGAGAAGATCATCGCGGTGTAGCGGATGCGCGTCGCGTCGTAGCCGATGAAGGCCACGCGCTCGGCGTTGTCGCGCACGGCATTGACCATCCGGCCGAGCGGCGTGCGCGTGAACGCGTACATCGCCGCGGTGCACAGCACCACCCACGCGGCGATGAGGTAGTAGACGGACACCGCCGAGCCGAAGTTGATGCCGAACCACGGCGCGCCGTAGGTGCGCGTCCCGCTCAAGCCGGTTTCCCCGCCGAAGAATCCCGGCAGCACGCCGGTGGAGATGAACACCAGCTCGCCGATGCCGAAGGTGATCATCGCGAACCCGGTGCCCGTGCGGCGTGTCGCGACGTAGCCGAAGACGGCACCGGCCAGCGCGCCGGCGGCGGCGCCCGCCAGCGGCAGCAACGGCAAGGGCAGCCACACCGCTCCGCGCATGGCGAGCTGCATCGCATGCATCGCCGCGAAGCAACCCAGGCCGTAGTACACCGCGTGCCCGAAAGACAGCATGCCGCCCTGCCCCAGCAGCATGTTGTACGCGAGGCAAAAGACGATGGCGCTGCCCATCTGCGACAGCACCGTCACCGCCGCGCCGCCGCCGAAGACCAGCGGCGCGATCACCAGCAACACCACGTAGGCCGCCCAGACGGCGGCGAGCCGTTTGCCCGTCATGTGTCGCGCGTGCCGAAGAGACCGCGTGGGCGCAGCAGCAGCACCAGCACGAGCATCAGGTAGGGCAGCACCGGGGCGAGCTGCGCGATCGTCACGCCCAGCAGCGAGGTCGGCGACGGCGCAGCGACGCCGACGAGGCTCGCGAGCGAATAGTCCATGGACACCGCGAAGGTCTGCACGACGCCCAGCACCACGGACGCTAGCAGCGCACCGCCGAGCGACCCCAGCCCGCCGATCACCACCACCACGAAGATGATGCCGCCCACCATGTGCGCCATGGCGGGCTCGGTGGTGAAGGCCAGGCCGCCCAGCACACCGGCCATGCCCGCGAGCGCGCAACCGAAGCCGAAGACCAGCATGAAGACGCGCGGCACGTTATGGCCCAGGGCTTCCGCCATCTCCGGATGCGTCAGCGCGGCACGGATCACCAGGCCGACGCGCGTGTGCGTGATCGCGAGCCAGGTGACGCCCATCATCAGCAGCGCCACGAGCATCATGAAGGCGCGGAACGCCGGAAAGTTCGTCGTCCAGATGCGAAAGAGCGGACCCTGCAGCCCTTCCGGCATCGCATAAGGCACCGGCGCGCGGCCCCACACGAGCTGCACCGCCTCGGCCATGATGTACGCGAGCCCGTAGGTCAGGAGCAGTTCGGGGATGTGCCCGTACCTGTGCAGCGAGCGCAGCCCGAAACGCTCGACGCCCGCGCCCACGACGCCGACCAGCAAGGGCGCGAGCACCAGCGCGGGCCAGAAGCCGATCTTCGACGCGAGCGCATACGCGAAGTACGCGCCGAACATGTAGAAGCTCGCGTGGGCGAAGTTGAGCACGCCCATCATGCTGAAAGTCAGCGTGAGCCCCGACGAGAGCATGAAGAGCAGCAGCCCGTAGGCGAGCCCGTTCAGCAGCGAGATGACGGCGTATTCGACCACGGGCGCGGGAGCGGGGGCGGCGCCCTGTCAGGGACGCGGTGGCCGCTGCATCTGGCAGGACGTGGGCTGCGACGCGACGTAGGCGTCGATCTTCTGCTCCACCTTCCAGCCGTAGCCCATGTCGTTCTGGTCGAAGCGCACGTCCTTGCCGTTCACCTTGGCCCAGGTGGTGACGAAGAGCGGCGCCTGCAACTGGTGGTCGGTCGCGCGCATCTCCGCCTCGCCGCTCAGGATCCTGGGCTTCATGCCTTCGAGCGCATAGGCCACCTTGATCGGCTCGATCGAGTTCGCGCGCTTGATCGCTTCGGCGAGCATCACGATGGTGGTGTGGTTGCCGAGCAGGATCACGTCTTCGTTGTAGCGCTTCTTGAAGCTCGCCACGAAATCACCGCCGGGAAATCCCGTGTTGTTCGGGCTGAATCCGATGACGTTCTTCAGCACGCCGGCGCTCGCGGGCGTGATGGCGAGCGGCACGCCGAAGGTGTTGGCGAAGTAGGTGTAGAAGTTGACCTTAAGGTCGCCATCCGTCGCGGCCTTGAGGAGCAGGGTCAGGTCCGGACCCCAGTTGCTGGTGCTCACGGTGTCCGCGCCCGACGCCTTGATCTTCGCGATGTAGGGCGAGAAGTCCTTCACCTGGCCGAGCGCGATCAGGTCGTCGCCGACGATCTGCAGGTCGGGCCGCTTGCGCTTGAGCAGGTCCTTGGTCGAACGCGATACCGCCTGGCCGAACGCGTAGTTCTGGTTCAGCAGGTAGACCTTGCGAACGGCCTTGTTGCGCGCCATTTCGGTCGTCAATGCCTCGGTGAGCATGTCGGAGTTCGGCGAGAAGCGGAAGTGCCAGAAGTTGCACTTCGCGTTGGTGAGTTCCGGGTCGGCGTTGAGCGTGTCGAGATAGATGACTTCCTTGCCGGGGTTGCGCTCGTTGTGCTTGGCGACCGCATCGATGATCGCGGCGCCCACGCCGGAGCTGCCGCCCTGCGCGATGTAGCGAAAGCCCTGGTCGATGGCCGTGCGCAAGAGGATCAGCGACTCCTGCACGCTGCCCTTGTTGTCGAAGGCGGTGACTTCGATCGTGTGCTCGCCCGCGAGCTTCTGCGCGTTGGCGGTTTCCGCGGCGTGCTGCAGCGTCTTGAACCAGTTGCCGGCGACGGCCGCGAAGGGGCCCGACGCCGGGTCGATGACGGCGATGCGCACCTTGTCGGCCATCGCGGCGGAGGATGCGAGCAGGCCGAGGGCCAGGGCGGTGAGGCGAAGCGTGTGTTTCATGTTTGTCTCTCTTTGATGTGCGTGTGCAACTCGTCCAGCACCGGCAGCAGGCAGGGCCGCAGCGCGGCGTAGTTTTCGGACGGGGGAAAGTGGCCGATGTCCTTCATCACCTGGAACTTCGCGCCCGGCACCAGGCGCGCCACCTCCTCGCCATGCGCGGGCGTCGCGCCGTAGTCGTACTCGCCCGTGAGCAGGTAGAGCGGCGTTCGCTTCGTGTCGATGCGCGCGAGGTCTTCGTCGCGCAGGTGCCCCGACTCCTTGTAGTAGTAGGTGTCGCCCTGCATCACGCCGGGGCCGCCTTGCATGTAGTGCCACAGGGTTTCCCACCGCTCGGCCGGCGGGCTCTGCGGCGCCATGATGCCGCTCACGAGTGCGGCCACCGCGTCGCCGGCGTGCACGTCGTTGCGATCCATGTACGCGGTGTCGCGCTGGACCTGGCTCATCACCCCGACGATGGTGCGGCTCGATTGCAGGCCGATCGCGGCGCCGAATTCGTCGGGATGCTTCAGCAGCAGGTGCAGCACCGCGCGCCCGCCGATCGAGCAGCCCATCACCACCGGTTTGACGAGACCCATGCCGCGCACCACGGCCATGACGCTCGCGACGTACAGCTCGGGCGTGAGCAGGTATTGCTCGTCGTGGAAGCCCTCGGGCGGCGAGGACTTGCCGTGCCACGGCAAGTCGAAAGCGATCACGCGGAATCGGCGGGTGACTTCCGCATCGTTGAGCAGGTGGCGGTACTGCCGCCCGTCCGCACCCGCGGTGTGCAGGCAAACCAGCGGAATGCCCTCGCCCGCTTCCTCGACATACACGCGATGCTCGCGACCCTGGATGTCCAGGTGCCAGTAGCGGCCGACGACGGGTTCGGGCTTCACCATCTCGCATCTCCGCGGAACACGGCCGACACGATGGCCTTGACGAGGAACAGGTTGCGGTAGAAGCCGAGGCCCTGGCCGGTGAAGCGCGCGTGGCCCGCCTCGAGCAACGCGAGGATGTCGTTGTAGCCGGGCGCGGGCAGCGGCTTGCTGAACTCCCTCCACGCAGCCTCGGGTGCCTGCAGCACGAACTCGCTCGCGGGGATGTCGACGCCTGCAGGAACGACGGTGGCCGCCACGCGTTCATCCGAGACGTCCACGCGCAGCCGCTCGTCCGACGAGCGCAACTCGAAGCGCAACTGCACGAAGCGCATCCGGCGCAGCAGGCCCGGGTGCCGGGCCAGGATGGGTTGGAGGTCGGTGCGCATGATAGCGCTATCTTCGATTCGTGCCGGAAGGGTCGTCATCGGAAATTACCCTCGGAATCGTCCCGCTCGAATTGTGTTTTCAGCTTCGCTTCACTCGACCGAAGCGCGCACCGACACCATCTTGGTGATGGTGTACGCGTCCAGGCTCTCCGCGCCGCCCTCCCGCCCGAAGCCGCTGTCCTTGACGCCGCCGAAAGGCATTTCAGGAGCCGCGGCGCCGAAGTGGTTGATCGACAGCAGCCCGCTCTCCAGCTCGTTGGCGATGCGGTCGGTGTTGGCCAGTGAATTCGTGAAGGCGTAGCCCGCGAGTCCCACGTCAAGCTGGTTCGCGGTGCGCAGCGCGTCGGCCAGGTCGTCGAAGGGCATCACCAGCGCCAGCGGGCCAAAGGGTTCCTGCGTCAGCGCGTCGGCGTTTGGGGGCACGTCAGCGAGCACCGTCGGCTGGAAGAAGAAGCCGCGGTCGCCGACGCGCTTGCCGCCTGCCGCCACGCGCGCGCCGCAGCTCACAGCGTTGCCGACGAGATCCTGCATGGCCTTCAGCCGGCGCCCGTTCACGAGCGATCCCATCTGCGAGCCCTGCTCCAGGCCGGGGCCCACGCGCAACGCGGACGCGCCGCCCGCGAAGGCATCGACGAACGCGCCGTAGATGTTCTTCTGCACGAGGAAGCGCGTGGGCGACACGCACACCTGGCCGCCCATGCGGAACTTGGCCGTGACGGCCAGGCGCGCGACGGCCTTCGGGTCCGCGTCGCCGCAGACGATCACCGCCGCGTGGCCGCCCAGCTCCATCAGCGTCGCCTTCATGTGCTGTCCCGCGAGCTGCGTGAGCTGCTTGCCGATCGCCACCGAGCCGGTGAAGGTGACGAGCCGCACGATCGGCGAGGAGATCAGGTGACGCGAGATCTCCGCGGGCCGGCCGAACACGATGTTGAGCACGCCGGGCGGCAGGCCCGCGTCCATGAGGCATTCCGCCAAAGCGCATGCGCTGGCCGGCGTCTCCTCCGCGGGCTTGATCACCATCGCGCACCCGGCGGCCAGCGCCGCGCTGACTTTGCGCGCGGGCGAGCCGATGGGCGCGTTCCACGGCGTGAAGGCCGCGACGACGCCGATGGGCTGGCGCAGCACCATGTGCCGCCAGCCCGGGCGCGACGGGATGATGCGGCCGTAAGCGCGCATCGCCTCGCCGGCGTCCCAGGTGAGGATGTCGGCGGCGCGCAGGACTTCGTAGCGCGCCTCGTCCAGCGTCTTGCCCAGCTCCATGGTGATGCGCGGCGCGAGCGTCTCGACCCGCTCGCGCAGCAGGGCCGCCGCCTTGAGCATCACCGCGGCGCGGTCGGCGGGAGCGGTCGCGCGCCAGACGGCGAAACCGCGCTCCGCAGCCGACAAGGCGGCGTCGAGATCGGCCGCCGTCGCCACCGGCACGTGGCCGATCACCGACTCGTCCGCCGGATTCACGACCTCGATGGTTTCGCGCCCGGCGTGCTGCCATTCGCCGTGGATGAGCATCGCGACGCGGGGGTAGGTGGTTGATGTTTCCATGCGGGCTGCCGGGAGGTTGTGCTAGCGCTATCATAGGTCGCGCCCGCTGGGAAATCCAGCGGTGCGCCCTGCAGAACGCGAAGGCCCCGCGTCAAGCCAGCAGGCGCAGCTTCTTGAGGATGTCCGCGATGCGGTAGGGCTTCGCGACGAACTCGAAACCCTTCATGCTTCCCGCCGGCGCCGCATAGCCGGAGGCGAGCAGCACCTTGGTCTTGGGCGAGATCTCCTGCGCCTTCAGACCGAGCTCGATGCCGCTCAGGCCCGGCATCACGACGTCGCTGAAGAGGAAGTGGATGTCGTGCGTGCGCGCGAGGATCTCGAGGGCCTGGCGCCCCGACGTGGCGGTGATCACATGGAAGCCCAGCGAGCGGAAAATCTCGCTGGCCATCTCCAGCACGTCGGGCTGGTCGTCCACGATCAGCACCTTGTCGCTCGGCGGCGGCAGCGATTCCTGCACCGGGTCTTCATCCGAGATCGGGAAGTACAGCGAGATCGTCGTGCCCTGCGCGACGTGCGAGGTGATCTTCATGTCGCCGCCGCATTGCTGCACCATCCCGTAGACCTGGCTCAGGCCCAGCCCCGTTCCCTTGCCTACGGGCTTGGTGGTGAAGAACGGTTCCACCGCGCGCGCGACGACTTCCGCGGGCATCCCGGAGCCCGTGTCCTGCACCGACATCACGACGTACGAGCCTTGCGGCAGGTTCCCGACTTCGCCCTCCCCCAGCGTGTCCACCTGCGTGGCGACGCGGATGCTCCCGCCGTCCAGCGTGGCGTCGTTGGCGTTGACGACGAGGTTCAGCAACGCGGTTTCGAACAGCGCGACGTCGATCATCACCGTGGGCAGCGATTCCGTCAGTTCCAGCTCGAACTTGATCGAGCTCCTCGTCGCGCGCCGCAGCACCGATTCGAAAGCGGTGATCACGCGATTGAGCTGGCGCGGCTCCGGCGACACCGGCTGCTGGCGCGCGAAGGTGAGCAATTGATTGGTGAGCGAAGCGCCGCGCAGCGCGGCTTTTTCCATGCTGTTGATGAGATTGACGGCGCCCGAGTCCTTCACGGAGTTGCGCAGCAGGTCCAGCCCATTGGTGATCACGCTGAGCAGGTTGTTGAAGTCGTGCGCGACGCCGCCCGTGAGCTTGCCGATCGCCTCGAGCTTTTGGGACTGGAACATCGCCTCGCGCGCCTTCTCGAGCTCCTGCGCGGCCAGGCGCCGCTCGGTGATGTCGCGCGTGATCTTCGCGAATCCGGCCAGCTCGCCGGACTCCGTGCGGATCGAATCGATCACCACGTGCGCCCAGAACCGCGTACCGTCCTTGCGCACGCGCCAGCCTTCGGCCTCGAAGCGGCCGTTCGCCGTTGCTTCGGCCAGTGCGCGGGCCGGCGTGCCCTTCTCGCGGTCCTCGTCGGTGTAGAAGCGCGAGAAGTGGCTGCCGATGACCTCCCCGTCGTCGAAGCCCTTGATGCGGCGCGCACCCGCATTCCAGTTGGTGACCACGCCCGTGGGCGACAGCATGTAGATGGCGTAATCGGTGACGCCCTGCACCAGCATCCGGAAGCGCTCCTCGCTTTCGCGAAGCGCCTCCTGGGCGACGCGCTTGTCGGTGACGTCGCGCGTGATCTTGGCGAAGCCGACCAGTTCGCCGGATTCATCGATGATGGGGTCGATGACGACGTGCGCCCAGAACCGCGTGCCGTCCTTGCGCATCCGCCAGCCTTCGGCCTCGAACTTGCCCTGCTCGCGGGCCTGCTTGAGCGCTTTGGCCGGGATGCCGGCCGCACGGTCTTCCTCGCTGTAGAAGCGGGAGAAGTGCTGGCCGATGATCTCTTCCGGCGTGTAGCCCTTGAAGCGCTCGGCGCCCGCGTTCCAGCTCGCCACGACGCCCTCCGGGCTGAGCATGTAGATCGCGTAATCGGAAATTCGGGAGATGAAGAGGCGCAGGCGCTCTGCCTCATCGTTGGGATTGAGATGCGAAGTGGAACTCACGTGAGGAATAAAGCTGGTCGATTTCCGCTTCAACTGTACCTGTGCAGGCCACTCCGTGCGGATCGAAACGGGGTTGATTCGGGATTCTGCGGGTGCCGCGGCGCGCGGGGCCTCATTAAACTCGCGCCGGGCAGCGCATCCGTGCGCAGCTCATCCACGCCAATTGAATTCCTGCAATTTCAAAAGGAACATGATGAAGCGACTTCTTCTGAGCGCTGCGCTCGCAGCACCCCTGGCCTGCTTCGCGGGAGGCGGAGTGATCGACGGCGCGTACCAATGCGTCGTCGGGCCCAAGACCGGCGCGATCGCCGTGGTCGGCTATCCGGATGGACGCGCTGCGTTCGGCGTGGTGGCGCTCGAGGACTACCAGGACCTGAACGGCTACGGCCTGGGCCAGGTCGTCGGATCGACCTTCAGCGGAACGACCAATAGCGGCGGGTCGTTCAACATGACGATCTCGGGGACGAACCTGGTCGGGACTGCGCAGCTGCGGGTGGGCGGGCAGATGACCACGGTGAGTGCGAGCTGCAGCAAGATTTATTGATCGCCCGGGATATCTCCTTTCGCGCACGGCGCAGAACCTTCTCAAGAAGCTCTGCGACCGTCGCGGGGACGCCGGATCATTGGGTCATCATCGCGCCGTACTGCGTTGAAAAGGACTGCCCCTGGCGCACGGCCTGCAGCAGCTGGCCGATGGCGGCGCTGTCTCGCGCGCGGACCCAGGCGCCCACCTCGGCGCCGGCCTGGCAGTAGGTCTTGAAGAACGCGTCCACCGAGCCGGTATAGGCGACCCAGTCGCCTTCGTCGTCGAGCGTTCGCAGGTCGGCGATGCCCTTGCCCGTCACGTTGGTGCAGATCGGCTCGCCGGCCAGGTAGGTGGCCAGGCCTTCATCGAACCAGGCCGGGACGTGCTGCCCATTGAGCCGGACGGACACCTCCACGTGCGAGAACTCATGCGCCAGCACATAGGGATTCTGCGTCCAGGTCGCCGAGGTCAGCACCACGGTCAGCCGAGGCGCCACGTATGTGCCGGCGTAGGTGTTGGGATAGAGCGTCGTATTGCGCCGGCTCGGGCCCGCGAAGTAGTCTCCGCACGCTGCGCTCTCGCACACGATCACATCCGGCATGGTCGACATCAGGGCGCCGTACACAGCGGTATTCATGCCAATGGCCACGTTGATGCCGTCGATGATCCCAGCCCACTGCTCCGTGGGTACGGAAGGATCGATGTAAACGTTGTTGCACACCGGCAAGAGCGCGGTGCCGCTGACCGTGGGTGGCGTATGAAACGTGCCACCCGGGCACTCCAGCGGTTTGATGAAGTTCTCCAGCGAGCCCATGTCTGTGGGGTTGGTCAGGGTGCCCAGCCCTGCGCCGGCCACATAGACGTGGCCCAGTTGGAACGACGCGTTGGCGATCGTCACGACGCCCAGGTAGGTGCCGGTCTGCGGGTAGTAGCGGTAGGAGAAGGGACTGGCGCTGAGGGTCGTCCGGTGGCCCGGGAAATAGGAGGGGAACCTTGCCTCCGCCACATTCAAAAGCTGTTCCGCGGCGGCAGTAGGCGAGATCCGCAGGGCAGTTGCGGAAGGCTTCAGCGCAGCGGCTTTAGTCGCCACGTCGCGCGGGCCGGGCTCATCGCCCCCGCCACAGGCGGCTACGAGGGCCGACATGAAAATCGCCGCCATCCACTGGCGCGCTGGCGTGCTCGATCGACCAGAAGCCATACTGCCCTCCCCTGTTGGGCAGCGATGGTACCCGGGTTTGGCGGAGCTCCAGTCATGGACACTGAGTGAATGAAGGATTGTCGGACAACCATTGACCCAGCTTGCGGTCCCACATTGCGAGCGCGTCCGGCCGCTTCGATCAGTTCGCGCGAATCAGTTCGTGATAACGACCGGCCACATTTGTGCCGCAGTCCAAAGGCTCGCATTTCTTGGGTCAGAGCCTGCGGGGACTACGAGAACGAAGACCGAGTAGATGCCTGTCGGGTCCGAGGATGAAAGTGGGAAGCGGGGAAATCCGCCCAGCAGCGAATAGCTATCCGTTACCTCGGCAGTCGTCGCCTGCACCACTGGAAAAAGTCCTTCCTGCAAAGTCGCGACATTGCCAGGCACAGGCCGCCACGAGAGGGTACGGCCGTCCGGAGTCAACACGCCGAAGTACATATCAGCCGGGGTGGCGTAGTCACGCCACCGCGACACATTGGCACCGAATACCAAGGCATCAGGGTTGGTTCTACTCCAAGTGAACCTCGGTATATCCGTGAGCCCGGCCGAGAACCAAGGCGTCACGAGTATGGAGATAGCGGGCTGGGGAACCGATGAAGCATCTACCGTCGTTGGGACCAAGCCGAACGCGAGCAGCGCCACCCACAAAACACGGTGAAGGCCAGAGACGAGGATCGACTTGATGTTCATGCCACAGTTTGCTCCTGCGGCCAGTTCCAATGACCCAGGAACTGTAGAAATGTGGCTCGAATTGTAGAAACGCCCCCGGACCCTGATGAGGTGCGGAGGCGCTTGAATTCTGGTGGCCTGGGGCGGAATCGAACCACCGACACGCGGATTTTCAATCCCCAAATTTCTGCATCGCTTTCTGTCCGTCCGCGTTGATTGCCCCCTTAGAATTGGCCCCTGACAAGGCTTTGCGCCCGTTTTGGCGTTGAGCAAAGTTGATCGATTCCGGCCAAGAGTGCTTACATGGCCGCTTACACGACAGGAGCTGCCGTTGGCGAAGATCAGTTTCACCGCGCCGCGCGTCGAGGCCTTCTCATGCCCCGCCGACAAGGCGCAGGTGTTCCTATGGGACGCTGATACGCCCGGCCTGGGCCTGCGCGCCACGCCCGGCTCAAAGGCATATGTCTTCCAGAGCCGCTTTCACGGCCAGACAGTCCGCATCACCATCGGCAGCCCCGATGTTTGGCCGCTGAACAACCGCCGCGACCGCACCGGCAAGGGCGGCACCATCGTTCAATCTGGCGCACGCGAAGAAGCGACGCGCTTGCAGGCGCTCGTCGATTCGGGCCGCGATCCGCGCCAAGTTCGCGCCGAGCGAACAGCAGTTGACGTTGCTAATCGCGCTAATCAGCTAATGCGCGCCGCCAAAGTTCAAGACGCGTGGGACGTGTACCTGGCCGAGCGCAGGCCGCATTGGAGCGACCACCATTACGCAGACCATGTCCGCCTCGCCCAGACTGGCGGCAAGCCCAGGACACGAAGCACAGCCAAGGAGACCGTCGCTGGGCCCTTGGCAGAACTGATGCCCCTGCGCCTAAACGAGGTTACAGCCGAACGACTGGATGCATGGGTGGCAAAGGAAGGGCCAAAGCGCCCCGCCCGCGTCCGTCTTGCGCTGCGCTTGCTCAAGGCCTTTTTACGCTGGTGCGCTGCAGAGCCCGCCTATCGAGACGCAGTCGATGCAACCGCCGCGAGCGGCAAGAAGATTCGCGAAAAAGCCGGCGCGCCTAAGGTCAAGCACGACGTGCTGCAGCGCGAGCAACTCAAGGCATGGTTCAGCGCGGTGCAACAGATTCCGAATCCGGTGATTGCGGCGTACCTACAGGCGCTCCTCCTGACGGGCGCAAGGCGCGAGGAGCTCGCAGCGTTGCGCTGGGCCGATGTGAACTTTCTGTGGCACGGAATGTCCCTCAAGGACAAAGTCGAGGATAGCCGCATGGTGCCGCTGACCCCCTACGTGGCCAGCCTCCTTTCCGCACTGCCGAAGCGAAACGAGTGGGTGTTCAGTAGCCCGGCGAGCAAATCTGGCCGGTTGACGGAGCCGAGCATTGCGCATCGCCAAGCGTGCCAGGTGGCGGGACTCGACGGCCTCACGCTGCATGGGCTGCGCCGGTCGTTCGCGTCCTTGTCGGAGTGGATTGAAGTGCCCGCCGGCATTAGCGCACAAATCCAAGGGCACGCGCCGCAGGGTGTTCGCGAACAGAACTACATTCGGCGACCGCTCGACCTCCTGCGCAGTTGGCATGTCAAGATTGAAGCTTGGATTCTGGTTGAGGCTGACATCACTTTTGACCAAGGTGAGCGGACGCTTCGCCTGATTAATGGAGCAAACAAATGAAACGCGATTGGGACGTGATCCGCGACGTGCTCGCCGAGGTCGAGGAACACGATATTGGGGATCCAGAAAGCTTGGAATACGAGGTCAGTCCCGATGAGTTTTCGATTAAGGCGCAGCATGCGATTTTGCTGTGGAAATCGGGCTTTCTCACAGGGTTCGATGCGACCGACTTGAGCCGAGAGGCGCTGTTGAATCCTGCGCTGACTTGGGAGGGGCACGAGTTGCTTGACACGCTACGTAGCAAGCCGATCTGGGATGAAGTAAAAAAAACGGCAAAGACGAAGGGCATCGAATTGAGCTTCGAGGCAGTGAAGGCCCTCGGCAAGGCCGCCTTGGCCCATGTGCTCACTTCCGGGGCATGAGCGCTTGATCAGGTGAGAGCCGCATCAGCGCGTCGCGCGCACTGGTGCCGACGACGCCTTTTGCTTCTGCAACTCCTCAATGATCTTGGCGTTCTGTTGCAAGATTGTGTCGATCCGGGTGTCCCGTTCTGCAGTTGCTTTCGCGGCCGTGTCGTCTGCTTTGTTCTTCGCTTCGTCCTGGTAGTAGGCGGCGCGCGCGTACCAGGCGCCGACGCCGGAAAGAACAACGGAGAGGATCAGGGACACGACCGCGACCCAGAGTTGAATGTTTATCTGACGATCAGATTTCGCATCCCGCTGATCGAATCGCACTAGGAACGTGCCGGCAGCCTCGACCAAATCCCGCAACATTTCAGCCGATTGCTTTGTCATGTCGGCAGTGAGACGTGCAACCACGCGATCCTCGCGGCGTTCCTTCGCCATCTGGCTAAATTGCTCGCCCGCGAAGTCGCGCATAGGCGGAATCTCTAAGGTCGCTAGGCTCTCGTACTTGCTCAGCGTACCACCCAAGCGATCACTGCTTGCGTTCAGTTGCTCAAGAATCTTGTTGGCGGGGGTCTGAAGCATATCCAGCAGCTTCTTGTGCTGCTCTCGCGCTTCGGCGTCGCCTTCTTGAATGTCGGCGTCGAGTATGCGGTCGAAAAATGCAAGCGCAGATTCATCGCTGCGCTTCGGCTCGAATGTCGCAAGAGGCTTGTCCGACTTCACTCGGCGCTTGTATCTATTGATCCGAAATAGCTCGGCGAGTTGCGCGATTTCCGACTCTGCTAGGCCACCGAACACCGCGTCTGGCAAAGGTACGACTTGGTCGCTCAACCCTTGTCGGACTTCCTGACTAGTGATCCTCCTGAAGGTCTTGAGAGCCCTAGCCTCGGCCGGCTGGGCAACGAGTTCGCGATGCAACTTGCGCACGTTCTCGTCCGCCTGATACAGGTAAACCTTGCCCTGGCCAGTCTCCATCTTCGCAATGGGCTTGGCGAACTGGTTTAGGTCAAATCCCTTCTTGTCCTCGCTCAAGGCGTCCTCCATTGGGCACGAGATTTCTCGCCCTTGTTCATGTGCCAACTGTACTGCGCTGCCGGCATCCAGCAAGGCGGGGATCCACATCACGCAGACCCCCGCCAGACTCCATTTTCGTTACACGGCTACCTCATAAGGCACGCGGGCTGCGTCAAGGTGCTCTATCCAATACTTGAAGTCGTCCTCGTCGCCAGCCGTGATTAGCTTGTGATCGGGGCCGTCGTTGTGAATCGTTCGCAGATTTGTGCTGCCCGGCACGCGCGGCACCTGGCCTTGAAGGGTGAAGTGAATCCGAATCGTGTTCTCCATAAAAAGTCCAAAGTTAACCTGGGCAGCGCGCACGAGTAGTCGATGGCGCAAACGAAGGAGTGATCGTCATCGTCAAGGCCCCCTACTTCTTCCCGCGCGAGTACGACGGCTGCCAGTGGACAGGCTTCCGCAAGCCGTGGATCGTCACGTCATTGGGCCGGCCACTGCAATACCGCCACACCGATGGAACGCCTTGCGCACCGACTCAAAGCGGGGTTCTTGACGACGCGAACCTGCAACCGCTGGACGACAGCGACGACGCGCCGCCACTGGCGAATGACCTCGATATACCCATTGACGCCTACATGCCGCCGAGCGAGCATCGCCGCGTAGGCTTTACAACCGGCTGCGGCTATAACGGTTGTAGCCGGGCCCGGAAGACTTGAAGGAGTGCATGTGACCGTCCTCGTCGAAATGACCCATCCCTACCTTTCTCTTGGCCTCTTGGTCCATGCCATAGCGAAGGCGGCGATCAGTGCGAGGAAGCAAAGCGAGGACTCAGGCACTCCTTATGAGGAGGCGATGGGCGCCGCAATGCTCGCGTGGGAGTCGCGTCTGCGCGAACTTTGCGATCAGCGACTGATTAAAGGCCACGACTTCGACTCGCTGGAGGAGCAGGACTGGCTACTTCTCAAGATTGATCACGATGTTTTTTGGGTTGACGACCTCAATGCGTGTAAGCCGCTGACCGATGCAGGGCTGCAATTCGTTGTGGTGCCAGACAAGGAAGCGGAGAACGAATTTGTCCAGTGGTTCGGAGAGTCAGTGCACAACGGCAAACCCATAGATTGGGAGTATTGGGTGCTGAACATGCCCACGCTCAGCGCTGCCGAGGCCGCGAGGTTGCTTTGCGGCCTCGATCCTGATGTGTTCAAGACGCTGAAGGAGCGGCCGAATCGAAACGACGCCTCTCGTGCAATTGCTGAATGCCAGAAGATTGAGCGCCTCGCCGCAGCGCACGACCGCGAGCGCGAGAGCCCCGAGAACTGGCTGCAATGGGCAAAGGCAAATCGCCAGACCGTTGAACGCGGCTTCGAGCGAGCCGTCCACGCGAAGCAGAAGCGCGACGCGCCCCCGATTGAATTCGGCGGCATGAAGCAGCGCACGGTGGAGCTGGCAGGCGCGATCTCCACCTTCATGGCGTCAGACGAGGAGTTCGAGGCGATGGCGCGCGAGGTGGACGAGCGACAAGCAAAAGGCCACTTCACCGTCGCCGAGGCCGCGCAGATCCTTGCCGCTCACCTCAGGGTCGATGGCGGCGAGATGCGCAAGAAGCTTGAATCGGCGTTCTTCCAAGGTCGTTTGACCGTGCGACATCCTCTGACGGAAATTCCGATCACGTCACAGGACATCATCAGGTCGTGGCTGAACGTCGTCTACGCCACCGACGTGGACGATCTGGTGACTAAGGAATGGAAGGTCACCGGCTACACGTTCAGCAAGATCCTGGCCGCGGAGAGCGACGATCTGCCAAGGACGGAATTGCCTGAGCAAGCAGGAAAGAAGTCGGCACGCCAGCGTGATCGCATCTTGGAACGGCTGCGCAGCCAGGGCCATGATCCGGCTGATCTTCCCGAACGCAAAGCCGGAAGGGCAGGCGCGAAGGCGGCGTGCAAGAGCGCCTTGTTGAAGGAGCGCGAGCGCTTCACCGACGGCTCCTTGCTCTTCACGGAAAAGTCCTTCGAGAAGGCGTGGGAGGAGCTGCGCCGGTTGAAGCTCGTTCTGGGAGCTGAGTGAGGTATCCCCCCAAGAAGGGAACAGGGGACAGTTGCGGGGGAGGACACACCCGGGTTTGAAATCACCTCAACGCCGAGCAATTGGCAAGAAAGGTGATGAATGGAAACCGAAGCTGTCGCAGAACTCCAGGGCCCGGCCACGCTGGGCCACTGGGAGAAACGCGAACCCAACATTGCTACGTATCCGCCGCTTGAGGCGGTGACGCGTCCCGCCGTCGATACCGACGCGGCGGCGTACTACCTGAATCGCAGGCCCCAGACGCTCCGTAGTTGGGCCTGCTTCGATTCAGGTCCCATCAAACCCTCCCGTATCAACGGCCGCTTGGCATGGCCGGTGGCGGAGCTTCGCCGCCTGTGCGGCGTCTGACCAAGGAGATCACCAACCGCAAGACCTGACGCCCAGACCTCCGAATCGCATCTCAACCCACCAGGCGCATAGACGCCAGGAAGGAAAACTCATGTCTGCGAAAAAACTGAAGCCGCTCCGGGGTGCAACCCGAAAAGCGGCTTCCAATGAAAACTCAAGCCTCTATTGTGCCAGCGTAGCCGGCCGCGTCAAGTGCGCCATCGTCTTCGCAGCACTAACCGGATACCTGCCGATGAACTGGGCCTCGTGGCTCGTTCGCCGCCTTCATCTGGAGGCAGCATGAGCTTCACCCACATCAGAACCTTGATCGAGCGACTTTGGCCGGGATGCTGCCCCGCTGACTTCGACACGCACCGCATCACCCGCTTCGCGACCGACCCGTCCAAGCGCCACAGCAAGAGCGGCTGGATTCGCCTCTTTCCGGATGGGGCAGCGGTGGTCGGGGACTTCAGGGCGGACTTCAAGCAGTACGTGGCAGCGAACGGGCCTGTTCGTAGCCCAGGCGAAGCGCGCCGAATTGTGGCGAAGGCGGCTCGATTGCAAGAACAGCAGCGCCTTGAAGAAGCAGAGATGAGGACGCACGCAAAAGCTGACAACGCGGCGTTCTTCGATTCGGCCGATCCTCTCACCCAACATGACCTGGGCGGAAAATATCTGCACAGTCGCCACGTCTACTTCCACGGCGGGAACAAGGATCGCGTACTCCGGTTTCACAAGGCCGCGCCGTACTTTGAGGATCGTGTCCTCATCGGCTACTTCCCCGCGATCTTGTCGCGCGTCACCGACGTGAACGATGAGGCGGTTGCGATCCATCGCACGTACCTCGATCCCATGGGCGGAAAGGCCCGTGTGGGAAACCCCAAGAAACTTACCATGGCTAGCGCGCCCCTCGTGGGCAGCAGCATCAAGCTGTTTAAGCCTCGCGTGTGCAATGGCCTTCGGACCATCGCCATTGCGGAGGGACTTGAAACAGCGGTTGCATGCTTCGTGCTGAACGGCGTGCCCGTCGAGGCCGCGACGAGTGCCTCACTAATGCGCGGCTACGTTTGGCACCGAAGTATCGAAAACCTGCTCATCTACACGGACAACGACGAGAACGGCGCCGGACAAATCGCCGGTGCAAAGTTGGCCACCAGGGCGCACCAAGCAGGCCTCGACTGCCGGATCCTCACGCCAAGAAATGTCGGCGAGGACTGGGCAGACGTACTGATGAACTCCAGAGCAAAGGAGCAGCGGTTGTGAGCAAGACCGACGCCCAAGTCATTGCTGAGCCGTTTGAAGCCCCAGTGGCCGAAACATGGCCGGACGACATGCTGCCGCTGGTGAGTGCGCTGGGAGAGCCGGCGCCCTTCCCTTTGGCGGCGTTCCCCAAGGCAATGAGGGACTGCGCGACGGTCCTGCTGCGCACAACTCAGGCGCCTGACGCCATCATTGGTGGCAGCCTGCTAGCAGCGGCCAGCCTTGCTGCCCAAGCACACGCTGACGTTGTCCTTCCCCATGGCGCAGTGAGCCCGCTCTCACTGTTCGTGGTGTCGGTGGCGGAGTCAGGTGAGCGCAAGAGCGCCGTGGACAGCCTGGTGCTGCGCCCCCACGCGGCATTTGAGAAGGCCAAGCACGACGCGTATGTCACCGAGATGGCAGAGTTCAAGGCGCTGCCGAAGGCCGACAAGGAAACGACCGACGAACCACGGAAAGCCGTGTTCATGGCCAGCGACCCGACCGTGGAGGGAATGTCGAAACTGCTGGAGCGCGGGCTCCAGTCGGTCGGCATTTTTTCATCGGAAGGCGGTCGGTTCATGGGCGGCCATGGCATGTCCGAGGACAACCAACTCAGAACGGCGGCGGGACTGTCGCTCATGTGGGATGGCGGCGCCCTTGATCGCGTGCGCGCTGGCGATGGAGCTCACAAGCTCTACGGCCGCCGCGTGGCCCTCCATCTGATGGTGCAGCCGCGTGCGGCGTTCACCTGGTTAGGGAACCCGGTATTGCGCGACCAGGGGCTGTTTTCGCGGTGCTTGGTCGGCTACCCGGCATCGACGGCGGGAACCCGCTTCTTCAAAGACGAGCGGCCCGATGCGACGCCCGAGTACATCGCCTACCTTGCGGCCATGGAAAAGCTGTTG
Source organism: Caenimonas aquaedulcis (assembly GCF_015831345.1). Taxonomy (NCBI): domain Bacteria; kingdom Pseudomonadati; phylum Pseudomonadota; class Betaproteobacteria; order Burkholderiales; family Comamonadaceae; genus Caenimonas; species Caenimonas aquaedulcis. The sequence continues at coordinate 3,120,815 of NZ_JADWYS010000001.1, read as the reverse complement.
CAGCCGGCTTGGGCTACGAACGAGATGGGCGAACTGACACCTCGCCCGTTGACGTTGGACGAGGACGCCCGCAATCAATGGATCGCCCTCCATGACGACATCGAGGGGTCTATCCCCACGGTGCTCGCAAACGTCCGCGGCTTTGCGTCAAAGCTGGCCGAACAGGTTGCCCGCGTGGCCGGTGTCCTCGCGCTGGTACACAACCCAGACGCCACATTCATCACCAACCAGGCGATGACGAGCGCCGCAGAGGTCTTGCAGTGGTACATCGGGGAGGCCATTCGCCTGTCGGGCGCTCAGCCCCAACGTGAAGGCACCGACCGCGCAGTGCTCCTCTGGGACTGGCTGGTGAAGCGCGGCAACCGCGTGGTGTGTTTGGCAGAACTGACGCAGTACGGCCCCGGCAAGCTGCGCCAGGCCAAGGTGATGCGGGAGACCATGGCGGTGCTTAGTGACCACTACTGCGTGCGCCCGACGCTAGACCCTATCGAGTGGGACGGGCGTCAGCGCACTGAGGCGTGGGAGGTGCGGCTATGACGTTCAAGTTTGCGCACTTGAAAGCTGCCGCCGCTGCTAACGCTGCTAATCGGCTAACACCGGCCGCCGAAAGCACCGCCGAACCGATTAGCAAATTAGCTGCTTTAGCAACCACCACCACTACCGAGCCACCGCTTGGCGTGGCCTGCTGGGACGACGAATCCGTTGCCACCTTTGAGCGCCGCCTGCGCCGCTTTGAGGATCTCAAGCTGCCGGATGCCGAGGCCTTGGCAGAACGCCTTGCAGCCCGCGACTTCGAAGGTGATGACCGGGTCTTGTGCGTGGAGTGCCGCCATTGCCGGCCCCGCGCTTGCGCAGTACGTGACGCCTGGCTACCGCGAATTCTGCAACGGTGCGACACCTTCGCCCACACATATTGAGGTGACATATGACTGACTTGGAAGTCGAGGGCCAAAGCATGACGCTGCTTGAAATCATCCGTCGCGACTACTTAAGAGTGCTGGCTGAGGTCGGATGGGACGCGGAAAGGGTCGCCGCCGTGGTGCACAACACCGCAGACCAATGCCCCATGCCGCCCGGCTATGAGCATCTACGCCTCGCGCCTTCGCCGATACAAGGCCAAGGGTTATTCACCGACCGCGCGATTGAGTCAGGCGAAGTCATCGGACCAGCACGCATTGACGGCAAACGGACTTGGCTGGGTCGCTACGCCAATCACTCGCCCTGGCCGAACACCGAGTTTCGACTACTGGAAAACGGAGACCTCGAATGGGTGGCACTGGAGGACATCGCCCCAGGTGCGGAGATTCTCAACAACTACCGGCAAGGCGCTTCAATCTGGGGCGCGAAGTTCAACCCGGAAGAAGTCGCGCGGACTATGACGGAGCGCGATGAAAGCTTACGCAGGCTGGCGGCCTTGCAGGAGGCGAAGGCATGAAAACAATCAAGGGAAATCAAGGGCAAGGTTCGTCTAAGAAAAAGGCAGTCAGCACGGCGCCGGCCAAACCGGAAACACCCAAGAGCAGGCGACTGGACATGGTTGTCCCGCCTGGCATCACCATGGACAAAGCGGTCACCGACATGGCCGCCGCTGGACTCGCGACCAATGCGGGCCTCGTAGTGAAGTTCTCCCAGGCCGAGCATGGGGAGCTATCTCTGACGGACATGGTGGCCAGTCTGCGGGATGCCGGGCAGGCAGTGAACGATGGCGACCTAAGGGCAGCAGAGCAGATGCTAAATGCGCAGGCCGTTTCGTTGAACTCAATCTTTGCCGAACTAGCGCGCCGAGCCGCAATGAACATGGGCGAATACATGGACGCGACTGAACGCTACATGCGGCTTGCCCTAAAGGCTCAAGGGCAGTGCCGTGCCACGTTAGAGACTCTCGCCGCCATCAAGAACCCACCGGTCGTGTTCGCCAAGCAGGCCAACATCTCTAGCGGGCCGCAACAGGTCAACAACGGGGTTTTCGGAGTCCATAAAAAGGACGGTGAACAGGCCACGCCCACGCACGGGGAAAAGAAAAATGAGCAAACCAAACTTTTAGAGGACAAACAACATGGCGGCACGATCTTGGACGCAGGAGCAGCGACAGCGCCAGCGCGAGGCAATTCAAAAGTGGAAGCCGTGGGAACGATCCAGCGGCCCGAAAACCCCAGAAGGAAAAAGCAGGGTTAGTCGCAATGGCTGGAAGGGCGGGACGCGGAGCATGCTGAGGGACCTCGCGCGGGCTTTAAAGGGGCAGCGCGAATCCCTGTGACGTGCCTGATAGAACAGCGAGAAAACAGGGCATCAGGACTACCTGATCAAATCGGCGGGAGGTCTCGAGAAGCTCCAGTGGTGGATGTTCCGCGCCAAGTGGACCATTCCTGAGCTCAGGTGGTTATTTCGGAAGCAGCGGTACACGCGTCATCACTTCAATGCGAGGACGACCAAGCACGCAACCGCGATCCCGCCCACCCATTTCAGCGTCGAGCGCAGGGACAGAACACTGTCGGTTAGCACACCAAGCGCAAGTGCCACTTGGTCCGGGGGTGCTTTGCGAACCTCCATGTGATCATGGTCCGGATTGTCTTGGTCAAGCTCCACGGGCCGCATGTCCACACGCGACAATTCCATGGCGAATTGAATGACGTACCCATATGCCATTTCTGGCCATTCGATGCTCTTGCCGCTGCGACTGGGCCGCAGGTAGAGGTGAGACTTGGATGAGGCTGGGGCAAGAGGATGGTCTGTTGTGTACAAGTCTTGCATCCGAACCCCGAGCTTCACGGTACGCAGCCTGCCCGCCGCAATCGCGTCACGCAAGGCGGTGATCGTGTGATCCGGTAGTTGACAGCTTAGCCACCACTCATCCTGGTTCCCGATTTCCCAATCAGCGCGGCTGAATCCAAGCCGGGCGCCACCTAATGGCTTGCTGAGTGAGATGCGGGAGCGGCTGTCGGACTCGGCGAGGGCGGGGTCAACGTCGCCAGCTTCCAAGGTAAAGCGCAGGCGTCGAGCCTTGTTATCCGGCTCGCCGATCACAGAAATGTCGTAATCGTCTAGGCAAGCCTCGCCGCGAAGCTGCGTAACTAATCGAGGCTGGTCGCCTTTCTGTTCCGGCTCACGGAGGTGTTGCCACACTCCAAGCTCCTCCAACTCGACCCAGTTTTGGTAGCTGGGATAGTACGTGCGCTTTTTCCCGTCAGCGGCCGTGTGCTCAAGTTCTCCGCTCTTGCCCTCCACCACCTCCACGACCATGGTTTCGTTTTCGTCGCCCATCGCTGGTCTCCTGAAAATCGTGGTGAAAGCCGAGCACTCAATCGTCTCGCAAATTGCACTTAGTCTGGACCTGCATGATGGCCCAGGCGCATTCGTTGCTGTAGCCTCTGGCATTTCGGAAGTACATCATTGACCAGTTGCAGCCTGTGGCATCGAGTTCGGCGAGAGCGGTGACCGCCGGCACGCCGATTTCGGCCTTATCGTGGCGCACAGCTTCAGTCTCGTGCAGGAGTCGGCGCACTTCTGCTTGGATTTCCTCTGCCGACTTCAACTCTCTGGGCATGGTGCTCTCCCTTCAGCGGGTGGCTCATTTTGCCTTCATGGCCGGGCGTGCAGGCTGTTCGGTGTTGCTTCGAATCCGCCGTTCTACCCCAGCCGACGCTACTACGCATCCAAAGATGGGCTTGGCCTTAAGGACTTTTACATCCGTCGAAGATGCGCGAGCCTGGCTGATCGAGGTTTGAACGTTGAATTGTCGCATCGGAGCAGGGAATTTCCTCCTCCCCACTCTAGGCGAGACTCTTGAGCCTCTTAACCAATTTCCGCATCGTGGGCGAATGGAATTTTTGCAACGCTTGCGGGACGAGCGTCGGCACCCACGAGGGCAACGGCTGCGATGAGTTACCAGACCTGACCAACAAATAGTCCCTCGGACTCAGGAGCTTGTCCACCCTCACATAGAGCGTATGCGAGACGCTAGGCAAGTTTGAGTGATTCTCAATTTCCCACATGCTTCGGCCGCATGGGCGTACGACCTGCCACGCAAGGCGCACGCGAATCGAATACCCCAAAATTTTCAGAATGTTCGTACGGCCACTGAATGAAGCCTGCACCTTCGCCGCCGCAAGTGCCTCCAGAAGCGCATGGCCGATCACATAAACAAGGTTACGACAAACGCGCCGACGCTCAGCGAGATTTGCCGCGACAACGGAAGGATCGGCACCAGCGGCCATTAGTGCGTGCTGCCATGTGCCGAAGCAGTTCTTATATGCTGACAGCGGGGCGCACCCTTCGGCACCCAGATCGGCGCTGCGGAGGCTAGGGTTTCGCGATAGCGCCTTCTCCAGATCCTGGATCATCTCTTCGAGACTTCGCTTCTTTGGAATAGAACCTCGCAGTCGATTTTGCACAAGCTCCCACGTCGCATCATCGACGATTTGAGGCACACGTCCAGCCACGCGCATGCGCTCTCCCTCAACCAAGCGCATTCTGCTTTCGGCATGAGGCCTGCCCCAAACAAAGATCCCAATCACAGCCTCGTTTCGCAAGAGATGCCGAATGTGATACAGGCTAATGGGCCGCCCCGCCTGGTCATGGCAGCCCTCCTTGAGCAGCGACGCCACAATATCCCGAACAGAATGCCCAGCGGCGTACCGCGAGAAGATTGTTCGCACGAGAGCGACTTCGGGATCAGGCCCCAAGACCCATTCGACTCGATCCGTAAGCGCGCCCTTTCTCTGCCCCCAACGAAGCTCGGTTCGGGTGGAACCATCCGCGGACACGGATTGTCGCCTATACCCTAGCGATGGAGGCGGTCCCATCACGAAGCCCATGTCTATCACCCGCCTCTGACCTGCCACGACCTTGGTCGCAAGCTCCCGGCTGTACTCTGCTGCCATGGTGCGCTTCATGCTCTTCACAAGTGCACTCATTGGGGTGTGGTCATTCGCAAATGTCTCGGCCACGTAGATCACCTGCACTCCATGAAGAATGCAGTGGTATTCGTAGTAGGCAGACGCATCGGCATTTTGAAAGCGTCCCCACCGGCTGACGTCATAGACCAACACCACACCAAACGATGGGCTGGTCGTTACATCCTTGATAAGCTGCGTGAGAGCTGGCCGGTTTGAAAGGTGCACACCGCTGCGGCCGTCGTCCTCATAAGTCACCAAGATGTCCAGCCCACACTTCCGCGCATAAGACTCAATCGCCGCCTTTTGGATCTGAGGCGACAAATCCTGCTTGTCGGTAGACATCCGGATGTACTGGGCGGCATTGCATCTTTTAATCATGGCAGCGCTTTCAAGAGAAATCGGCCGGCCACGCGGGATGCTTCGCTGACCTCTGCATCGCAGGACGTATGCAGGCGCTTGCCAGCATAACCACCCCAGTCCTGTTGAGCAGGGCAATCTGCTTGAAATTCAATGCCTCGTGCGCCAATGGGCCGCCATCAGCCATGAGACCTATAGCGCTTCTAGTCGAAGAAGAACACGCTGCCCCATGGCCCATTCAAATCCACCTCGCGCGCGAAGAGCGGCAGAGTATTTGAGAATGTCCACGGACCAGCAGGACCTTTCTATCGGCATTCAACGGGCCGCGATCAGGAAATATGCTGTGGAGCAAAAGCTAGAAGTGGTCGCCACTTACGAGGATTCCGGAAGAAGTGGACTGGTCATTCGAAACCGGAAGGGAATGCTTGGACTCCTGCGCGACATTGCAGAGAAAGATTGCGCGTTCTCGCAAGTCCTCGTGTACGACATAAGCCGATGGGGTCGGTTTCAAAACACGGACGCATCTGCATATTACGATTACCTGTGCAGACTCAATGGCGTGGAGGTGATCTACGTCGCTGAAGCGTTCGGGGACCCTACCTCTCCTATGGCAACCGTAATCAAAGGCCTCAAGCGGGCTATGGCAGCGGAGTACAGTCGAGAACTTGCGGTCAAGACCCGGGCCGGACAGAGGCGAGTCGTCCAAATGGGATTTTCGCTTGGCAGTACGCCTGCCATTGGCTACAGGCGGCAAGTGGTGTCGCGCGAAGGCGAAATGAAGGGCATTCTGGGCTTTGGCGAGAGGAAGCCAATGCCATCGGACAGAGTACGTTGGGTGCTCGGCCCCAGCCATGAAGTCGCATTGGTGAGGCGAATATTCCGACTATATGCCGACCCCGAAATGTCAATCTCAGGCTTGGTGAACCTCCTGAATCGCGAAGGGCTCACGAACCGAAACTCCAAGATATTTACTCACAGAATAGTTCGCGATCTACTGACGTGCGAGACGTTCGCCGGAAATTTTGTATGGGGACGAAGTGCTGATGTGCACGCAGCCGGCGCGGCGACGGGTCATTATGAGCCGGTGCGTAACAACGGGGGCATTCCTGCGATTATTTCAATCAACCAATGGGAAAAGACGCAGCGAAAGATAAGTAAGGGTTTCTGGCCCAAGAAAGGCCATCAGCAGCTGCTCGATGATCTGCGCAAGGCATTTGAAAAGAAGCCGGATGCGACTGAAATCGACCTTCCGGGTCTCGGTTGTTCTGTCCCTTTCACCTATAGAAGGGCATTCGGTTCCATGGCTGCAGCATACGCACTAATTGGAATTGATCCGCTTGCGTGGCTTCAGCGTAGAACAACCGCCCAGCATCGATCCATGGCCATTGCCTCTGCGTTCCGGGGCGATGTCGCCGCATGGCTTAATCTTGAAGGGGTGCCAGTGACGTACGTCAAGGGCGCTCGCCATCTGCTGGTAAATCGTTGCCTCAAGGTTGGTGTCGATCTGGTCTGGCAAGCTCACCACAAGACCGGGTTGAAGGCCAGACTCGCAAAGCGCGCTCCCGGCTTTGACTTCGATCAAATGATTTTGATGCGCATGAACGACGATGGAACTGCCAAGGATTTCTTTATGTTTCCTCGAGTCCACTACTTTCAACTTCCACTTTGGATCGGCGAAACCGTCTTCGATGCAGCGAGTGCCTATCACTGTCCAACGGGCACCAGCCTGATTGCACGCCTGAGGCATTTGGTAGAGACTCAAAGCATTGGCAATTCGCTTTCCGACCCGCTGTGACCGCACTTTTCCCGACCACCTATTCTGTTGGCAGTCTCTTGACGCTGCCGGCCGGCTGGCCCGTGATGATGGTCGTAGAAGAACACCCGGCTGACTGTGCGGTCACTGTGGTGTGGCGGGTAGGCGTGGACATACGCCAGGCTACTCTGCCAACCAAATGCTTCATCCCCTACGGTCTCCCCTCTCTCGCTGTCCACTAGGGTAAGACGAGGGAGGCCCGTACCTTGCGCGTATGCCAAACGCTCGCAGCTCGACAGCCAACCAGCCCACAACTTAGTTTTGGACCCCACGCCAGCCCTGCTTGCGCGACACTGGATGGATGGACCCCGTTCCCCTGCAATACCTACCGCACTACGCGCAGGACTATTCCGGCCTCACGCCGGAGCAGTTGGAGCGCCTGCGGCAACTCACCATTGCCGAGGATTGGCGCGCCGACATGGAAGGCGGGGGGTTGATGGTGGTTTATGCCAACGACTTCCGCTCGCTGGAGGTCATCACCCCAGTTGTGAACATGGGCGCAGGCGCTGGCCGCATCCCCTGCCCGGAGTGTGAAGGCACCGGCACCTATGAGTTTCACAGCGGCCCGACTCGCTGCCCGCAGTGCAAGGGCTCCGGGTTCGATTACGTCAGCGCCCCATGATCCTGCCCGCCCCGATGCTCCTTTGCGAGGACAAGCCCTCGCCGCTTGGCCGCCCAGGCTGGTTCTATGAAATCAAATGGGACGGCTATCGGCTTATGGCGGGCGTCGCTAAAGGTGATGTTCAGCTACGCACGCGCAACGGCGCTTTAGCAACAAAGTGGTTCCCGGAACTGGTGGCCGGCCTGCAGCGCCTGTCTGGCGGGCCACACGTCATCGACGGTGAAGTGTGCGTGCTCGACGATCTTGGGCGGTCGGACTTCAACCGCCTGCAGGACCGAGCGCGACGCCGGCGTTGGTACGAAGGCGCCGACCCCGTGGTGTACTGCGCATTCGACCTTTTGGCTCTGGACGGCCGCAGCCTCATCGGCGCCGCCGTCGAGCAGCGCAAGGCCATGCTGCAGGCCCTACTGTCGCCCGCGCCGCCCTCGGTGCTGTTCGTGGGCGACTTCGACGCCGAGCACGGCCGTCAGATGTTCGAACACGCAAAGGAACTGAAGCTGGAGGGTCTGGTGGCCAAGCGCTTGGGCTCGCCCTATCAACCGGGAGTGAGGTCTACGGACTGGCAAAAAGTGAAGGTGCCGGGCGCGGTGCCGCCCGAGCGCTTCAAGCGGTAAGGCCTCGGGCGCAAACCAAGGCCGAGGCGCTGAGATGTAGCTCGCGAAGTCAGGCCCGCGCGGATCTAGGTCGCACTGCAAGGCTGTGAAGAACGTCACCGAACCGGCGGCACTTGTTCCGATGAACTGAGGCCTTTCGTGTGGGATTCTTCCGCCCATGCAAACGAAGAAATCCAACCCGCCATGGCACTCCGAAATCGCCCGCCTGAGACCTGCGTTGCTCCAGCGGAACTTGGCTGAGAAGCTAACAACGACTCGACGGCGGTCTTCCAAGAAGGCGATGATGGCGCCATCAAAGCGGGCCGTTAAACGACCGAATGAACCTTAGACCCTTGATTGTCTTGATGGTGCTGTTAGCGACAACGTTGGCCGCACAGCCAATTGAGCGCAGCCACGCCGAGGTCAGGGCGTTTCGAGCAGTGCATCCCTGCCCTGCCACCGGCCGGAGCTCCGGTGCTTGCCCAGGTTGGGCCGTGGACCACGTTCGGCCCCTTTGCTACGGCGGCGAGGACAAGCCACACAATATGCAGTGGATCTCGGACGAGGACCACAAGTGGAAGACCTTCATCGACGTGCGTGAGTGCAGGAAGATGAAGCGCCTGGCCGGTACACCGGCGCGCGAGTCGGTGCCAGCGGCAGATTGACTAGGCAGTCGTTCAACTCGACCTGCTACCAGTCAGCAATTCTTGGCCTGCTCGATAAACGCTAGCACGCGGGTAGATAGCTTGAACCACTCACCACTCAGTCGCTCGTCTGCAAATTCACGGTGAATTTCCGACTCCCTTGCCCGCGCCAGCTTCGCGAATTCGATGCGGTTCCCGGCATGCGCGCCCGCAGCTCGGATATCGATGGCGCCCAACAAGCGCAGCTTCGAGCCGTTGCCCACCTGTAGCTGCGCGAGGCGCTTGGCCGGCTGGTCCACGGTCGTGCCGACTTTCACCAGCGGCTGATCGCCTTGCTGAATGAAGTACACGAAAGCTGTAACGTAGTACTCAGTCATCTGCGTTGACCCATAGCGCCGACTCGGCATACTTGCAAGATTAGCTGATTAGCAGCAATAGCAGCCGATATGCCAATGCCACGCTTCGCACGACCGCACATTGAGCCTGACCCCGTAGTGCGCCAGCTCGAAGACGAGTTGTTTATGGCGCGCCAGTCCATTGTGAGTCTCGCGCCGGACGAGTTTCACGACCTTCTCAGTTCGCACTACTCCTGCGAGACCAGGAGTGAGTCATACCAGTGGGCGAATGAGGTGGCCGAAGAGGTGATCGATAAGGCAATACCCATTGACGAAGACCGAGGCTGGGGCCAGCGCGCCTACTGTCCTCTTTGTCGCGCGGGAGCGCAGTCCTTCTACTCAAGCGAGAGGGGGTACAGCCTGCCGGAGGGCCTTCGACGCCACCTCGTTGGATTCGGCCGCACCCGCGAATGCAGCGTAATGGAGGCCGCGCGAAAAATGGCGCAGGGCTCCTGGAACAGGAAGTTTGGACCCAAGGAAGACGAAGCCCGCGAATTGGAAGTCAAGCAGAAGGCGCAGCGGCTGAAGACTGAGGTCTCCTATGTCATCGGGCCAACCGATGACGCCGCGCTGCTGGAGGGAGACTGGTGGGCACCTGCCCGAACCACTGGGGACGAGGAGTTTTCGATCAAGTGGGCCGAACAACGTCTGTTCTCCCTCGGGTTTCGGATCAACGTCGATGGACTCAGGCGCTCGTATTTGCACACCGGAAAGAGTGGGGACGCCGAGTTCATCATCTACGCAGACCCTCGCCGGAAAGGCCGCATATCAATGCGGGTGTTCTACGCGGCAGCGAAAGGCCGAAAGAAGGGAATTCCTCTGCACTCGTTTGATATCCGGGACGCTTGGAAGAACAACCTTCCCGAGAAGGTTGCCGCTGGAATAGAGGCCGCGGCAAAGTCTCCCAGGCGCTAGCGATGCGAACCCGGAAAATTCGGTCGCTCGCTGACTTCATCGAAGTTCCAGAAGCCGAGTTGACGAACTGTGTTCGCTCCCTTCGGCATTGGATTGACGAACAAAAGATGCTCCGGGCCGACGCGCAGGCCAACGGCCGCACGTTTCAGCCTCCCCAAGAGTTTCTGTGGCGCCAGAAAGCGGTGAACGAGAAGACGCCGCTGCAATGCACGCCGACAACCCCGATACTGGAGCTAGGCCTGCGGTTCGCTGCCGTGGCCGCATGCATGCAAATGCGCATATTCGCACTCGAAGACTTCTCGGATATCGAAGCCTCAGAGCTGGCGAAGGTGCCGAATGTAGGCCAGTCCACAGTAGTGAAGGTTCGCGAAATGCTGCGGTCGGTGGGTTTGGACTTTCGGAAGCCGGCGAACGCCCAACGAAGGGCCTACGATCGGGCCAAGGCTGTTCGCGCCGGGCAGAAGCTCGCAAATATCGACGATCAGGATCATGTCGTTGAACTTGATTTGAAGACCGTCATCTCCGGCCGCCTTATGTCGAAGGGGATTACAACGGTGGGGCAGCTCCGACGAATGACGCCGCGCGACCTAGGGATGATGTTCGGCACGGCTGGTGGCCAACACGTTGTTGCCAAGCTCCGCGAGAGCGGGCTGGACTTCGAGCCACCGCCGAAACAGCTCGATCTATGGCGGTATCACCTTGTTCCCCTCGAACATCTCGCTCGACCCGACGACAATCAACCGATTCAGGAATTGGAGCCTTGGCTCGGCGCAGTCGCCTCTGCCGCACAGAGGGCCGGGCTAGCCACAGTCGGTGATTTGCGACGGCTGGCGAAGCGGGGCCCTACGAGAGTTCGAGGGATCGGCGAATACGGCTGGCGCCGGCTGGCTGAATATTTCGGAGTCGTCACTGAGCGGCCGTCTATCTACGGCCGTGAGCGGCCCAACCATCGGTGATCTGGCCTGCCAGGCAGTTCAGCGCAATGTCGCCAGATGACGAGACAAGCACCGGCGGTATGCGGCCGGACCTTTGGTGTTTTTGTCCGACCAGCACACAGACTCAATCGATTGGCGTTCGCCCGCCGTCAGGCCTGACAAATCGACCGGCGCTACGGCTTCGGCGTCATTCACTTTGGCGATGAGACATTTCTGAAAACTGGCCGGACCTCGCTGCTTCTGGTCCCAGCAGGCCGAGTTGGCCGACTGCCGCTCTGCGGCGTTTAGTCCACTTAGGTCCGCTCGTCCTTGCCCTTCCATGGCGTTCATTTGGACCCGAACGCACTTGTAGTAGGTTGCGGGTCCCTGCTGCTTTGCACTCCAACACGCCGAACTCAGGGAGGCCTGTTCCGCCGCCGAGAGGGACTGTGTGTCGGGTCGCTCTGCGGCTGAAAGCTCCTGCAGGTTCCGTCGAACGCAGTCGCCGTATGATTTCGGCCCCACTCTGTTCTTGGAGTCCCAGCAGGCGGACTGAATCGAAGCTTGCTCCACTTGGTTCAACCCACTGAGATTCGGGGCCTCTGTGCCCGCAATGGAATCGCGATGCTTCTGCGTGCAGTCTCGATACGCTCCTGGCCCCTGCCTGTGCTTCGCGTCCCAGCAGACTGATTCAATGGACGCCAACTCCTCACGATTGAGGGCGCGAGCTTGGTCCGGGAACAAGTGTCTTGCCTGCCCTGGCGGCGCGTTCTGGTCGGTGAGTGCAAGCGGAGTGACCTGTTCAACTGTGGCCGGCTTTGGCGGCGCTTTGTATTCGGCCTGCGGACTGCGTGCGACAGCAGCGACGGGACGGGGCGATGGTGCTGGTGCTGGTGCTGGCGAAACTGTGTATGCCGCTGGGGGCGGTGTATACGAACTGGACTTTGACTTGGGCTGATTTACCCAGACTACGAAGGCCACGAAGACAACTCCGAAGATCCATGTGCCAGCGTTGCTCGAAGACTTGCCCCGAGGCGGTGTGGCCGGCGGTACATATGGCGCCTGACTTACCGAAACGACCGAGGGTGAAATGAACCTCGCCGGCGGTGGCGGAGGCGGCTGGACGACGACGTGCGTCGCGTCCACCTCGGCGCATACGGTGATGATCGTGCGGCGCGCAACGTCGAGATCTACCTCGAAGAACTCTTGGCCCCACTTACCCTTTCTGTGTGCATGCAATCGTTGGAAAACGAGTTGCTCGGCGCGTCCGCAATCTCTGGTGCGCTGCTCGAAGATGCACTTGAAGCTACCGGGCACACCTGTGCTTGCGTTGACATTGAGGTTGGCCGCGCGCGCATGCCCCGAATGACGGCTGCAACCGAGCTTGTAGAAGCCCTCTTTGAAGCCCTCGTTCTGAAGGATGTAGACAACTCCAGCAACCCCGTGGTTTTGGTCGTAACCACCGCCGCCCCTGGATGCCTTGGATTTACGCCAGCGCCCCACTTCGCCTCCGCTCTGTGATGCGTACATCCTAGCCATCAGCGCAAAGGTTGAACATCGCTCTACGGCTGATTCGTTCAAAAGCGCTTACAGCGCCAGTTACATGACGGCCAGAAACCAAAAAGGGTTAGCGACCACTTAATCGCTAACCCTTATGAATTCTGGTGGCCTGGGGCGGAATCGAACCACCGACACGCGGATTTTCAATCCGCTGCTCTACCAACTGAGCTACCGGGCCAGAGCCAGCGATTATAGCAGCTGGAAAGTAGATCTAACGGGGATCGTGGCACCCGGTGCCCTCACCCCAACCCTCGCCCAGAGGGAGAGGGAGTAAAGGCACGTCATCTCGCGGAGGGAGGGGGTCCACTCCAAACCCTCTTCGGCTCGAAGAGACGGAGCTAGCTAGCCCCCGCGCTTCCCACGCGACAAGTCCACACCCAACTGCTTCAACTTCCGATACAGGTGCGTGCGCTCCAGCCCCGTCTTCTCCGCCACGCGCGTCATCGAGCCGCCTTCCTTCGCCAGGTGGAACTCGAAGTACGACTTCTCGAACTCGTCGCGCGCATCGCGCAACGGCTTGTCCAGCTCGAAAAGCTGCCGCGCCTGCGGGCCCATCTCGACGACGGGGGGCAGATTCTGCCCCCCTGTCATTGCTGCTTCCACCGTGAGTTCCACCACCGGCGCCACCGCCACGCCGGCGATGCCGGGCTTGCGTGCGCTGGCGGCGCCGCTGTTGCGCGTGAGGCCTGCTTCCACCGCCTTCAGCAGCTTCTGCATCGTGATCGGCTTTTCCAGGAAGGACTGCGCGCCGATCTTGGTGGCTTCCACCGCCGTCTCGATCGTGGCGTGGCCGCTCATCATGATCACCGGCATGCTGAGCAAGCCGCTGGTGGACCACTCCTTCAGGAGCGTCACGCCGTCCGTGTCGGGCATCCAGATATCGAGCAGCACGAGGTCCGGGCGTGAGCGGTTTCTCGCGGCCCGGGCCTGGGCGGCGTTTTCTGCCAATTCGACGTTGTGGCCCTCGTCGTTCAGGATTTCGGAGAGCAGGTCCCGGATGCCCAGCTCGTCGTCCACCACCAGTATGTTTGCCATTGAGCTTTCCGCGGTCTGTTGCTACGCCGCAACTGCGAATGATAGCGACACTTGGGCCCCCAGGACGGTGCCGTCTTCCACTCGGTTTTTCAGGTCGATCCGGGCACCGTGCTCATCCGCGATCTTCTTCACCACCGCCAGGCCCAGCCCGGTGCCCTTCGCCTTGGTCGTCACGTAGGGCTCGAACGCCCGCTTCAGGATGTGCTCCGGAAAGCCCGTGCCCGTGTCCTGCACCACCAGGCGCACGCGGCGGCTGGTGGGGTTCCACTGGGTGCGCACGTGCACCACGGGACCGGCGGCGCCCTCCGTCGCGTCCTGCGCGTTCTGCAGCAGGTTGTGGATCACCTGACGCAGCTGCTGCAGGTCGCCCAGGATCGGCGGGCACTTCGGGTCCAGCTCCATGCGGATGGGCACATGGGCGGACGTGGACGTGCTGTCCGCGCTCTCGCGCGCATACAAGTGAAGCACGTCCGTTACCAATTGGTTGAGGTCCACGGGCTTGAGCTCGGCCGCCGGCAGGCGCGCGTAGTCCCGGAATTCGTTGACGAGCCGCTTCATCGCGTCGACCTGGTCCACGATGGTCTGCACGGACTTCGTGAGCACGGCCTGTTCCGCTTCGCCCACCTTGCCGGAGAGTTTCTTCTCCAGGCGCTCGGCCGAGAGCTGGATCGGCGTGAGCGGGTTCTTGATCTCGTGCGCGAGCCGCCGCGCGACTTCGCCCCAGGCCTGCGCGCGCTGCGCGGAGACGATTTCCGAGATGTCGTCGAACACCAGCAGCCGCGCGCTGTGCCCCGGCGCCTCGCCGGGCATTTCCGCCCCGCGCGCGACCAGCGTCACCGCGTTTTGCGGGGAGCCCGGCTGCGCGGCATTGAGTTCGAAAGATTGCTGCCAGTGGTCCAGCCCGTGCTGCTTGCGCTCGTGCAGGTAGTCGTCGAACTGCTGCTGCACCGCCGCGCCGAAGGCTTCGAGCCCCGGCACTTCCGCGAGCGGCTTGCCCTGGAAGCCGGCCAGTGGCGTGCGCAGGATGCGCGTGGCGCCGGGGTTGGTGGACTGGATGTTGCCCGCCTCGTCGAGCACGATCACGCCCGCGGTGAGGTTGTCCAGGATGGTTTGCAGGTGCGCGCGCGCGGCGTTCACCTGCCCCATGCTCTGGTCTACCGCGGCGCGCGCATCGGCGAGCTGCTGCGTCATCTCCGCGAAGGACCGCGTGAGGCCGCCGAGTTCGTCCTTGCCCTGCATCGCCGGTTTGGGCGACAGGTCGCCCGCAGCGACCTCGCGCACACCGGCCGCGAGCAGCAGCAGCGGCTTCGCGAGCTGGTTGCCCAGGATCACCGCGAGCAGCACCGCGCCGAACACCGCGAGGAACAGGCTCAGCGTCAGCGTGCCGATGTACATGCGCCGCAAGCCCTCGCGCCCCAGCGCGCGCTCCTGGTATTCGCGGTTCGCTTCCTGCACCGCGACGGCGTTGGCCACCAGGGTGGGCGGCAGGATCTGCGTCACCTGCAGCACGCGCGGCTCGCCGATCAGGCCGAGGCTCGGCTGCGACACGACGGCGAGCGCCTTCACGCGCGCATTGCCGACGGGGTTCACGCCCGGGTCGTCCAGGCCTTCGACGATGGAGAGCGAGCGCTGCGCGCGCACGTTCTTGAGCTGCTGCGGCGACGGCCGCTCGGGGTTGAGCTGGTAGCGCGACTGCCCCGCGCTCGCGATGAGCTGGCCCGAGCCGCTCCAGAGGATCACGTCGGTGGCCTGGATCTGCTCGCGCAGGCGATCGAGCGCGAGCCCTGCGGACATGTCGGGCGTGTCGGCGAGTTGCGTCGCCGCCGCGCGGGTCTTGTTGGCGAGCTCGGTGGCGAGCGTATCGAGCGTCGCGCGGCCGAGGTTCAGGCCGGCGTCGAGCGCGCCTTCCACCTTCACGTCGAACCAGCTTTCGATGGAGCGCGACACGAACTGGTAGGACACCACGTAGATCAGCACGCCCGGCATGAAGCCCACCAGCGCGAAGATCGCCGCCAGCTTCACGAGCAGGCGGCTGCCGAACTTGCCGCGCCGCAGCCGCGACGCGAGGCGCACGCCCACCCAGATCAGCACCAGCAGCAGGAAGCCGGCCACCACCATGTTGAGGATGAAGAGCCGGCCGTAGTTGCGCTCGTACAGCTCGCGGTTGTTGGTGGCCTGCGTGAGCAGGAACATCAGCACGATGCCGATCGCGACGATCACCGCGATGCCGACGCCCACCGCCCAGCGGAAGGCCGACGAGGTGTGCAGGGCGTCCCGCAGCAGGGCGTCCTTCGGGCGCTCCGTGCTCACCGCGGGCTTTCGATCACGAGGCGCTGGTTGCGGCTCGCGGCGATGTTCCAGTCGGCGTGGCCCACGGCGCCGATCTGGAACGGCCTCGGCAATTGCGAGACGTCCAGCCGGAAGCGGAATTCGATGTTGTAGCGCGAGTCGGGGTCGACGTCGCTGGTCTCGGCGATCTTCCAGTGCGAGATGCGCTGCACGACGGCCAGCGCTTCCTCACGCGTCTCGAAGGTCTGGCCGAGCGCGAGCCCCGAGTTGCCGATGGGCGTCGGCGATACGGTGAGGCGCCAGCGCCGCGTGAGCGGCTGGTACGACAGGCGCATGTAGCGCGCGGCGTACGCCGTCTGCTTGTCGTACCAGTACCAGCGATCGCGCAACAGGGTGGCCTCGGCGACGAAGAACATCGGGATGCCCTTGGCGAGCGCATCGTCGATCACGGTCGGCAGCTCGAACTGGACGCTGGCCGAGAGCAGGACGCCCTCTTCCGCGCGTTCGATGCGCAGCTGCGTGATTTCCGCCGGGGGCTGGGTCTGGGCCCGCAACGGGATGCCGATCGCCAGCAGGAGCAGGCAGGCCAGGGCGGCGCGAACGACGGCGGCGCGCAGGCTAGGGCCCTGCGCGCTTTTCCAGCGCGGCGTAGAAAAATCCGTCGTGGTCACCCTGTCGATTGTCCGGGACGCCACCGGCGTTTGCCCCGCTTTGGGGCAGCAAATGCCCCGGCGCGGGCCGCAAAACGGCCTGTGTGTGGTGCGCAAGAAACGTTTGCACTTGGGCCTCGCCTTCGCTGCGGAAAACGGAGCAGGTGCAGTAGACGAGACGCCCGCCCGGGGCCAGCAAGGGCCACAGGACTTCCAGCAGTCGCGCCTGGATCGCGGCCAATTGGGCGATGTCGCTTTCGCGGCGCAGCCAGCGCACGTCCGGGTGGCGGCGGACGATGCCGGAGGCCGTGCAGGGCGCGTCGAGCAGGATGGCGTCGAAGGGCTCGCCGTCCCACCAGTCGCCGGGCTTCGCGGCATCGCCGGCGATGACTTTCGCGGCAAGGCCCAGGCGCTTCAAGGTGTCGTGAATGCGCTCGCAGCGCTTCGGGTCGATATCCAGCGCGACGACTTCCGCATCCGCGAGTTCGAGCAGGTGCGCTGTTTTTCCGCCGGGCGCCGCGCACGCATCGAGGATTCGCAATGTCCGCGTCCGATCGAGTCCTTCGAGCAAGAGCGGCGCCGCGAGCTGCGCGGCGGCATCCTGCACGGACACCACGCCTTCGTCGAAACCCGGGAGCGTATGCACGCCGCGCGGCTTGGCGAGCACGACTCCATGCTCGCCGGTCAAGACGCCTTCGATGCCGGCGGCTTCGAGCTGCGCGAGGTATTGCGCGGGCGTGCGCTTTCTCGCGTTCACGCGCAGCGTCATCGGCGCGTGGCTGTTGTTGGCCTCGAGGATCTGCTGCCAGTGCTGCGGATGGTCCTGCTTCAGCCGGTTGATCCACCAGCGTGGATGGTTCCACTTCGCCTCGGGGTTCGCGTCGGTCGCCTTCACCAACGCGTCGCGCTCGCGCAGGAAGCGCCGCAGGCAGGCATTGATGAAGTTCGCCTGCGCCTTCGTCTCGGCGCCGCGCTTGGCGGCTTCCACGGCCTGGTCCACCAAGGTGAAGACTTCGTAGGGCGCGTCTTCTTCGCGCCAGCACAGCGCGAGGGCCGTGCACAGCAGCGCGTCGGCTGCGGGCGGCGGCGGGCGTTTGGCGAGTAGTTGGCGCAGCGCGCTCGCGCGACCGAGTTGGCGCAGCGCATGGAACGACAAGGCCTGCGCGCCGGCGCGTGCCGCAGGCTCCACGCGTTCGACGGCCGCCGTCGCGGATTGCCCGGCGCGCACCGCCGCGACGATGCCCGATGCAGCCTGCAGCAGACGCCACAACGCGATGGTTTCAGCCATGCCGCTCGCTCAGGGCACGGTGCTGGGATGCGCCGCCCGCACCCCGCGGCCGGGCTTGAACGCGAACAGCAACGCGAGCAGCACGGCGGGGAATTGCGCGATGCCGTGGTTGTACCGCGCGACGGCGAGGTCGAACTGGTCGGTGGCGGCGTGCGTCTGGATCACGATCTGCTGGCGGCGCGCGCTCACGTTCTCGGGCAGGCGCGAGCCTGCGAGGTCGTGCGCGTCGTCGCGCTCCGCGCGCTCCCAGGCCGTCGCGAGCACGCTCTGCGCAGAGGCCAGCGCGGCGATGCGCTCCGGCTCGAGCGGCCGGGCGCGCGCAGCCGCGAGCGATGCGGCGAATTGCGACGCGGCACCTTCCAGCCCCGACCAGAACCTGTCGTCGCTGCCGAGCGGCGCGGGCTGCGTGCCCTCTTGCGGCGGCAGGCACTCGCGCACCAGGGTCACCTGCTTGGCGAGTTCGGCGTCGAGTGCCCCGAAGGCCTGGTTCGCTTCGGCGCGCAGGCGCATCAGGCGGTTGTACGCACCGACGCCCCAGAAGAGCACCACCGCCGCCGCAACCCACATGACCCACGAAGAAGGCATCCACCGACCCCAAAAAAAAATGCCCACCCCGGCATGGGGTGGGCATTGAGTTTAGGTGATACGGGCGATTACTCGGCCGCGGCGCCTTCGCTCGCTTCGGGCGCCGAGGCGCCTTCGGTCACTGCAGCCAGTTCCGCGGCTTCGGAGTCCGCGATGGCGCGGCGCTCGGCCTCGTCCATCTGGTCCTTGGCCTTGCGTGCCTGGTGGTACGCCATGCCGGTGCCCGCGGGGATCAGGCGGCCGACGATGACGTTTTCCTTCAGGCCGCGCAGCTCGTCGCGCTTGCCCATGATCGCCGCTTCGGTCAGCACGCGCGTGGTTTCCTGGAAGGAAGCCGCGGAGATGAACGAGTCGGTCGACAGGGACGCCTTCGTGATGCCGAGCAGCAGGTTGCTGTAGGTCGGCGCGATCTTGCCTTCGCTGTGCAGCCTGTCGTTCGTATCCAGGATCTCCGAACGCTCGACCTGCTCGCCGGCGATGTAGCTCGAGTCGCCCACGTTCTCGACCACGACACGGCGCAGCATCTGGCGAACGATCACCTCGATGTGCTTGTCGTTGATCTTCACGCCCTGCAGGCGGTAGACGTCCTGCACTTCGTCGACGATGTAGCGCGCGAGTTCCTCGGCACCCAGCAGGCGCAGGATGTCCTGCGGGTCGGCCGGGCCGTCCACCACGGACTCGCCCTTGTTCACCACCTGGCCTTCGTGCACCAGGATGTTCTTCTCCTTGGGCACGAGTTCCTCGTGGAGGCTGCCTTCCGGCCCGGTGATCTGCAGGCGGATCTTGCCCTTGGTCTCCTTGCCGAACGACACCGTGCCGGTGATTTCGGCGAGCACGCCCTTGTCCTTCGGCGAACGGGCTTCGAAGAGCTCGGCCACGCGCGGCAGGCCGCCCGTGATGTCGCGCGTCTTCTGGCCTTCTATCGGGATGCGCGCCAGCACTTCGCCGCCGCCCACGTCCTGGCCGTCGCGCACCTGGATGAGTGCGCCGACCGGGAAGCCGATCGTCACCGAGTGATCGGTGCCGGGGATCTTCACCTCGTTGCCTTGCGCGTCGATCAGCTTGACCTGCGGGCGGATCAGCTTGGCCGAGCGCTTCGGGTCGAACTTGATGACCACCAGGGTGGACAGGCCCGTCACTTCGTCGACCTGCTTGGCGACCGTGAGGCCTTCCTCGACGTTCTCGAAGTGCACCTTGCCGGCGAACTCGGTAATGATCGGGCGCGTCAGCGGGTCCCAGTTGGCCAGGACCGTTCCGGCCTTGATCGTCTGGTCGGCCTTGACGGCCAGCACCGCGCCGTACGGCACCTTGTGGCGCTCGCGCTCGCGGCCGTGCTCGTCATGGATGATGATCTCGCCGGAGCGGGCGATCACCACCAGTTCCTTCTTGCTGTTGGTCACGTAGCGCATCGTGCTGTTGAAGCCGATCACGCCGTTGGACTTGGCTTCCACGCTGGAGGCGATGGCGGCGCGGGATGCGGCGCCACCGATGTGGAAGGTACGCATCGTGAGCTGCGTGCCGGGCTCGCCGATCGACTGCGCGGCGATGACACCGACCGCTTCGCCGACGTTCACCAGGCCGCCGCGGCCGAGGTCGCGGCCGTAGCACTTGGCGCACAGGCCGAAACGCGTCGCGCAGGTGAGCGCGGTGCGCACCTTCACTTCGTCGTTGCCGGCGGCTTCGAGCTCCTCGATGATGTCTTCGTCCAGCATCGCGCCGGCCGGGACCAGCACCGCACGCGATTCCGGGTGCAGCACGTCTTCGGCCGCGACACGGCCGAGGATCCGGTCGCGCAGCGATTCGATGACTTCGCCGCCCTCGACGATGGCGCGCATCAGCGAGCCGTCCATCGTGCCGCAATCCTCTTCGATCACGACCAGGTCCTGCGTCACGTCCACCAGGCGGCGCGTGAGGTAGCCGGAGTTCGCGGTCTTCAGCGCCGTGTCGGCCAGACCCTTACGCGCGCCGTGCGTCGAGATGAAGTACTGCAGCACGTTCAGGCCTTCACGGAAGTTCGCCGTGATGGGCGTCTCGATGATCGAGCCGTCCGGCTTGGCCATCAGGCCCCGCATGCCCGCCAGCTGGCGGATCTGCGCGGCGGAACCGCGGGCGCCGGAGTCGGCCATCATGTAGATGGAGTTGAACGACTCCTGGTCCACTTCCTTGCCGTGGCGGTCGATGACCTTTTCCTTGGCGAGCTGGGCCATCATGACCTTCGACACTTCGTCGCCGGCCTTGCCCCAGATGTCCACCACCTTGTTGTAGCGCTCGCCGGCCGTGACGAGACCCGAGGTGTACTGCTGCTCGATCTCCTTCACTTCCTTTTCCGCGCGGCCGATGATTTCCGGCTTTTGCGGGGGCACTAGCATGTCGTCCACGGCGATCGAGATGCCGGCCTTGGTCGCCAGGCGGAAGCCGTTCTGCAACAGCTTGTCGGCGAACACGACGGTCTCTTTCAGGCCGCACTTGCGGAAAGACGTGTTGATGAGGCGGGAGATTTCCTTCTTCTTCAGCGCCTTGTTCAGGTTGCTGAACGGCAGGCCCTTCGGCAGGATCTCGGACAGGAGCGCGCGGCCCACGGTCGTCTCGACGATCGAGGTCGAGGGCGTGAACTCGCCGGTTTCCTTGTTCTTCGTCCACTCGGTCAGGCGCACGTTCACCTTGGCGGTGAGCACGACCTGGTCGGCGTCGAGCGCGCGCTGGACTTCACCGATGTCGGCGAAGATCATGCCCTCGCCCTTGGCGTTGGTGCGCTCGCGCGTCGTGTAGTACAGGCCCAGCACCACGTCCTGCGACGGGACGATGGACGGCTCGCCGTTGGCGGGGAACAGCACGTTGTTGGAGGCCAGCATCAGCGTGCGGGCTTCCATCTGCGCTTCCACCGACAGCGGCACGTGGACGGCCATCTGGTCGCCGTCGAAGTCGGCGTTGAACGCCGCACAGACGAGCGGGTGCAGCTGGATCGCCTTGCCTTCGATCAGGATCGGCTCGAAGGCCTGGATGCCCAGGCGGTGCAGCGTGGGAGCCCGGTTCAGCATGACCGGGTGCTCCTTGATGACCTCTTCCAGGATGTCCCAGACCACCGGCGTGCCGGATTCGACTTCCTTCTTGGCGGCCTTGATCGTCGTCGCGATGCCCATGGCTTCCAGGCGCGAGAAGATGAAGGGCTTGAAGAGCTCGAGCGCCATCAGCTTCGGCAGGCCGCACTGGTGCAGCTTGAGCGTCGGGCCCACGGTGATAACCGAACGGCCCGAGTAGTCGACGCGCTTGCCCAGCAGGTTCTGGCGGAAGCGGCCGCTCTTGCCCTTGATCATGTCGGCGAGCGACTTCAGGGCGCGCTTGTTCGCGCCCGTCATGGCCTTGCCGCGGCGGCCGTTGTCCAGCAGGCTGTCCACGGCTTCCTGCAACATCCGCTTTTCGTTGCGCGCGATGATTTCCGGGGCCTTCAGCTCCAGCAGGCGGCGCAGGCGCGAGTTGCGGTTGATGACGCGGCGGTACAGGTCGTTCAGGTCGGAGGTCGCGAAGCGGCCGCCGTCCAGCGGCACCAGCGGACGCAGGTCCGGCGGCAGCACGGGCAGCACGTCCATCACCATCCAGCCCGGCTTGATGCCGGACTTCTTGAAGGCCTCGAGGACCTTCAGGCGCTTGGCGTTCTTCTTGACCTTGACTTCGGAGCCGGTCAGGTCGCCGCGCAGCTTCTCGATCTCGATGTCGATGTCGATGCCTTCGAGCAGGTCCTTGATGCCTTCGGCGCCCATCTTGGCGACGTATTCGTCACCGTATTCCTTGCGCTTGGCTTCGTAATCGTCCTCGGACATGATGCTGAACTTCTTCAGCGGGGTCATGCCGGGGTCGGTGACGACGTAGGCTTCGAAGTACAGCACGCGCTCGATGTCGCGCAGCGTCATGTCGAGCACGAGGCCCAGGCGCGAAGGCAGCGACTTCAGGAACCAGATGTGCGCGCAGGGCGCGGCCAGGTCGATGTGACCCATGCGCTCGCGGCGCACCTTGGTCTGCGTGACCTCGACGCCGCACTTCTCGCAGATGACGCCGCGGTGCTTCAGGCGCTTGTACTTGCCGCACAGGCACTCGTAGTCCTTGATGGGGCCGAAGATCTTCGCGCAGAAGAGGCCGTCCCGCTCGGGCTTGAACGTGCGGTAGTTGATGGTCTCAGGCTTCTTGACTTCACCGAAGGACCAGGAACGGATCTTCTCGGGCGACGCCATGCCGATGCGGATGGCATCGAAATGCTCGTCCGGCGTGAATTGCTTGAACAGGTCGAGTAGTGATTTCATGTATCTGTTCCCTTCGATTACGAACGCTCGAGTTCCATGTCGATGCCCAAGGAACGGATTTCCTTGACCAGGACATTGAACGATTCCGGCATGCCGGCTTCGATGGCGTGCTCGCCCTTGACGATGGACTCGTACACCTTGGTGCGGCCCTGCACGTCGTCGGACTTGACGGTGAGCATTTCCTGCAGCGTGTACGCGGCGCCATAGGCCTCCAGCGCCCACACTTCCATTTCGCCGAAACGCTGTCCGCCGAACTGCGCCTTGCCGCCCAGCGGCTGCTGCGTGACGAGGGAGTACGGGCCGGTGGAGCGTGCGTGCATCTTGTCGTCCACCAGGTGGTGCAGCTTGAGCACGTGCATGTAGCCGACGGTGACGGGGCGCTCGAACTGGTCGCCCGTGCGGCCGTCGTGCAGCATCGCCTGCGTGCGGGTGGCGGTGAGGCCCTTGGCCTTCATCACTTCTTCCGGGTACGCGAGCTTCAGCATGCCGCGGATTTCCTCTTCCGAGGCGCCGTCGAACACCGGGGTCGCGAAGGGCACGCCCTTGGACAGGTTCTCGGCCATCTCCAGCACGTCGGTGTCGGAGATCTTCGAGAGGTCTTCCTTGCGGCCCGAGCTGTTGTACATCTGGTCGAGGAACTTGCGCAGCTCGGCCACCTTGGCCTCGTGCTGCAGCAGGTCGCCGATGCGCTGGCCGATGCCCTTGGCAGCCCAGCCCAGGTGGACTTCGAGCACCTGGCCCACGTTCATGCGGGAGGGCACGCCCAGCGGGTTCAGCACGATGTCGCACGGCGTGCCGTCGGCCATGTAGGGCATGTCTTCGACCGGGACGATCTTGGACACGACACCCTTGTTGCCGTGGCGGCCGGCCATCTTATCGCCGGGTTGCAGGCGGCGCTTGACGGCCAGGTAGACCTTGACCATCTTCAGCACGCCGGCCGGCAGCTCGTCGCCCTGCGTGAGCTTCTTGCGCTTTTCCTCGAACGCGAGGTCGAAGCTGTGGCGCTGCTGCTCGATCGAGTTCTTGATGGACTCGAGCTGCGTGGCGATCTCGTCGTCCGCGGGGCGGATGTCGAACCAGTGGAACTTCTCGACCGAGGCGAGGTAGGCCTTGTCGATCTTCGTGCCCTTGGCGAGCTTCTGCGGGCCGCCGTTGGCGACCTTGCCGTTCAGCAGCTTCTCGATACGGTCGAACGAGTCGGCCTCCACGATGCGCAGCTGGTCGTTCAGGTCGAGGCGGAAGCGCTTGAGCTCGTCGTCGATGATCTGCTGGGCGCGCTTGTCGCGCGTAATGCCTTCACGGGTGAAGACCTGCACGTCGATCACGGTGCCCTGCGAGCCCTGGTCCACGCGCAGCGAGGTGTCCTTCACGTCGGAAGCCTTCTCGCCGAAGATCGCGCGCAGCAGTTTCTCTTCCGGCGTCAGCGTGGTCTCGCCCTTCGGCGTGACCTTGCCCACCAGTGTGTCGCCGGGCTGCACTTCCGCGCCGACGTAGATGATGCCGGACTCGTCCAAGCGGTTGAGCTGCTGCTCGGACAGGTTCGGGATGTCGCGCGTGATTTCCTCGGCGCCCAGCTTCGTGTCGCGGGCCATGACGACCAGCTCTTCGATGTGGATGGACGTGTAGCGGTCGTCGGCGACGACGCGCTCGGAAATCAGGATCGAATCCTCGAAGTTGTAGCCGTTCCAGGGCATGAACGCGACCAGCATGTTCTGGCCGAGCGCGAGCTCGCCCAGGTCGGTCGACGCACCGTCGGCCACGACGTCGCCCTTGGCGATCTTGTCGCCGCGCTTGACGATGGGGCGCTGGTGGATGTTCGTGTTCTGGTTGGAACGCTGGTACTTGATCAGGTTGTAGATGTCCACGCCGACTTCGCCGGCCTGGGCTTCCGCGTCGTTGACGCGCACCACGATGCGGGTCGCGTCGACATAGTCGACCACGCCGCCGCGGGTGGCGACCACGACGGTGCCGGAGTCGACCGCGGAGACGCGTTCGATGCCGGTGCCGACGAAGGCCTTCTCGGGACGCAGGACAGGCACGGCCTGGCGCTGCATGTTGGCGCCCATCAGCGCGCGGTTCGCGTCGTCGTGCTCGAGGAACGGCACGAGCGAGGCGGCGACCGACACGATCTGCGCGGGCGACACGTCCATGTACTGGATGCGGTCGGCGCCGATCAGCACCGATTCGCCGGCTTGACGCGCGGAGACCAGGTCACCGGTCAGCTTGCCGTCCTTGTCCAGCACCGCGTTGGCCTGGGCGATGACGTACTTGCCTTCCTCGATGGCCGACAGGTAATCGATCTGCATCGTCACCTTGCCGTCGATCACCCGGCGATACGGCGTCTCGATGAAGCCGTACTCGTTCAGGCGGGCGTACAGGGCCAGCGAATTGATCAGGCCGATGTTCGGGCCTTCCGGCGTCTCGATCGGGCACACGCGGCCGTAGTGGGTGACGTGCACGTCGCGCACCTCGAAGCCCGCGCGTTCGCGCGTCAGGCCGCCCGGGCCGAGGGCCGAGACGCGGCGCTTGTGCGTGATCTCGGACAGCGGGTTGGTCTGGTCCATGAACTGCGACAGCTGGGACGCACCGAAGAACTCCTTGAGCGCCGCGGAAATCGGCTTGGAGTTGATCAGGTCGTGCGGCATCAGCGGCTCTTGCTCGGCCTGGCCTAGGCGTTCCTTCACGGCCTTCTCGATGCGGGCAAGGCCGGTGCGGTACTGGTTCTCGGCCAGTTCGCCGACGCAACGCACGCGGCGGTTGCCGAGGTGGTCGATGTCGTCGACTTCGCCGCGGCCGTTGCGCAGGTCCACCAGGATCTTCACGACGGCGAGGATGTCCTCGTTCGTGAGGACCATCGGGCCCGTCGATTCGTTGCGGCCGACCTTGGCGTTGAACTTCATGCGGCCCACGCGCGACAGGTCGTAAGTGTCCGGGTTGTAGAACAGGCGCTGGAACAGGGCCTGCACCGCGTCCTCCGTCGGCGGCTCGCCGGGACGCATCATGCGGTAGATCGCGACGCGGGCGGCGAATTCGTCCACCGTCTCGTCGATGCGCAGGGTCTGCGACATGTACGCGCCCTGGTCGAGCTCGTTCGTGTAGATGACCTGCAGGTCCTGCACGCCGGCGGTGCGCAGCTTCTTGAGCAGCGCGTCGGTCAGCTCGTCGTTGGCCTTGGCGATGATCTCGCCGGTGTCGGCATCGACGATGTTGCGGGCGACGACGCGGC
Source organism: Caenimonas aquaedulcis (assembly GCF_015831345.1). Taxonomy (NCBI): domain Bacteria; kingdom Pseudomonadati; phylum Pseudomonadota; class Betaproteobacteria; order Burkholderiales; family Comamonadaceae; genus Caenimonas; species Caenimonas aquaedulcis. The sequence continues at coordinate 3,094,739 of NZ_JADWYS010000001.1, read as the reverse complement.
CGACCAGGTAATCCTCGGGAACGCTGATATGCGTCGTGCCGGAGGTTTCCAGGTCACGCGTGTGGCGAGCGGTGACGCGCTTGTCCTTGGCCACGACGACCTTGCCGGACTTGTCGGTGATGTCGAAGCGCGCGACTTCGCCGCGCAGGCGCTCGGAGACGAACTCCATCTGCGCGCCGCTGTCCATCAGACGGAAGTTGTCGTTGACGAAGAAGTTCGCCAGGATCGATTCCGGTGTGAGGCCGATGGCCTTCAGCAGGATCGTGACGGGCATCTTGCGGCGGCGGTCGACGCGGAAGTACAGGACGTCCTTCGGGTCGAACTCGAAGTCGAGCCAGGAGCCGCGATACGGGATGATGCGCGCGGAGAAGAGCAGCTTGCCGGAGCTGTGGGTCTTGCCCTTGTCGTGCTCGAAGAACACGCCGGGCGAGCGGTGCAGCTGCGAGACGATCACGCGCTCGGTGCCGTTGATGATGAACGAGCCCTTGTCGGTCATCAGGGGCACCTCGCCCATGTAGACCTCCTGCTCCTTCACTTCCTTCACCACCTTCGACTGCGGCGTGGACGACTCGCGGTCATAGATGATCAGCTGGACCTTGGCGCGCACGGCGGACGCGTACGTCAGCCCGCGCGTCTGGCACTCGCGCACGTCGAACGCGGGCTTGGCCAGGTTGTATTCCAGGAACTTCATCTCCACGAAGCCGTTGTGCGAGACGATCGGGAACGCGGCGTCGAACGCGGCCTGGAGGCCCTCGATCGTGCGTGCCTTGGGACCGATGTCGGCCTGCAGGAACGCGGTGTAGGCGTCCTTTTGCATTTGCAGCAGGTAGGGAATTTCCAGCACGCTGTCGCGGCTGCCGAAGCTTTTGCGGATGCGCTTGCGTTCGGTATAGGAATATGAGGACATTTGGGCCATGAGCTCTCCGGGCTAACTCTTGCGCAACTGTCACCCGGCACTCGAGGCGTCGAGGCCGGGTAGCTTGGTGGGTTGGCCACTACCAACCATGGCGGACAGCGATGCATTGCACATCGCCCGAACCAAGGCATCTTCTGCAGTCGGGGTCAGAAGACACTCGAAAAAACTGGGGGAACCTTGTATTGGACCAGTCTTTTCGAATGCGCTCTGGACGCATCCTCTAAAGCACCAAAGGCTGGAGGCCCTTTCGGGACCCTCCAGCCCTGGATGCAGGGGCGAATTACTTCAGCTCGACCTTGGCGCCGGCGTCTTCCAGCTTCTTCTTGGCGGCGTCGGCATCGGCCTTGTTCATGCCTTCCTTGACGGCCTTGGGGGCGCCGTCGACCAGGTCCTTGGCTTCCTTGAGGCCCAGGCCGGTGATTTCGCGCACGGCCTTGATGACGGACACCTTCTGGGCGCCGGCTTCCATCAGCTGAACGGTGAACTCGGTCTTCTCTTCAGCGACCGCGGCGGCAGCACCGCCGCCACCGGCTGCCGGGGCGGCCATGGCCGCGGCGGACACGCCGAACTTCTCTTCGATCGCCTTGACCAGGTCGTTGAGTTCCATGACCGTCATGCTGTCCAGCGAGGTCAGGAATGCGTCTTTGTCGAATGCCATTTGAAATTTCCTTTAAACAGTTGGGTACGTAGCCGGGCGCTTTACGCCGCGGCAGCTGCGGGTTCTTCCGCGGCGGGGGCGTCGCCGCCACCCTTTTTGGTCGCCAAAGCACCCAGCACCACGGCGGTGCGGGAAATGGGCGACATCAACAGGCCGCAAAGCTGGGCCAGCAACACTTCCTTGGAGGGAATGTTGGCCAGCGCCTTGACTGCGTTCACGTCCAGCGACTTGCCACCGTAGGCGCCACCGCGAATGACCAGCTTGTCGTTGGTCTTCGCGAAGTCGGCCACCACCTTGGCGGCGGCCGTTGCGTCCACGGAGAAGCCGTAGATCAGCGGGCCGGTCATCTGGTCACCGACGATTTCGAACGCGCTGCCTGCGACAGCACGGCGGGCCAGGGTGTTCTTCAGAACACTCAGGCTGACGCCCTTGCTGCGCGCATCGTTGCGCAGTTTCGTCATGTCGGCGACCGTGATGCCGCGGTATTCCGCCATCACCAGCGTTTGAGCTTTGGCGGCGAGTCCGGTCACTTCTTCAATGACCGCTTGCTTCTCACTGCGATTCAGACTCAAGGTCTACTCCTTCGATATGTGCCTTTGGCTTTTTGGCCTTGGGCACGCCTTAGTTGCAGCGACCAACTGTTTCGGAAATCTTTCGAAAATCCATCTCAGCGGGATCGCCATCTGCGTTGGCTTGTCACTATTAAGCGCAGTTGTCTGCACGCCAACGGTCTTGGATGGCCCGGGAAGTCCTTGGCGAACTTCCCGACCCACCACACCCGGCGGCGCCTGCCCGCGCCGCCCGGTCATTCAATGCAATTACGCCGAAATGGTCTGCGTGTCGACGCGGACACCCAGGCCCATGGTCGACGACACCGCCACCTTGCGCAGGTACACGCCCTTGCTCGAGGCGGGCTTCGCCTTGTTCAGCGCATCGATCAGCGCGACCAGGTTGCCTTGCAGCTTGTCCGATTCGAACGAGCGGCGGCCAATGGTCGCGTGGATGATGCCGGCCTTGTCGGCGCGGAACTGGACCTGGCCGGCCTTGGCGTTCTTCACGGCGGTCGCGACGTCGGGCGTCACGGTGCCGACCTTCGGGTTGGGCATCAGGCCGCGCGGGCCGAGGATCTGGCCCAGCGTACCGACGACGCGCATGGCGTCCGGCGCGGCAATGACCACGTCGAACGGCATGTCGCCGGCCTTCACGCGGGCAGCCAGGTCGTCCATGCCGACGATGTCGGCGCCGGCGGCCTTGGCCTCTTCGGCCTTGGCGCCTTGGGCGAACACGGCGACGCGCTTGGTCTTGCCGGTGCCGTTGGGCATCACGACCGCGCCGCGAACGACCTGGTCGGACTTCTTCGGGTCGATGCCCAGCTGCACGGCCACGTCGATGGATTCATCGAACTTGGCGGTGGCGGCTTCCTTGACGAAGGTCAGGGCTTCGCTGAAGGCGTACAGCTTGGTGCTGTCGACCTTGCCCTGAAGGACTTTTTGTTTCTTGGTGAGCTTGGTCATGATTACAGGCCCTCAACCGTGATGCCCATGGAACGGGCAGAACCGGCCAGCGTGCGGATGGCGGCATCCACGCTCGCGGCGTTCATGTCCTTCAGCTTGGTCTTGGCGATCTCTTCCAGCTGCGCGCGGGTGATCTTGCCGACCTTGTTGCTGTGGGGCGTGGACGAGCCCTTGTCCAGCTTCACGGCCTTCTTGATCAGGACCGTCGCGGGCGGGGTCTTGATGATGAAGGTGAAGCTCTTGTCCGCATAGGCGGTGATGACGACGGGCAGGGGCAGGCCCGGCTCGACACCCTGGGTCTGGGCGTTGAACGCCTTGCAGAATTCCATGATGTTCAAGCCGCGCTGACCGAGCGCGGGGCCGATCGGGGGGGACGGGTTGGCCTTGCCAGCTGGCACTTGCAGCTTCACAAAACCGACGATTTTCTTCGCCATGGTTTTTACTCCTTGCGGGTGGTAACGCTTCGGCTCTTGAGCCTCGGCTCCCCGGGGGTTAACAGCTCTCTGTCAGATGCTTATTGCCGAGCTGGGGAGGCAATAAGCTGCAAGGACAAGGCCAAAGGCCTTGTTCTCTCCTTGTTCACTCTAAGTCTTTTCGACCTGGCTGAATTCCAGTTCCACGGGGGTCGCACGACCGAAGATCGTGACCGACACGCGGACCTTGTTCTTTTCGTAGTTGACTTCCTCGACCGTGCCGTTGAAGTCGGTGAACGGGCCGTCCTTGACGCGCACGTATTCGCCGGTGATGAACTCGACCTTGTGGCGGGGCTTCTCGGTGCCCTCCTCCATCTGGCCGAGGATCTTCGCGACTTCGTCCTGCGAGATCGGGGCCGGGCGGTTCTTCGCGCCGCCCACGAAGCCCGTCACCTTGTTCGTGTGCTTCACCAGGTGCCAGGTGTCGTCGTTCATGATCATCTGCACCAGCACATAGCCGGGGTAGAAGCGGCGCTCGGACGTCTTCTTCTGGCCGTTCTTGATCTCGACCACTTCCTCGGTGGGCACCAGGATTTCGCCGAAGGCGTCCTGCATGCCGGCGCGGTTGATGCGTTCGCGGATATTGCGCTCGACAGCCTTCTCCATGCCCGAGTAGGCATGGACGACGTACCAGTGCATGTCCGGGTGCGTCGGCTTGGCCGGCACCGCGGGTTGCGCGTCCTCGGGAGTCGTCTCTGCGGTGGTATCGGTGTTGTCGCTCATTACTTTTTCCACCCCAAAATCACGTCGTAGAACAGCCATTCGAGGGTCTTGTCCGTCAGCCACAGGAAGATGGCCATCACGGCGCAGAAGGCGATCACGTAGGCCGTCATCTGGATGGCTTCCTTGCGGGTGGGCCAGACGACTTTCTTGACTTCCTTCCAGGAGTCGCGGCCGAAGGCGATGAACTCCTTGCCGGACTCGGAGGTCATGAACACCACGAAGGCCGCGGCAATGCCCACCACCAGCACACCCCACTGGGCGTACGGGCCCTGCTTGCCCAGCAGGTAAAAGCCCGCCAGCGCCGCGATCACGAGCGCGGCGGCGACGCCCAGCTTGGCCTTATCGGCGCCGGTCGTGACGGTTTCAACTTGCGAAGTGGCCATGTTGGGGCGCGTTTCCTTCTAATCCATTAAGACGCTGAAGCCCGTCACTCGGGACGGGCTTGCTTGCGGGGCCACTTTCAGGTGGCAGGGGCAGTAGGAATCGAACCTACAACCTTCGGTTTTGGAGACCGACGCTCTGCCAATTGAGCTATACCCCTCCGCGTTTACTCCAGAATTTTGGCGACGACGCCCGAGCCCACGGTCTTGCCGCCTTCGCGGATGGCGAAGCGCAGGCCTTCTTGCATGGCGATCGGGTTGATCAGCTTGACCGTGATCGACACGTTGTCGCCCGGCATGACCATTTCCTTGTCCTTGGGCAGCTCGATCGCGCCGGTCACGTCCGTCGTGCGGAAGTAGAACTGCGGACGGTAGTTGTTGAAGAACGGCGTGTGGCGCCCGCCCTCGTCCTTGCTCAGCACGTACACCTCGGCGGTGAAGTGCGTGTGCGGCTTGATCGAACCCGGCTTGCACAGCACCTGGCCGCGCTGCACGTCTTCGCGCTTGGTGCCGCGCAACAGGATACCCACGTTGTCGCCCGCCTGGCCCTGGTCCAGCAGCTTGCGGAACATCTCCACGCCCGTGCAGGTGGTCTTCTGCGTCGGGGCAATGCCCACGATCTCGATTTCCTCGCCCACCTTCACGATGCCGCGCTCCACGCGGCCCGTCACCACCGTGCCGCGCCCCGAGATGGAGAACACGTCTTCCACCGGCATCAGGAACGCACCGTCGATCGCGCGCTCGGGCTGGGGAATGTAGCTGTCCATCGCATCGGCCAGCTTCATGATCGCCTGCTCGCCCAGCTCGCCCTTGTCACCCTCGAGCGCCAGCTTGGCCGAGCCGTGGATGATCGGGGTGTCGTCGCCCGGGAACTCGTACTTGGACAGCAGCTCGCGCACTTCCATCTCCACCAGCTCCAGGAGCTCGGCGTCGTCCACCATGTCGCACTTGTTCAGGAACACGATGATGTAGGGCACGCCCACCTGGCGGGCCAGCAGGATGTGCTCGCGCGTCTGGGGCATCGGGCCGTCGGCTGCCGACACCACCAGGATCGCGCCATCCATCTGGGCGGCGCCGGTGATCATGTTCTTCACGTAGTCGGCGTGGCCCGGGCAGTCCACGTGGGCGTAGTGGCGGTTCGCCGTCTCGTACTCCACGTGCGCCGTGTTGATCGTGATGCCGCGCGCCTTTTCTTCCGGGGCCGCGTCGATCTGGTCGTACGCCTTGGCCTCGCCGCCGAACTTCTGCGCCAGCACCGAGGTGATGGCCGCCGTCAGCGTCGTCTTGCCGTGGTCCACGTGTCCGATGGTGCCCACATTGACGTGCGGCTTGGTCCGCTCGAATTTTCCTTTTGCCATTTTCGACTCCGAAAAGTAACTTGACGATCAACTCAACCGTTGCGCATGCACCGGCTGGAAACTGGTGCCCTTGGCGGGAATCGGACCCGCGACCTCTCCCTTACCAAGGGAGTGCTCTACCACTGAGCCACAAGGGCGATTAACTCATTGCACGCGTACGGCTTTGGAGCGGGAAGCGGGAATCGAACCCGCGTCATTAGCTTGGAAGGCTAAGGTTCTACCATTGAACTACTCCCGCATCGCTCGGGCCGCATGCTTCAGGTCAGTACCTCACACTCAAAACCGCCGACACGCTGCAACTCATCTCACGACGACACAAATCGCTGGTGGAGGAGGCTGGATTCGAACCAGCGTAGGCGTAAGCCAACAGATTTACAGTCTGCCCCCTTTAGCCACTCGGGCACCCCTCCGGCGAACCTCGAAATATAGCACGATTCGGCCTCACCTGTCACCTGCGCGGGCCCCAAATCAACCCTGCCGAAACTCCGCATGAATGTTGCTACCCCTTCCCGCATGCGCACCCTCAACATCGCCTTGCAAGGCGGCGGATCTCACGGCGCGTTCACCTGGGGCGTGCTCGACGCTTTGCTGGAAGACGGCCGCGTTGCCATCGAAGGACTCAGCGGTGCCAGTGCCGGCGCACTGAACGCGGTCGCCCTGGCGAGCGGCTACGCGAAAGGTGCCGCAGACCCACGCCAGGCCGCGCGCGATTCGCTCGCGCGCATCTGGGGCCAGATCTCGGACTGGGGCGCCCTCGGTAGCATGCAGCAAAAGCTGGCAAGCATGCTGTGGGGCGGCTTCAGCAATGAGTTAGCGCCCGCAAACATGATGATTGCCGCGTGGCGGAACCTGCTGTCCCCTGCCCAGCTGAACCCGCTGGACATCAACCCCCTGCGCGACCTGCTCGAGCGTGAAATCGACTTCGCCGCGATCGCGCGGCATCCCCAACTCAAGGTGTTCGTGTCCGCCACGCACGTCAATACGGGCCGGGCCGTCATCTTCACCGGCGAGCGCCTGACCGCGCAGGCCGTGATGGCCTCGGCCTGCCTGCCGCAGCTCTTCCGTGCGGTGGAGATCGACGGCGAGAGTTACTGGGACGGCGGCTACGCGGTCAATCCGCCACTGACTCCCCTGATCGATTCCTGCGCCAGCCGCGACCTCATGCTGGTGCAGATCAACCCCCTCAAGCGCGACAGCGCACCGCAGTCGAACGCGGAGATCCTCGACCGCATCAGCGAGCTCACCTTCAACGCGAGCCTGCTCACACAGATGCGCTCCATCGACTTCATCAACCGGCTGATCGAGGAAGGCGCGCTCGCGCAGGGCCGCTGCAAGCACGTGCTGCTGCATCGCGTGGACGGTGGCGAGGCGATGGCGGCGTACCCGGCGTCCTCGCGCACCTCGACGGATGCCGCGATCATCCGCACGCTCTTCGAGCTCGGCCGCAAGAGCGGCGCGCACTGGCTCGCCCACCACGTCGACGACATCGGGCAGCGCAGCACCATCGATGTCCGGCGCGACTACCTCGACGACACGCGCGAGGACGTGGCCGCCGCCGAAGGGAAATTGCCGACCGCGCGCGGTTTCACGCCTTGGCTGGCCCAGCTCTTCAAGCGGCGCCGCGCCGGCCGTGACCGATAACTAGAAGATCCCCGGAAAGCCCCGCGCCGTCAGCCAGTCGCGCGCGATCGAGAAATGGCCGCAGCCGATGAAAGGCGCGGGCGGCCGGCTCGCCGACAGGGGCGACGGATGGTTCGCCTGGAGCACGAGCGCCTCACGCCCGTGCAGCCGCGCGGCCTGCTCGATCAGCGGTGCCTTGGCCTGCGCGTGGGCGCCCCACAGCATGTACACGCAAGGCGATGCCTTCGCCGCGACCTCGGCGAGCAAGGCGTCCGTCAGGACTTCCCAGCCCTGCTTCGCATGGCTGCCCGCCGCGCCCTCCTCGACGGTCAGGCTGGTGTTGAGCAGCAGCACGCCGCGCTTTGCCCACCCGAGCAGGGACCCGTTCGCCGGCGTGGAGCCCGGCGCTTCGCGGTGCAATTCCTTGAAGATGTTGCGCAGGGACGGAGGGAGTTTCACGCCCGGCGCCACCGAGAACGCCAGCCCTTCCGCCTGCCCCGGCCCGTGATACGGGTCCTGCCCGACGATGACGGCGTGGACGTTCGCGGGCGGCGTGAGCTCCAGTGCCCTCAAGGGGTGGGGCGGGTACACCACGGCCCCGGCCGCGAGCCGGTCACGGATGAACCGCGCGAGGCGCTGCCCTTCCGCACTGAGGAAAAACCGCTCGACCACCGGCGACCAACCGTCGGCCAGGGGCCACTTGTCCGGCTCCCAGGCCCGCAAGCGCGGCGCGCCGGAGTCATCCGGCAGCAGGCTCGACTGCATCAGCCGAACAGGGCGGCCAGGGCGTCGCCCGGTTCTTCGGCGCGCATGAAGGCTTCGCCGACCAGGAAAGCGTGGACGCCCGCGTCACGCATCTTCTTCACGTCCTCGGGCGTCGTGATGCCGGATTCGGTGATGACGAGGCGATCCGCCGGCACATCGCCGAGCATGCCCAGCGTCGTGTCCAACGACACGTCGAAGGTCCGCAAGTTGCGGTTGTTGATGCCGATCAGCGGCGTCTTGAGCTTCAGCGCGCGCTGCAGTTCGGCCCTGTCGTGCACCTCCACCAGCACGGCCATGTCCAGGCTGCGCGCGATCGCTTCCATCTCGGCCATGCGCGCGTCGTCCAGGCACGCCACGATGAGGAGGATGCAGTCGGCGCCCATGGAGCGCGACTCGTACACCTGGTACGGGTCCACCATGAAGTCCTTGCGCAGGACCGGCAGGTCGCAGGACGCGCGCGCCTGCTTGAGGTAGTCCACCTGCCCCTGGAAGAACTGCCTGTCGGTCAGCACGGACAGGCACGCCGCGCTGGTCTTGCCGTCTCCCAGTGCATAGCTCTGCGCGATATCCGCCGGGATGAATTCTTCACGCAGCACGCCCTTGCTCGGGCTCGCCTTCTTCACTTCCGCGATCACTGCGCTCTGGCCGGCCGCGATCTTGCGGCGCAAGGCGGCTTCGAAGTCGCGCGTCAGCACGCGGCTCTCCGCATCCGCGCGCATCGCGGCGACCGGCATGCGCCGCTGCGCCGCCGCGATCTCTTGGCGCTTGACCGCGACGATCTTTTCGAGAATGTCTTCCATTGCGTTCAGCCTGCGAGGGATTTGGAAACGGCCACGAACTGCTCGAGCTTTGCCCTGGCCGCGCCGCTCTCCACGACAGCGCGCGCCTTCGCGATGCCCGACTGGATGGAATCGCTGACGTTCGCGGCATACAGCGCGGCGCCCGCGTTGAGGATCACGATGTCGCGCGCGGCTCCGGCCTGGTTGTCCAGCACGCCGAGCAGCATCTGCCGGGATTGCTCCGGTGTATCCACCTTCAGCGCGCGGTTGCTCGCCATCTGCAATCCGAAATCTTCCGGGTGGATTTCGTACTCCGCGATCTCGCCGTTCTTGAGCTCACCCACCATCGTGGCCGCGCCCAGGCTGATCTCGTCCATGCCGTCACGGCCGTAGACGACGACCGCGTGTTCCGCACCGAGTCGCTGCAGGGCTCGCACCTGGATGCCCACCAGGTCCGGGTGGAACACGCCCATCAGGATGTTCGGCGCGCCCGCCGGGTTGGTGAGTGGCCCCAGGATGTTGAAGATCGTGCGCACGCCGAGTTCCTTGCGCACGGGCGCGACGTTCTTCATCGCGGGATGGTGGTTGGGCGCGAACATGAAGCCGATGCCGACCTGCTCGATGCATTTCGCGATGGCGTCGGGCGACAGGCTGATGTTCAGGCCCAGGCTCTCCAGCACGTCGGCGCTGCCGCTCTTGCTGGACACGCTGCGCCCGCCGTGCTTGCTGACCTTCGCGCCGGCCGCGGCCGCGACGAACATCGAGCAGGTGGAGATGTTGAACGTGTGCGATCCGTCGCCCCCGGTGCCGACGATGTCGACCAGATGGGTCTTGTCCGCCACGTGCACCTTGGTCGAGAACTCGCGCATCACCTGCGCGGCGGCGGTGATCTCGCCGATGGTTTCCTTCTTGACGCGCAGGCCCGTGATGAGCGCGGCCATCATCACCGGCGACAGCTCGCCGCTCATGATCATGCGCACCACGTGCAGCATCTCGTCGTTGAATATCTCGCGGTGTTCGATGGTGCGCTGGAGCGCTTCCTGAGGACTGATGGGCATCGTGTGCTCCTCTTGTGGGGTTAGCGGGACGGATTGTCGGTCAGGGCCAGCTTCAGTCCGAAAGCGATGAACATGCAGGCGGCCGCCTTGTCCAGCCAGTGCATGCCTCTGCGGACGGAGCCGCTGCGCGCCATCCACGCGGCGGCCAGCGCCCAGCCGGAATTCACCGGGATGGAATTGAGGTTGAAGATCACGCCCAGCAGCACGAAGGCGAGCGCCTTGTTGTCCGCGTCCGGCGCGATGAACTGCGGCACGAAGGCCAGGAAGAACAGCGCCACCTTCGGGTTGAGCACGTTGGTGAGGAAGCCACCGGCAAAAATCGATTTCAGCTCGCGCGGCTTTCCGGCGGCTGCGAGCGCCGCGACGTCGGGCTCCTGTGCCGGCGCCTTCGCCAGCAGGATCTTCACGCCGATCCACAGCAGGTACGCCGCGCCGATGTACTTCAGCACGGTGAAGGCGGTGGCCGATGTCGCGAGCAGCGCACTCACGCCGATGGCCGCCGCGAACACGTGCACGAAACAGCCCGCCGTGATGCCCAGGCCGGCGACGAGGCCCGCGCGCGCGCCCGAACGCAACGCGTTCGTGACGATGTAGAGCACGTCCGGCCCCGGCGTGAGGTTCAGCAGCCAGCCGGCCGCGATGAACAGCAGGAGGTGGTGCGCATCCGGCATGGTCACGCCCTGAAGAAACCGCGGATCGCCGCGATCGCGCGGTCCACGCCGTCGGCATCGACATCCAGGTGCGTCACGAAGCGAAGCCGGTACAGGCCCGTCGCGAGCACGCCGTGCTGGGCCAGGTGCTTGAGCAGCGCGTCGGCGTGATCGCGTGCCGAGCCGGTAAGGTCGACGAACAGGATGTTGCTTTGAGGCGCCTCCACCACGAGACCGTCGATCCCGGCCAGGCCCTCGGCCAGTTGCCGGGCGAGCGCGTGGTCCTGCGCGAGCCGTTCGACATGATGGTCCAGCGCATACGTGGCGGCCGCCGCGAGGAACCCCGCCTGCCGCATCGCGCCGCCCGCCATCTTGCGCACCCGGCGCGCACGGCCGATGAATTCGCGCGACCCGCACAGCGCCGAGCCAGCGGGCGCGCCCAGGCCCTTGCTGAAGCACACCGACACGCTGTCGAAACACTGCGCGATGCGCCGGGCTTCGGCGAGCGCGTCCCCGCCCACCTTCGCCGCCTGGGCAACCGCCGCATTGAAGAGACGGGCGCCGTCGAGGTGCCGCCCCAGCCCTTTGGTTTTCGCGAGCGCGGTCGCCTGTTCCACATACGCCATCGGCAGCAGCTTGCCGCCCAGCGTGTTCTCCAGGGCGAGCATGCGGCTGCGCGCGAAGTGCGGATCGTCAGGCTTGATCGCGGCCTCGATGTCGGCGAGCGCCAGCGTACCGTCCGGCTGGTGGTCGAGCGGCTGTGGCTGCACGCTGCCGAAAACGGCGCCGCCGCCGCCCTCCCAGCGGTAGCAGTGCTGCATCTGGCCCACGATGTATTCGTCTCCCCGCTGGCAGTGCGAAAGGATCGCGCAGAGGTTGCTCTGCGTCCCGGTCGGCACGAAGAGGGCTGCCTCGAAGCCCAGCATCGCCGCGATCTTGTCCTGCAGCGCGTTGACGCTCGGGTCGTCGCCGAACACATCATCGCCCAGCCGCGCGGCGGCCATGGCCTCGCGCATGCCGGGAGTCGGCTGGGTGACGGTATCGCTGCGCAGGTCGACCGGCTTGTTCATGCCCGTTGCTCCATGAAGTTCTTCAGCATGGCATGGCCGTGCTCTGTGAGGATCGATTCGGGGTGGAACTGCACGCCTTCGATCGCGAGTTCCCTGTGGCGCACACCCATGATCTCGCCGTCGTCGGTGGTGGCCGTGACGGCCAGCACGTCGGGACGGCTTTCCTGTTCGATCGCCAGCGAGTGATAGCGGTTCACGGTAAAGGACTCGGGCAATCCGCGAAAGACACCTTCCTGCGTCGTCTTGATGACGCTGGTCTTGCCGTGCATCAGCTGGCGAGCGCGGACGATCTTCCCGCCGAACGCCGCGCCGATGGATTGATGTCCGAGGCACACGCCCAGGATGGGCAGCTTGCCGGCGAAGTGGCGGATGGCTTCCACGGAGATTCCCGCTTCGGCAGGAGAGCACGGACCGGGCGAGACAACGAGCCGATCAGGCTTTCGCTGCGCGATGCCTTCGATGGCGATCTCGTCGTTGCGGAACACCTCCACCTGGGCACCGAGCTCGCCGAAATATTGCACGAGGTTGTAGGTGAAGCTGTCGTAGTTGTCGATCATGAGGAGCTTCATTTCGCCCTCCTCGAGTGAGCATGTCGCGCCAATGCAATCTTGAACGCAGAGGACGCAGAAGTTCCGTTGAGGACGCAGAGAAGGCCGGGAAGGTGGTTCATAGCTTGTTCGCCAATCTGTGGACGCCCTTGACCAACGGGAACACGTGGAAGTTGATGAGCAGGCCCAGTTTCAGGTTGGCCATGCGCAGATAGGAGAGCAACTGCGCCCTGTGCAATTCCGTCACCATGTCTACTGCCTTGATCTCGACGATCACGGAGTTTTCGACGATGAAGTCCGCGCGAAACGCGACTCCCAATGGCCGGTTTTTGTAGAAGCCGGGAATGGCGACCTCTTGCGCGAAGCCGATTTCGCGCTCCGCGAGTTCCATGGCAAATGCTGCCGAATACGCACTCTCCAGCAAGCCGGTACCCAAGGCTTTCTGGACCTCCAGGGCAGCCCCGATGATTTCGTGCGAAAAATCATTTTCGACCGGGCTGTTCCTCTGCGCCCTCTGCGGAACCTCTGCGTCCTCTGCGTTCAAAAATTCAGGCGAGCTCATTCCAGCCCCTCCTCGACCAGCTCCGAAGCACGCAGCAAGGCACGCGCCTTCGCCTCCGTCTCCTTCCACTCCATCTCGGGCACCGAATCCGCGACCACGCCCGCGGCCGCCTGCACATACAGCATCTGGTCCTTGATGATCCCCGTGCGGATCGCGATCGCGACGTCCATGTCGCCGGCATAGCTCAGGTATCCGCACGCACCGCCATACAGGCCTCGCTTCGTCGGCTCCAGCTGGTCGATCAACTCCATCGCGTGCACCTTCGGCGCGCCGGTCAGGGTGCCTGCAGGGAAGGTCGCCTTCAACACATCGATGCTGGTCATCCCGTCGTTCAGGATGCCCTCGACGTTGCTCACGATGTGCATCACGTGGCTGTAGCGCTCCACCGCGAAAGCTTCCGTCACCTTCACCGTGCCCGTCTTCGCGATGCGGCCGATGTCGTTGCGCGCGAGGTCGATCAGCATCACATGTTCCGCGCGCTCCTTCGGGTCGGCGATGAGTTCCTGCTCGACCGCCTTGTCGATCTCCACCGTCGCGCCGCGCGGCCGCGTGCCGGCGAGCGGACGGATCGTCACCTTCTGGCCCTCGGGCGTCTGCTCCTGGCGCACCAGGATCTCCGGCGACGCGCCCACCACGTGGAAGTCCCCGAAGTGGTAGTAGTACATGTAGGGGCTCGGGTTGAGAGAACGCAGCGCGCGATAGAGCGACAGCGGCGACTCCGTGTAGCGCTTCTTGATGCGCTGGCCCACCTGCACCTGCATGAAGTCGCCCGCGGCGATCAGCTCCTTCGCACGTTCGACCGCCTTCAGGTAGTCGGCCTTCGCGAAGTCGCGCTCGGCGGGGTACGCCTCCGTCTGCCGGATCACCGGCGCGCTCACCGAATACTTCAGCTGGTCGCGCAGCTCACGCAGGCGCTTCTTGCCGTTGGCGTAAGCCTCGCCCTGCCCCGGGTCCGCGTAGACGATCAGGTAGAGCTTGCCCGACAGGTTGTCGATGACGGCGAGTTCTTCGCACTGCAGCAGCAGGATGTCCGGGCAGTGCAGCGTGTCGGGCGGGCAGCTCTTTTCCAGCTTCTTCTCGATGTGCCGCACCGTGTCGTAGCCGAAGTAGCCCGCGAGGCCGCCGCAAAAGCGCGGCAGGCCGGGCCGCAGCGCGACCTTGAATCGCTTCTGGTAAGCCTCGATGAAGTCCAGCGGGTTGCCGCTGTGCGTCTCCACGACGACGCCGTTCGTCACGACCTCCGTCTTCGCCTCCGCGCCGAAGCCGGTGCAGCGCAAGAGCGTGCGCGCCGGCAGGCCGATGAAGCTGTAGCGCCCGAAGCGCTCGCCGCCGACGACGGATTCGAGCAGGAAGCTGTATTTGCCGCCGTCGCGCGCATGCGCGAGCTTGAGGTACAGCGAGAGCGGCGTCTCCAGGTCCGCGAATGCCTCGGCGATGAGGGGGATGCGGTTGTAGCCCTGGGTGCCAAGGCTTTTGAATTCAAGTTCGGTGATCAAGGGGTGAGCCTCCACAAGCTCCGCGGCGACGTGCCGCTATCGATTCGGGTTTGCCTCGAGGGACTCGAGACGCGGGGGCACGGGCTGCCCCGTGCAATCAGGAACGCACGCGAAGAGGCCGGCGCCAGGGCCAGGCTCCCTGGCCGTCGAGGCCTGCAGGGGTGGTGCGGTGGATGGACATGCGCAAAGTGTAGCAAACCCTCCGGGCCACGGGACCCCGAGGCGACACTCCGCGCGAAAACCCTGTAGCGGCGACTTCGCGGCGACCTCGACAATCACCGAATCGAACGGTCGTACTATTTCGAGGAGAGACAGCGATGAAGTGGTTGAAGCAAGGCATCACGATGTGGGTGATGCTGGCGGCGGCGGCATCCGCCTGCGCGGAGGTGACGGTATCAGGCGTGAAATACGAGGACGCCACCGACGTGAAGGGCGCGAAGGTGCAGCTCAACGGCGCGGGCGTGCGCTACAAGGCCATCTTCAAGGTGTACGCCATGGGCCTGTACCTGCCGAAGAAGGCCGCCACGACCGAGGAAGTGCTGGCGATGCCCGGCGCCAAGCGCATCGACATCACGATGCTGCGCGACATCGACTCGGGCGAGCTCGGCAAGCTGTTCTCGCGCGGCATGGAGGACAACATGGACAAGAAGGAATTCTCCAAGCTGGTCCCGGGCGTGATGCGCATGAGCCAGCTCTTCTCGGAGTGCAAGCTGCTCAAGTCCGGCGAGAGCTTCAAGATCGACTGGGTGCCGGGCACCGGCATGCTGATCCACATCAACAGCACCAAGTGCTTCAAGGACCTCGAGCCCTTCAAGGAGCAGGAGTTCTTCAATGCGCTGGTGCGCATCTGGCTCGGCCCGAGCCCGGCCGACTGGAAGCTCAAGGACGCGCTGCTGGGCCGCCCGGCCTGAGCGACTGCGCGGCTTCGAACAGCGAATCCGCGAAACCGTCCGCATCCACATTGCGCACCGGCTCGCCGTGGTTGTACCCGTAGGTCATGAGGATGACCGGGCACCCCGCGGCGCGCGCGGCCTGCGCGTCGTTGCTGGAGTCGCCGATCATCAGTGTGTGCGAAGGCGGCGTCCCCAGCGCCTCGCACGTCTTCACGAGCGGCATCGGGTCGGGCTTCTTGCGCTCGAAGGCGTCGCCGCCGAACACGCACTGGAAGAATTCGCTCAAGCCCTTGCGCTCCAGCAGGGGAAGCGCGAAATTGGTCGGCTTGTTCGTGAGACACGCCAGGCGCAGGCCTGACTCCCGCAGCTCGCGCAGTCCTTCGATCGCGCCCGGATAGACGCTCGCGAATTCACCGTTGATGGCGAGGTAGTGCCGCTGGTAGGACGACCACGCGGCATCGAAAGCCGTGGGCGGCGCGCCCACGTGCGCGAGGACGGATTGGATCAGGTGCTCCGAGCCCTTGCCGACCATCGCTTCGATCGCCGCAGGCTCGATAGGGGGCAATGAGAGATCGCCCAGCATCCGGTTGAGGGACACGGCGAAGTCGCCGAGCGTGTCGACCAGAGTGCCGTCGAGATCGATGATGACGGCCTGGAGCCGTGAAAGAGGTGGGGACAAAAAAAACATGGGCGCAACCGCGAAGTTGCGCCCATTCTGCCGGATCGGGCTGCAGCGGAAGACCCGCTGCCGCAGATCACTTCATCTTCATGTCGTTGGACACGGAGGTCACGCCCTTGACGCCCTGCGCCACTTGCACGGCGCGGTCGATGCTCTGGCGGCCGCTCACGAAGCCGCTCAGCTGGACGCGCCCCTTGAAGGTCTCCACGTTGATCTCGGCCGACTTGAGCATCGGGTCGTTGAAGATCGCGGCCTTCACCGAGGTGGTGATCGCGGTGTCGTCGATGTACTGGCCGGTGCTTTCATGGCGTTGCGTGGATGCGCAGCCGGCCAGGGTCGTCAGGGCAACGGCGGCGACGAGCACGGAGGTGCGGGTGAAATTGATCATGGTGAATATCTCCAGGTAGCTTTTTGAACAGCCCGGCAAGAACTCACCAGGACGGATGACGAAGTCAACCCTTGCAGGATGCTCGTGCATAAGGACGCGGTCTGTGCGTTGCCGCACCCATGGCGGGGCGGTGGCGTAGGACGGCGCGCCCTCATGCGCGAGCGCAGGGTCAGCGCGAGCCGGTCACTTCCACGTCGACGCGGCGATCCGGCTGCAGGCACGCCACCACGGCAGGCGTCGGCTTGTTGCCCTTGCACGCGCCGGGCTGCGTCACGGGGTTGTCCCCATCGACGCCCTTCGCGCTGATCGAGCCGGCGGCGATGCCGGCCTTCACCAGGTAGTCGGCCACGGCCTCGGCACGTCGCTGCGACAACTTCATGTTGTAGGCATGCGAGCCGAAGCGGTCGGTGTGGCCCGTCACCGCGATCGCGTCGTAACGCACGCCGCGCAAATCGGCTGCGAGCTTGTCGAGCGCAGCGCGTCCCTCGGGTTTCACCACCGACTTGTCGAAGTCGAACAGCGAATCCGCGGACAGCGACACGCGCATCGGCGCCGCGGGTGCGGGCGGCGGTGCGGGCGGTGGCGGTGGCGGCGGCATCGGCGCCGCTGCGGGAGGCGGTGCCGCCGCGACGACGACTGGCGCTTCCGCCATGCGCGGCGGTGGCGGTCGCACGCCGAAGCGGTAGACCAGGCCGACGGACAGGAGATCCGCATGGCCCGTGTTGCCCACGGCGTCCTTCAGGCGGTAGCGCTCGCCTTCGAGCCGCACCGACAGCGCGTCCGTGACGGCATAGGAGAGGCCCGCGCCGAGCTTGAGGTTGGCGCTGCGCTGACTGGGGTTCGCATTGGCGTAAGGCACGCGGGCCGCGCCCGTCGCGCTGAAGCCGTCGCTGCTGCGAAGCGAGGCGACGCCGACGCGGCCGAGGGCCGACAGCCTGCCGAACAGGGGCAGTGTCCCGACCAGGTCGAGGTTCATGCCGCGCACGCGGATGTCGCCGTTCAGGCTGCCCGCGGGCGTCGTTTGCGCCGTGTAGCCGAAGCGGCCGAGGTCGACCAGCCCCGCTTCCACGCCGATATAGGGCGAGAACTGGTAGCCGCCGAAAAGTTTGTAGCCGTTGGAGCGGTCGCGATCGTCGATGGACGTGGTGCCGAGGCCCTGCCCCGCGAGGCCGCCGCGGATGCGCGTGTCGTCGATGGTCGCGGCGGAGCGCCCGGCGCTGCCGCCGGCGTACCAGCCGCTGTCCAGGGGCTGCGCCGAGGCGCCGCCGCAAACCGCGAGGAGCGCCAGGCCCAGCACGCGTGAAGTGGGATTCAGTGTCATGGTTGCTTTCGGGTGCTGTGTAGGTGCGCGCTCATGGCGCCGGCACGTTGATGACGGTGTTGACCATCGTGACCGAGGCGCCCAGCGACAGCACGCGGCCGTTGATGCGCACGATCGCGGCATTGCCCGGCGTGGAAATCGCCGCGCCGGATTGCGCGATGACGGTGCCCACCATCGTCCCGCCGCCCGCGGCGTTGATCGTCGCGGCGCTGCCGACCTGCCAGAACACGTTCTTGGCCTGCGCGCCGTTGGTGAGGATGACGCTCGACGGGAACGCCGCGCCGGGGCCGCCCACGGTGAGCGTCGTCGCCATCTGGAACACCCACACGGCGTTGGCGTTGCCCTGCGCATCGAGCGTCAGGTTGCCGCCCTCGATCTTGAAGCTGCCGGCGGCCGCGGTGTACACGCCCGGGGCGAGCGTCTTGTTGGCGAGGTTGCCCGCGCCCGGGTCCGGCCCGCCCGGCATCGCGGCGAGCGCGTTGTAGGCCTTCAAGGCGTCGGCACGCGCCTGGGTCGCGATGGAGAACGTGGTCGCCGTGCCTTCGTTCGGGCACCCGACGGTCGGCGGCGGCGCCGCCGTGTAGATCAGGCCGTTCACCGTGCCGACATTCAGGGGCGTCTCGGTGTAGGTGCAGCCCGGGCCGGCGTCATGGAAGCCGGTGACCGCGGTGGACACCGCGGTGGTGCCGATGTTGCCGTTGATGACGGTGTTGAGGCCCTGGCTGGTGACGCCGGCCGAGCCGCCGAAGGCGCCGAAGAGCGACGCCGAGCCCAGCGCGATGGTGGGCGGCACCGGGGGGATGACACAGCTCGCGACGGTGAAGGTCCAGCTCGAATCGGCCAGCATGGTGTTGGCCGGCACGGCGAGATCCGCGACGCCCGCGGCGCCGCCCTTGATCTTCGCGGTGTAGGTCGTGCCCACGGTCAGCGGCGCGAGCGGCGTGAAGGTCGCGATGCGTCCGGTGGCGTTGTCCAGCGCGACGGAAGAGGCCACCACGGGTGCGCCGCCGGTGACGGTGAAGACGCCCGAGTTGATGGTGCCCGGGTCGACCTGCAGGCCCGAGGGCACGCTGAAGGTCGCGTTGATGGTGGCGTCGGGGCACACGGAGGAGGCGCCGTTCGACGGATTCGTCGACTGCACCGTGACGTTGCCCGCGGGCGCGGGCGCCGCGGCCGTGGTGAACGACCACAGGTAGTTGCTCGCGGCGGGCAGGGCGGCCTGGTTGCCGGCGAGCGCGTTGCCCGCGAGGTCGGTGGCCGCCGTCGTGATGGTCACGTTGTACGTCGTGTTCGCGGCCAGCACGGCGGCGGGCAGGAAGACGGCGGTGCGGCTCGCCACCCCATACGAGACGGTGCCCGCGGGTGCGACGCAGGGCGCCGCGCAACCGACGGTGAAGCTCGCCGCGGAAATCGTGGCCGGCGCCATGTCTTCGGTGAACACGGCGGTGATCGCGGTGTTGGTCGCGACGCCCGTGGTCGGGCCCGGCGACGTCGTCGGCGGCACGGTCAGGGTCACGCGGGGCCGCGTCAGGTCGGGCGCGACGCCGGTGCTGAAGGTCCAGACGAAGGGACCGGCGATGGCCAGGCCGGTGGCCAGGCTCTTCGCGCCGGTGATCGTTCCGGTGTAGGTGGTCGCGGCGGCGAGGCTGCTTCCGGGAGCGAGGGTGAACGTGGCGATGCGGGCGGTGCCGTCCAGCGCGAACGTGCCTGCCGCGTTGGCGCAGGGCGCCGCGCAGGTGACGGTGAAGCCGCCGACGGGCAGGGGCGACATCGCCTCGCTGAAGGCCGCGGTGATCACCGTGTTGTTGGTGGCGACGCCCGTGGCGTTGTTCACCGGTGCGACGGCCGTGACGGTCGGCGGTGCCGGCGTTCCTGGCGGCACCACCGGCACGACGGGCGTGGGCGGGACCGACGTTCCGTCGAAACCGAGGATCGGGTCACGGCCCCCGCCGCCGCAGGCCACGAGAGCGCCGACCACTATTGCCGCGAGCCACGGCCGGATGCTCTGGAGTCTGTTCATTTTTGTCCCGCAAATTTGGGGGAGGCAGCGCGCGGGTTGCGCGCCCCATCCTCCGGACACGGTGCGCGCCCCGCGCTGGCTGATCTGTGCGCTGCCGCGCTTAGGCCCCGATGCGGCGCGTTGTCCTACGCCGGCTGCGGTGCGGCGGCGCCCGCGGCCGCGGTGATCGCGCCGAGCGGCAAGGTCACCGTGAACTCGCTGCCGAGGTCCTTGCCGCGGCTGGCCGCCACCACGGTGCCCTCGTGCGCGCGCACCAGTTCCCGCACGACGGCCAGGCCGATGCCCAGGCCTTCGTTCACCTCCGACGCATGCGCGTCGCGCACGAACATGTCGAAGACGTGCGGCAACGCCGCCGGCGTGATGCCGATGCCGTTGTCCGCGATGGTGACGACCACCGTGCGCGGCCCCGCGACCGCGCTCAGCGAGATCCGCCCGCCTTCGCGCGTGTACTTGGAGGAATTTTCCAGCAGGTTGCCGAACACCTGCACCAGGCGCACCGTGTCGGCCAGCACCGGCATGCGGCCGCCCTGCACTTCACGCGTGAAGCGGTGGTGCCGCAGGTCCATGCCGGGCAGGCAGGTCTCCACCGCGCGGTCCAGGATGTCGCCGAGGTCCACCAGCGTGCGTTCCAGCCGGAACTTGCCGGTGCTGATACGCGAGCCGTCCAGCAGGTCGCCGATGAGCCGCGTCATCTGGGCGACCTGGCCCTTGATGGTCGCCTGCAGCTTCGCATGCGCGGCTTCGTCCGCGCGGGCGCGATCCAGCATCTGCGCCGCCAGGCGCAAGGGCATCAGCGGGTTGCGCAGCTCGTGCGCGACGGTCGCCAGGAAGGACACCTGCCGGCGCTGCGCCTCCAGGGCCGTGGACTCAAGCTGCTGCGATTCGAGCGCCGCCACGACCAGGCGTTCGTTGGCCTCCCGCAGGTCGAGCAGTTCGCGCGCGTCCTCGAGGTACCGGGCCGGCGGCGTCCTGGTTGCCGATTCGGTGAGGCGGCCCAGCCGGTCCGTCGCGCTGTCCGCGATGGCTTCCGCCCGCATGGCGGCCAGCACGAGCTGTTCGTTCGCCTCGCGCAGCTGCGTGACCGGCGCGGCCGCGATCTCGCCTTCGACCTGCGCGAGGTCCTGGCGCAGCGCCGCGAGCTGCGCGCGCACGGCGTCGCCCTGTGCCTGGAGGCCCGCGAGCACCCGCTGCGCGTCGGCGACGTCCGTGACGGCCGGGTCGGCGCCCGGCGCGTGGGGAACGCCGCTGTCCACGAGGTCAGCCATCGCCGTGGCCGGTGAGTTCCGTGCGTACCGGGGCGCGCCGCGTCGGCCTGCCGCTCAGCAAGCCCTCGTAGCCTTCGAGCTTGCTCCCGATGCGGATGCCGCCGTCGTCGATCTCGAACTGGCGCAGCTCGCTGGAATGCGCGCTGCCGCGCACCTTGGCGACCGCCATGACGCGGCGCAGGCCACCCTCCACCTCGATGTAGCGCTGCACGATGATGGCGTCGGTGAGGAACGCCGTGCCGTACGGGCTGAAGCGCAGGTCGCCGTAGCGATCCTCCAGCTCCGACGTCGAGTACCGTGGCGCCGGTGCCCGCGAGCGCCGACACGAGGCGCGACAGCGATTCGCGGAAGTCCTCGCGGAACGTAGGGGCCAGCGCCAGCTCGAAGCCCGAGAGCGAATCGATGACGACGCGCTTGGCGCCCAGGCGGCAGATCTCGGCGATGAGCAGCGTGGCGATCTCGTCGACCGACAGGCCCGGCGCCCGCGCGTCCACCACCCCCACGCGGCCTGCCGCGATCAGTTCCGCCAGTTCATGCCCGCGCGAGCGGTCGGGACGCTGCTCGAACGCCGCGATGACGCCCGTTTGCCCGTCGCGCGCACCCTGCACCAGGAATGCGGAGGCCATGATGCTCTTGCCCGCACCCGTGGGGCCGGCGACCAGCAGCGAGTAGCCGCGCGGCAGGCCGCCGCCCATCATCTCGTCCAGGCCATCGACGCCCATGCGCAGCCGCTCCTGGACTGCCGGCGCGGGCGGACCCAGGTCCTGCGCCACCGCCAGTTGCGGCGGCGGGAACACGCGGATGCCGTCCTCGCCGATGCGGAAGGTGTGCAGCCCCGCGAGCGTCCCCTGCCCGCGCATCTTCATGATCTCCATCTTGCGTACGATGGAGTTGCGCTGCACGCTCTGGCGCAGCCAGATGAGGCCGTCGGCCACGGTGAACACGGGGTTGGGCTCGGTGTCGGTGAAGTATTCGCCGATGAGGAACGTCGTCGCCTGCCAGTTCGTCATGAGGATGCCGAGCTGCTGCACGAACTCCTGCAGCGTGATGAACGACTCGCCGCTGCCCGCGAGCACGACCGAGCGGAACGAGTCCACGAACACCAGCCGGGGCCCGTAGGCTTCCACTTCGGCGACGATGCGCGCAAGCACCTTCGACAGGTCGCCGGATGCCGTTTCCTCGGACAGGCTGATGAAGTGCACGCAGTCGTTGACACGGGCCGGGTCGAAAAAGCCGAATTGCTGCTGGTAGCGCAGCATCTTCAGCGGCGGCTCGCCGAGCACGGTGAAATAGAGGGCGGGGCAGCGCGGCGAGGCCAGCGCGAACATGATCTGGTGCGCGAGCGTCGTCTTGCCGCAGCCGGGCGAGCCGGCGATGACGTTGAAGGAGAACTCGGGCAGACCGCCGCCGAGCACCTCGTCCAGGCCCGGGACGCCGGTGGCGAGCCGGGTGATGGTGGCCTTGTGCGTGTTCATGGCGAAGCGTCCTGCACGGCCGGGCCGGCGGAGGGGGAAGAGGAAGTGGCGGGGAGGAGTCGGTCGGTCAATGAAAGTCCAATGAGGTTGGCCAGCAGGCCGCGCAATGCGCGCAGCATCTCGTCGTGGGCGCCGGCGGCGATGAGGCTCTCCTGGCGCGACAGCGCGGCGTGGAAGCTCGCGAAGTCGCCGGGCCCGGAGTTGCCGAGGTAGGCCGCATCCAGCCAGGGCCGGTCGGCGCGCGCCAGGTGCAGCACCCGGCGAAAGAGGGATGCCGCACCGCGCTGCCCGATGAGCGGCGACAGCGCGCCGTGCACGTAGTTCCATTCGCGCACCGCGGCGTCCGCGACCTGGCCCGGGCGCGCGCCGTCGGCCGCCAGCCGCAGCAGCGGGGGCGTCGGCGCGCGGGCCGGGGCCGCGGCGGCCGGTCGCGCGAGGTGGGGAGAAGGCTCTGCCATCAGCACGTCCCTTCGGTGTCGCGCGAGATCTCGACGCCGATGCCCCGGTAGCCCAGGAACTGGCAAGCGCGCCCGAACATGGGTTCGCCGCTCACCCGGAAGCGTTGGCGCGAGCCGTCCGGATTGACGCGGCTGAAGATGAAGTCCAGGAAGGGCTGCCGCGCCTCGATCGCGCTCTGCAGGGCGCTGCGCTCGGTCTCGTCCCAACCCGAGGCGGCGGTCGAATCGGCCGGCTCGCCCGCCCCGTCGACGCGGATCCCCAGCATCTCGAGCACGGGCCCCGAGACCTTGGTGAACACCCCGTCCTCGTCCTGTTCCCAGTACCAGTCGGACGCGAGCTCGGTGAGGCTCCGGTAGCGGGCCTCGCTCTCGCGCAGTTCGGCGGTGCGCTCGCGCACCATCGCGTCCAGCACGGCGTTGTGGTCCTGCATGCGGCGATAGAGGAGGCGCACCTCCAGCATGTTGCGGATGCGCGTGAGCACCTCCAGCAGGTCGAAGGGCTTGCTCACGAAGTCCCGCGCGCCCGCCTGCAGCGCCCGCAGCTTGTGGCCGGGCTGGGCGGTGATGACCAGCACCGGCAGCCACGCGTCGCGCTCGTTGGTCTTGAGCGCCTCGATCACCTGGAAGCCGTCCATCGCCGGCATGTGCAGGTCCAGCAGGATGAGGTCGTAGTCGTGCCTGCGGTGCAACGCGGACACCGCGAGCGGATCGAGGGTCGAGCTTACGTTCGTGTAGCCCGCCTGGGAAAGCATCTCCTCGAGCAGGCTCACGTTCGCCTGCTGGTCGTCGACGATGAGGATGCGGGCGCCCAGCATGGCGGTGTCTGCGTGGATCATGGCGCTGCCGCTCCCAGGGTGCGAGGGGTCGTCTGCGCCAGGTGCAAGGCGACGTCCAGCGCATCCATGAACTGGCCGACCATGATGGGCTTGGTGATGTAGTTGAAGAAGCCCGCCTCGATGGCGCGCTCGACGTCGCGCGGAACTGCATTCGCGCTGAGCGCGATGATCGGGATGTGCGCCGTCGTCGCGTCGGCGCGCAGGACTTTCATGGCCTCGAGCCCGCTCATGCCGGGCAGGTTGATGTCCATGAGGATGACTTCGGGCAGGCAGGCGCGTGCGTACTCGATACCCAGCTTGGCGTCGGACGCGCTCAGCATGTGCAGGTCGTTGCGGCGGGCGATGAGCTGGCCCACCAGCTCCAGGTTGGCGGGGTTGTCCTCCACGTACAGCACGGTGCGCAGGGGCGTGCCCTCGGGCACGCTCGGCCGCGCCGCCGCCGCGTGTCCCTCGGGCGCGTGGGTGAAACAGGGGGCCGCCGAAGTCCGGAATTCCACCCAGAACACGCTGCCGACGCCCAGCGTGCTGTCCACGCCGATGGTGCCGCCCATCAGGTTGACCAGGCGCTTGGTCACGACCAGGCCGATGCCGGTGCCCTCCTCCGCGCCCGATTCCTTGCCGAGGCGGTTGAAGGGCTGGAACAGCTGGCCGACCTGCTCCGGCGAGAGGCCCACGCCGCTGTCGCGCACGCTGACGCGATGCCAGCCGATCGCGGTCACCGCCGCCTCCACCACGACCGTGCCCCGGGGGCGGTTGTACTTGATGGCGTTGAACAGGAGGTTGATCAGCACCTGCTTCACGCGCGTGCGATCGGCATTGATGAAGCACGGGACGTCGAAACGCGGAAAGCTCATGCCGATGCTGCGCGAACGCGCCTGCGGCTCCACCATGGCGCGGCATTCGGTCATGACTTCGGCGAGCGACACCGGCTCGTTCGACAGCGTGAGCTTGCCCGACTCGATGAGCGCGAGGTCCAGCACTTCGTTGATCAGCTCCAGCAGGTACCACCCGGCCTTGAGAATCTGGTCGATGTTGCGCTGCTGGGCCGCGGTGGGCGCCGGCGCGCCCGTCTCGAGCAGCTGCGCGAAGCCGAGGATCGCGTTGAGCGGCGTGCGCAGCTCGTGGCTCATGCTGGAGAGAAAGTCCGACTTCGCGCGGTTGGCCGTCTCCGCCGCGGCCATGGCCTCCTTCAGTTCCGACTCCGCGCGCTTGCGCGCGGAGTTGTCGGTGCCGATCAGGAGGAACCCGATCAGGCTCCCCCGCGCGTCGCGCAGCGCGGTCACGGAGACGATCGCCGGGAAGCGGCTGCCGTCCTTGCACACGTAGGTGAGCTCGTAGCTGTCCTCGATGTCGCGCGAGGCCTTGAACGCGAGCGCCTCGAAGCCCGGGGCGATGGGCGTGCCGAGTTCCAGCGTCAGCGTTTCGGCGCGCAGCGCAACTTCCTGCGCGTCATGGAAGTCGCTCGGGCTCAGCAGGTCGATGACGTCCTGCGCGCGATAGCCGAGCATCCGCTCCGCGCCGACGTTGAACACCTGGATGACTCCCTTCTCGTCGGTGGCGATGAGCGAGAAGGTGGCGCTGGTGAGGATGGCATCCTGCAGCGCGCCCTCCTTGAGCAGGGCCTGCGCGCTGCGCGTGACCGAGAAGGGCCCCACGCGCAGGGCGTCGCCGGCCCGGCGCGCGAGGCGTGTGGAAGGGATGGGCATGTGTGGCATCGGGACGTGGGAAGTAGCAACCCACCCTAAGCCCGGCACCCCCTGGTGTATGTACGCCAGGGAACATAGCGCCCGGTATATCTCGTGTCAGGCGGTCGGGTCGATGCGGGGAATGTCGGACATGAGCCGCTGGTACTCCGTCCTGACCACCCCGTAGCACTCGCACACCGCCTTTTCCAGGCCGGCGCGATCGAGCACGTCGATGTGGCCGCGGCTGTATCGGATCAGGCCCAGGCGCTGCAGGTGGCCCGCCGCCTCGGTGACGCCCTCGCGCCGCACGCCCAGCAGGCTGGCGATCAGCTCCTGCGTCATGGTCAGCGAGTTGCCGGACATGCGGTCCAGGCTCACCAGCAGCGCGCGGCACAGCTGCTGTTCGACCGAATGGTGGCGGTTGCACACGGCCGTCTGCGTCATCTGCGTGATGAGCGACTGCGTGTAGCGCAGGAGGATATGCATCACGGGGCCCGCGCGGTTGAACTCCTGCTGCAGCAGGCTGGCCTTCAGGCGGTAGGCGTGGCCGGCGCTGCGCACCACGGCGCGGCTGGGCGTGGTCTGGCCGCCCATGAACAGGGAAATGCCCACGATGCCCTCGTTGCCCACGACGCCGATTTCCGCCGAGGAGCCGTCCTCCAGCACATAGAGAAGGGAGACGATGCAGGTCGTGGGGAAATACACGTGCTGCATGACGCCCCCGGACTCGCTCAGCACTTGACCGAGCACCATCGGCACCAGCTCCAGCCCGGGAGACAGGCGCTCGTATTCAGCGGTCGGAAACGCTGCGAGCAGGTGGTTTTGCCTCGTGGCATGGACAACGGACATCGCGGTCTCGGGAATGGGGCAGCCCCATTGTGCGCCTTGCGCGTCCGCTGGCTCTCGCGTTCAGGCTGGAACCGCGTCCACGTTCGGGCGGGTCCAGTGGCGGTGCTTCGCGATCGCCGCGGTGAAGTCCTGCACCAGCTGGGGCCGGCTCGGTGGGTCGTTCCTGCCGATCACCACGCCGGGCACGGCCGCCGACCCGTCCGCGACGGCGCCCAGCGTGCGAAGCAGCTCGGCGCCTTCGCCGATGACGCAGATCGCCTTGCAATGCTTGTAGGCCTCCAGCACGAAATGCACCGCGTCGCCGTTGGCCGCCAGCGCCTGCGCGTGCGACGCGCCGCCCGGTACCAGCACCGCGTCGAACATGACCGAGGGCATGTTCGCGAAAGTGTGGTCCACGGCCAGCTGCTGGCCCGACGAAGTGGCGACGTTCCCCAGGCGCGACGAGATGATCTTCGCGCTGGCGCCGGCGTCGTTCAGCGCCGAAATGATCGCGCGCATCGCGCCGACTTCCACGCCGTCCGCCACCAGCACCGCGACCTTGCGCGTCGCGATCACCGGTCCGTTGCCGTTCGGGTTGACCGGCGTCTCCATGCTGAGCGGCGCCGACGCTTCGATCGGCAGTTTCACGCGCACGTCGCGAAAGCCGGAGCGGCCGGCCGCAGCCTTGGCATCGGGCAGGCCGATGCCCAGCGGCTCGGCGACCTTGCGCGCGAGCTTCGCATCGACATGCGCCAGGTTGTCGACGACACGCTGGCGAATCGCCGGCACCTCCACTTTCGACAATTCGAACTGGAACGCGGCGACGATATGGTCCTTCTCCGACGGGCTCTGGCTGTTCCAGAACAGCGTGGCTTGGCTGAAATGGTCGTCGAAGCTCGGGCTGCGGCGACGGATCTTGGGCGACTCCATCTCCTCCGGATGGCTCTGGAACCCCTGCTGCCCGCCGTCGACGCGGAACTCGGAGCCGGTCGCGAGCGAGTTGGGCTCGTACGACACCTGGCCCCGGGGGATCGTCATGCGGTGCATGCCGTCGCGCTGGAAATTGTGGAAGGGGCACACGCCCCGGTTGATCGGCAGCTCGTGGAAGTTCGGGCCGCCCAGGCGCGAGAGCTGCGTATCCGTATAGGAGAAGAGACGGCCCTGCAGCAGCGGGTCGTTGCTGAAATCGATGCCCGGCACCACGTGGCCGGGATGGAAGGCGACCTGCTCGGTCTCCGCGAAGAAATTCTCCGGGTTGCGGTTGAGCACGAGGCGGCCCACGATCGTCACGGGCACCATCTCCTCGGGAATGAGCTTGGTCGCATCGAGCAGGTCGAAGCCGAAGCTTTGCGCCTTGTCCTCGGGAATGATCTGCACGCCGAGCTCCCACTCCGGGAAGTTGCCCTGCGCGATCGACTCCCACAGGTCGCGCCGGTGGAAGTCCGCGTCCTTGCCCGCGATCTTCTGCGCCTCGTCCCAGGCGAGGCCGTGCTTGCCCAGCTTGGGTTTCCAGTGGAACTTGACGAAGTGCGAGGCGCCGCGCGCGTTGATGAAGCGGAAGGTGTGGACGCCGAAGCCTTCCATCATCCGGTAGCTGCGCGGGATCGCGCGGTCGGACATCGCCCACATCAGCATGTGCGTCGTCTCGGGCATGAGCGAGGCGAAGTCCCAGAAGGTGTCGTGCGCGCTCGCCGCCTGCGGCATCTCGTGGTGCGGCTCGGGCTTGACGGCGTGGATCAGGTCGGGAAACTTCATCGCGTCCTGGATGAAGAACACCGGGATGTTGTTGCCCACGAGGTCGTAGTTGCCCTCGCGCGTATAGAACTTGACCGCGAAGCCGCGCACGTCGCGCACCGTGTCGGCCGAGCCGCGCGAGCCGGCCACAGTGGAAAAGCGCACGAAGACCGGCGTGCGCAGGCCCGGCTCCTGCAGGAAGTCCGCGCGCGTGTATTCGGAGAGGGACTTGGTGAGCTCGAAGTACCCGTGGGCGCCCGCCCCGCGCGCATGCACCACGCGCTCCGGGATGCGCTCATGGTCGAAGTGGGTGATCTTCTCGCGCAGGATGAAGTCTTCCAGCAGCGACGGGCCGCGGATGCCGGCCTTCAGCGAATTGTGGTTGTCCGGGACCACGAGGCCCTGGTTGGTCGTGAGGACGCCCTCGGCGGGCTGGGTGTACGACTCCAGCTGCTTCTGCTTGGCGGCGGCGCCTTCAGAGGCCTTCGCCTTGCGTTGGGCCTCCTGCTTGGACTGCGGCATTCAATGCTCCCGTGGGGATATGGTTGTTGTTGGCATGGGTTGCCGGCGGCACAGGCGCGCGCGGGCGGGGGCAGGCTTTCAGTAGCCGGCGTCGAGGTCCAGCGCAGCTTCGAGCAGCCGGGCGACGGACGCGAGCGCGAAGGCGCCTGCGGCGCCCGCAGCGCACCACACCAGCCATTCAGGCAATACGGCGAACATGTCCATGGCTTGACGCTCCTGCTTAAAAAATGATTCCCGCATGGGAGTCCCAGAGCTTAGGCAAGCTCATGTGCAACACCCCGTAGTTGGCGGGCGGGCGAGTTTGTAGTCGGCGGCTGGATTACGCGGTAGGACATGTCCCACGGCGGGCGGCGCGCCGGCGAGCCCGTTTCCTACCTCGTGCGCATGGCGGGTCCTACCGGCCCGCGCGACCGGGCGCGCGACGATCGAGCCTCCACCAGAAAGGCCTCCTCCATGCAAAACAGAATGCCCAGCCGCCGCCGCTCGCCGAAGATGCCCCACGAGCGCGACGAGTCGGCAGGTACGCAGGACGGCACGCAGGCGCGCGACGAGCCTTCGGCGGCGCGCGTGGGCGGCGCGGCGCACGAAGACATCGAGCGCGGCCAGGTGGACACCGACAAGGGGCCGGTGCTGGACCGCACCTACGACAAGGTGCGCGAGGGCACCCCCGACCCCGACAAGAAATTCAGCCCTTGAGGGCGGAACGCATCGCGTCGATCACGCCCTTGTAATCGGGCTTGCCGAAGATCGCGCTGCCGGCCACGAAGGTGTCCGCGCCCGCGGCCGCGACGCGCGCGATGTTGTCCGTCTTGATGCCGCCGTCCACTTCGAGGCGGATGTCCCTGCCGCTCGCGTCGATGCGCCTGCGCGCGTCCTCGATCTTGCGCAGCGCGGAATCGATGAAGCCCTGGCCGCCGAAACCCGGGTTCACGCTCATGATGAGGATGAGGTCGATCTCCTCGATCATCCAGTCCAGCACGTCCATCGGCATGGCCGGGTTGAAGACGAGGCCCGCCTTGCAGCCCGCCGCCTTGATCGCCTGCACGCTGCGATGCACGTGCGCCGATGCGTCGGGGTGGAAGCTGATGTAGTCGGCGCCGGCCTGCGCGAACGCCTGCGCCAGCGCATCGACGGGCTGCACCATCAGGTGCACGTCGATCGGCACCGGCTGGCCGGCGGCGGTGACGGCGTGCGGCCTCAGCGCCGAGCAGATCATCGGCCCGAAGGTCAGGTTGGGCACGTAATGGTTGTCCATCACGTCGAAATGGATCCAGTCGGCGCCGCCGGCGATCACGGCCTTGACTTCGTCGCCCAGGCGGGCGAAGTCGGCGGAGAGGAGGGACGGCGCGATGCGGAAGGTCTTGCTCATCCCTGGATTCTCGCAAAACGCGGCACGCGCGTGCGCGCGGGGAAGCGTTAGCATTGCGCGCATGTCCAAGTACCAGATGCGCGTCGACGTCGAGCCGCAATACCTGCCCGAGCAATCGTCTCCGCTGCAGGGGCTCTACAGCTTCTCCTACACGATCACCATCACCAACACCGGCGAGGTGCCCGCGCAGGTCATCTCGCGCCACTGGCTCATCTCCAACGCGATGGGCGAGCAGGAACAGGTGAAGGGCCTGGGCGTGGTCGGCCGCCAGCCGCTCCTCAAGCCGGGCGAGGCGTTCCAGTACACGAGCGGCTGCCGCCTGCGCACCGCGACGGGATCGATGCAGGGGAGCTACTTCTGCGTCGCCGAGGACGGCGAGCGCTTCGAGGTGGAAATCCCCGCGTTCGCACTCGACGACGGCGGCACGCGCGTGCTGCACTGATCCATGAACGAGATCATGGCCATCTGGGCGGACTGGCTCAAGCCGTCCGCCGGCCTGCCGACGGTGCAGTGGTCCATCCTCATGGCCGTCGCGGCGGCGGCGGGGCACCTGCTGCAAAGGCACACGGGGTTGCCCAAGGTCGTCGGCTACTCGGCTGTCGGCGCTCTGGCGGGCCTCGCCGGGTTTACCGGCGGTGCATGGCCGCTTCAGGGCATCGGCCTCTTCCTGCTGGAACTCGGCGTCTCCGTCGTGCTGTTCGAGGCCGGCGGGCGCATCGCCCTGCGCTGGTTCCGCCACAACCCGATGGTGCTGCTGCAAAGCCTGCTCGAGTCCACGCTCACCGCGCTGGCGGTGTATGGCGCGCTGCGATGGATGGACGTCTCGCCGCGCGTCGCCGAGGCCATCGGGCTCATCGCGGTCGCCGCGTCGCCGGCGGTGCTCAGCCGCGTCATCATGGACATGCGCGCTTCCGGGCCGGTCACCGAGCGGGCGCTCGCGCTCTCGACGCTGAGCTGCCTGTATGCGCTCACGCTCGTCAGCGCACGCGCCGGGCTGCTGCACCGCCCGGTCACCACCTTGTGGGAAACGCTGTACCCGGTGGCGGTCGTGCTGGGATTGTCGTTCGTCGTCGGCGCGGTGCTGGCCCTCTCCCTGCGCATGGCGCTGCGCGTGATGAGCCCGACCAGCGAGAACACCTCCATGATGCTCATCGCGCTGATCGCGGCCGCCACCGCGCTCGCCGCGCACTTCGGCGGATCCGCGCCGCTGGCCGCGCTGCTGGGCGGCATGCTGCTCAAGCAGCTCAATCCCCGCCCGTGGGCCTGGCCCCGCCAGCTCGGCACCGCGGCGTCCCTGCTCACCATGCTCACCTTCGTGATGGTGTCCGTCGTCGCCGCGAAGGCGGACTGGAGCCACGCGGTCGCGGGCCTGGTGGCGGCGGTCGTGCTCGCGCGAGGCGCAGCCAAGATCGCCGGCGTGGTCGCGGCCAACTGGGGCAGCGGCACCACCTGGCGGCAGGCGGTCTGGACGGGCAGCGCGATGTCGCCCATGTCCTCGGTCGCGCTGCTCCTGGTGCAGCAGTTCATGACGTCCTCGCTCACGCTCGGACCACGCATCGCCGCCATCGCGCTGCCGGCCATCCTGCTCATGGAAGTGCTCGGCGCCATCATCTGCACGGTCGCGATCCATCGCGCGCGCGAAAGCTCGCGCACCGACATCGGCGACGCATGGTCGCCGGCCGTGGGAGACATGCGTGGATAGGGACGTGGAATCGGACGCCCCGCGCGCAGCCGCGGCACCGCCGGCGGAAGTCGCGCTCGAGCCATTCCAGCAATCGGCCGCGCTGTCGCTGGGCGTGGAGCTGGAACTTCAGCTCGTCAACACGCACGACTACGACCTCGCACCGTATTCGGAGGAAATGCTGCGCCTGATGTCGCGCTACGAGCTCCCCGGTGCGGTCGTGCCGGAGATGACCTCCAGCATGATCGAGATTTCCACCGGCGTCTGCACCTCGGCGGACCAGGTGCTGGCCGAACTCTCGCTGATCCGCGACGCGCTGGTGAAGTCGGCGGACCGGCTGAACATCGCGATCGTCGGCGGCGGCACGCACCCCTTCCAGCAGTGGCACGAACGCCGCATCTACGACAAGCCCCGCTTTCGGGAGCTGTCGGAGCTCTACGGCTACCTCTCCAAGCAGTTCACCATCTTCGGCCAGCACGTGCACGTGGGCTGCCCCGACCCGGACGCGGCGCTCCTGATGCTGCACCGCATGTCGCGCTACATCCCGCACTTCATCGCGCTGTCGGCGTCCTCGCCCTTCGTGCAGGGGCAGGACACGCAGTTCGATTCGGCGCGGCTCAATTCCGTTTTCGCATTCCCCATGTCCGGCCGCGCGCCCTTCACCCTGAGCTGGACGGAGTTCGGCCACTGGTTCGCCAGGACGACCCGCACGGGCGTCGTGCGCAGCATGAAGGACTTCTACTGGGACATCCGGCCCAAGCCCGAGTACGGCACGATCGAGATCCGCGTCTTCGACACGCCGCTCACGGTCTCGCGCGCCGCGGCGCTCGCAGGCTTCGTGCAGTCGCTTGCGTCCTGGTTCCTCAACGAGCAGCCCTTCATGCCGCAGGAAGACGATTACATGGTCTATACCTACAACCGCTTCCAGGCCTGCCGCTTCGGGCTGGAGGCGGTGTATGTCGACCCGGTCACCGGCCTGCACATGCCGCTGCGCGAGCACATCATGATGACCCTGCGGCAGATCGGCGACCATGCGCGCCAGCTCGGCGCGAGCTACGGCGTGCAACTTCTGGCGGAAGACGCCGAGGCCGGCACCAACGACGCACGCTGGCTGCGCGAAAAGCACCAGCGCGAGCGCCTGCTCGCGGAGGTGGTGCGGCAGGGCGCGGGCAAGTTCAGGGGCCCGGTTTAAGACCGGACGCAGAATTCGCAGAGATTGCGCAGAAAGAAGACAAGAAAAATCCAAATGCATTGAGGTTTTTTCTGGATTTCCTTCTGCGTCATCTCTGCGAATTCTGCGTCCGGCCAAGTTCGGTTTTCAGGGTAGGCGACAATTCCCCATGGGCGAATTCGACCTCATAGACCGGTTCTTCAAGCGGCCGGTGACGCGCAACGTCCTGGGCATCGGGGACGATTGCGCGCTGCTCGCGCCGGCGCCCGGCATGCAGTTGGCCGTGTCCAGCGACATGCTCGTGGAGGGCCGCCACTTCCTCTCCACTGTCGATCCGGAAAAGCTCGGGCACAAGGCGCTCGCGGTGAACCTGAGCGACCTCGCGGCCTGCGGCGCGAAGCCGCTCGCCTTCACGCTCGCGCTGTCGATGCAGCACGCCGATCCCCAGTGGCTCGAGCCCTTCTCGCGCGGCCTGCTCGCGCTCGCCGATGCGCACGCCTGCGAGCTGGTGGGCGGCGACACGACGCGCGGCCCCTTGAACATCTGCATCACCGTCTTCGGCGAAGTCCCGCAGGGCCAGGCCATCCTGCGCTCGGGCGCGAAGGCGGGCGACGACATCTACGTGAGCGGCAACGTCGGCGATGCGCGCGTCGCGCTGGAAGTGTTTCGCGGCACGCTGTCCCTCGGCGAAGCGGCGTTCCACGTGGCCCGGGCCCGGATGGAAACGCCGACGCCGCGCGTCGAACTCGGCCAATCCCTGCGCGGCATCGCAAGCGCCGCCATCGACGTGAGCGACGGCCTGCTCGGCGACCTGCGGCATGTGCTGCGTGCGTCGGGCGTCGGGGCCACGATCGAGACCGCGAGTTGCGCGGGGTTGATGTCCGCCGCGTCACGCACCGCGCTGGATGCGCAGCGCCAGCTCGATTACGTGCTGGCGGGTGGCGACGACTACGAACTCGTCTTCACCGCGCCCGCCTCGCGCCGCGACGCGGTGATGCGGGCCTCGCGCGACACGGGCACACCGGTCACGCGCATCGGCCGCATCGAATCCGGCGCCGGACTGCAACTGCTGGACGCGCAGGGCCAGCCCTTCGATCGCGGCTACACCTCCTTCGATCATTTCGCCTGAGTCCGTGTCCGCGCGCCCGCGTCGTGGCGCGTTGGCAGGTGGATGTTCGCCCGCGCACTCCTCACCGCCCTCGCCCTTTTCGGCCTGATATCCGGCGCCCAGGCGCGTTCTCTCACCGGCGTCGTGACGCACGTGACCGACGGCGACACGATCTGGGTGCGGCCCGTCGGCGCGGATTCGGCCGTGGCGGTGCGGCTGCAAGGCCTGGACGCGCCGGAGATTTGCCAGGCCTTCGGCGTGCAGGCGCGCGACGCACTGGCCGCGCACGTGTTGCACCAGCGGGTGTCCGTCTCGGTCAAGGCCCGCGATGTCTACCACCGCACCGTCGGGCGCGTGGCCCTGCAGGGCGACGACCTCGGCGCGTGGCTGGTCGTGCGCGGCTATGCATGGTCGTCGCACTACCGGCGTCGCGCCGGCCCCTACGCGCAGCAGGAAGCCCAGGCGCGCGGGGCGCGTCGCGGCCTGTGGGCGTCACCCGCGACGGACCCGAAGGCGTTCCGCAAGCGCCACGGCTCCTGCCGCTAAGCCTTCAGGGGGCCACCGCCGCTCGCGCCGGCTGCTGGCAGCGCTCCGGGTTCTGCAGGGGAGCGACCTGGAGGTTCAGCGTGGGGCTGTTCAGGCTCCTTGCTGGTGGCGGATGCGGGTGTGGCGCGACACGCTGGCCGCAAGCCGGCGCGCAGCGCGCACAGGGTGCGCCACCTGCCGACCGGCCTCGTCCAGCCAGCTGTTGATCGTGTCGCGGCGCAGGCGCGCGGCTTCGCGTTTCGCGCTGTCGACCAGCCGGTCGAAATCCGCAGGAAGGAAGCTGCTCATGATGGAAGTCCTTGTGGGTTGCAGGTGCCTTCACTGTAGGAACGCCAGCCGTGCGGGGAAACGGGGCCGCGCGCAAAGGGGTGTTGCGCTTCCTGCAAAGCCAGGGGCCGCCGGGCTACCATCGGGGCCATGCGCAACCTGCAGTTCGACGACATGCACCTGTTCGCGCGGGTGGCCGACCTGGGCACCCTGTCCGCGGCGGCGCGCGAACGCGACGTGCCCGTGAGCCAGATCTCGCGCAGCCTCTCGCGCATCGAGAAGGCGTGCGGCGCACGGCTGATCCACCGCTCCACGCACGGGCTGTCGCTCACGGCCGAAGGCCAGACCTTCCGCGACTATTGCGACCGCATGACGGCCGCGCTGGACGAGCTCGAAGGCGAATTCGCCGGGAAGGCGCGCGAGGTGAGCGGCACGGTGCGCGTCGCCGCGAGCACCGTGGTCGCGCAGTACCAGCTCGTGCCGAGCCTCGCGGGGCTCGGCGAGCTGCATCCGCGCCTGCGCATCGAACTCGAGGTCGGAGACCGCCTGACCGACATGGCACGCGAGGGCATCGACATCGCGATCCGCACCGTGACGCACCTGCCCGACACTGTCATCGCACGGCAGATCGGCACCCTGGGCCGCGCGCTGTATGCCGCCCCGGCGTATGCGAAGGCGCACGGCCTGCCTTCGCACCCGGACGAATTGCGCGACCACCGCCTCATCACCAACAGCCAGGTCACCATGCTCAACCAGTGGCCCTTCCTCGTCGACGGCAAGGCGACCGTGTTCGACGCGCAAGGGCACTGGCGCGCGAACGACACCAACATGGCGGCGTCGATGGTGCTGGAGGGCCTGGGCATCGGGCGGCTGGCGACGCTGGTCGGCGAGACGCTCGTGCGCCGGACGCTGCTCGTGCGCGTGTTGCCATCCTTCGTCGATTTCGGTCCGGTCCCGGTCTATGCGGTGGTCGCGCCGGGCCGCCACCGCCTCCCCAAGATCAAGGCATGCGTCGACTACTGGGCGCAATGGTTCGCGCAAGCCGACCACGCCGAGGCCGTCCCGGCCAGGGCGAAGCGCTCATGAACGACTCGCACGTGGACACGGCGCCGTCCGAACCGCCACGCCCCGGCTGGCGCTTTCTCGTCGCGCACCCGGCGCACCTCGTCGCGCTCGGCTTCGGCTCGGGCCTCTCACCCGTCGCCCCGGGCACCGCCGGCACGCTGTGGGCCTGGGCGGCGTACCTGGCCTTGCAGTACTGGCTGTCGCCGCTGGAGATCGGGTTCGTCATTGCGGCGTCCTTCGCCGTCGGCTGGTGGGCCTGCACCGTCACCGCCTCGCACATGCGCGTGCTGGACCCCGGCAACATCGTGTGGGACGAAGTCATCGCCTTCTGGATCGTGCTGTGGCTCGTGATGCCGGCGAGCTGGGGCGCGCAGGCCGCGGCCTTCGTGCTGTTTCGCGTGTTCGACGCCTTCAAGCCCGGGCCGGTCGGCTGGGCGGACAATCTGTTCCACGGCTTCGGCTGGAAGGGTGGCTTCGGCATCATCTTCGACGACCTGGTGGCGGCGTTCTGCACGCTGCTGGTCATCGCCGCATGGAGGTTCTGGTGAACGACATTTCACGGTTGGCGGCATTGCTGCAGGACAAGGGCTGGATGCTCGCGACGGCCGAGAGCTGCACGGGCGGCCTCATCGCCGCCGCGTGCACGGAGCTCGCGGGTTCGAGCAACTGGTTCGAACGCGGCTTCATCACTTATTCGAACGAAGCCAAGACGGAAATGCTCGGCGTCGATGCCGCGCTGATCGCCTCCCACGGCGCCGTGAGCGAAGTCGTCGCGCGCGCCATGGCCTTCGGCGCGGTACGGCAATCGCGCGCCCGCGTGGGCGTCGCCGTCACCGGGATCGCCGGGCCCACCGGCGGCACCGACGACAAGCCGGTGGGCACCGTCTGGTTCGGCTTCATGGTCGACGGTGTCCTCACGAGCGAGACGCGCCGCTTCGACGGCGACCGCGCCGGCGTGCGCGCCGCCACCGTGCAGCACGCCCTCGCCGGGCTGCTGTCGCGCCTGCCCGCCCCGCTCGCGGCCTGAAACGCTTGCACAGGGTGCTGGCTATCGCCCGCGCCGGGGTGTAGCATTCCGCGCGATGCAAGCTGATACGCCCTCCGCGGCCACCTGGTTTCCCGGGTTCGAGGTGCGCCGCTTCGGCGTGAACGGCACCGAGCTCTTCGTGCGCTATGGCGGCGTGCGCGGCAAGCCGGCGCTGCTCCTGCTGCACGGCTTCCCGCAGACGCACGCGATCTGGCACCGCATCGCGCGGGAGCTGGAAGACGATTTCTTCCTCGTCATGCCCGACCTGCGCGGCTACGGCGACTCGGCCAAGGCGCCAGGGCTCGAAGACCACAGCAATTACAGTAAGCGCGAGATGGGGCGCGACATGGTGGCATTGATGGAAGCCCTGGGCTTCGACCGCTTCATGCTGTGCGGGCACGACCGAGGTGGACGCGTTGCGCACCGCCTCGCGCTCGACCATCCGGCGTGCGTGCAGAAGCTGTGCGTGATCGACATCGCGCCGACGCTGGACATGTACGCGGCCACCGACATGGCGTTCGCGCGCGGCTACTACCACTGGTTCCACCTGATCCAGCCCGCGCCGCTGCCCGAAACCATGATCGGCGCCAACGCGCGGATGTACCTGCACGCGAAGCTCGGCGGCTGGGGCGCCGGCGGCCTGTCTTACCTCGAGCCGCAGGCGCTGGAGGAATACGAACGGTGCTTCTGCCGCGCCGAGTCGATCCACGCGGCGTGCGAGGACTACCGCGCGAGCGCGGGCATCGACCTCGACGACGACCGCGACAGCCGCGCGCGCGGCGAGAAGATCGCCTGCGACATGCTCGTGCTCTGGGGGCAGAAGGGACTCGTGGGCAGGATGTTCAAGCCCCTGGAGCTCTGGCAGGCACAGTGCAGCGGGCAGGTCGTCGGGGAAAGCATGCCGGCGGGCCACTTCATCCCCGAGGAATTGCCCTCCGACACGGCACGCGCGCTGCGCGCCTTTTTCACCCGGCCATGATCCGCACCTTCGCCAACCGCTACCCGACGCGCTACAGCGTACTGCTCGCCTGCATCGTCTGCCTCGTCGCGAGCGGCTGGTACCTCTGGCGGACGCACAGCGGCCTTGCGGTGGTGCTCACCTTTGCCGCGCTCGTGCTCGTGGGCCTGCGCGACATCCAGCAGTCGCGCCACGCCATCCTGCGCAACTATCCCGTCATCGGCCACCTGCGCTTCCTCTTCGAATACATGCGCCCGGAGATGCGGCAGTACTTCATCGAGAGCGATTCCGAGGCCGCGCCGTTCTCGCGCGCGCAGCGCTCCATCGTGTACCAGCGCGCCAAGGGCGAGCCCGACAACCGGCCCTTCGGCACGCAACTCGACGTCACGCGCCAGGGCTACGAGTGGATCAACCACTCGATGTTCCCGACGGTGCTGCCCTCGTCGGACTTTCGCATCACCATCGGCGAGCACACGGCGCAGCCCTACGAGTGCAGCATCTTCAACATCTCGGCGATGAGCTTCGGCTCGCTGTCGGCCAACGCGATCCTCGCGCTGAACCAGGGCGCCAAGCTCGGCAACTTCGCGCACGACACGGGCGAGGGCTCCATCTCCTCCTACCACCGGCAGCACGGCGGCGACCTGATCTGGGAGATCGGCTCGGGCTACTTCGGCTGCCGCGACGACCAGGGCCGCTTCAGCGAGGAACGCTTCGCCGCGAACGCGCGCGACCCGCAGGTGAAGATGATCGAGATCAAGCTGAGCCAGGGCGCCAAGCCCGGCCACGGCGGCATCCTGCCCGCGGCGAAAGTCACGAAGGAAATCGCGGCCGCGCGCGGCGTGCCGATGGGCGTGGACTGCGTGTCGCCGTCCTCGCACAGCGCTTTCACCACTCCGCTGGAGATGATGGCCTTCATCGTGCGGCTTCGCGAACTCTCGGGCGGCAAGCCCACCGGCTTCAAGCTGTGCATCGGCCATCCGTGGGAGTGGTTCGGCATCGTCAAGGCCATGATGCAGACCGGCATCACCCCCGACTTCATCGTGGTGGACGGTGCCGAAGGCGGCACGGGCGCCGCGCCGGTGGAGTTCAGCGACCACGTGGGCGCGCCCTTGCAGGAGGGGCTGCTGCTCGTCCACAACACGCTCACCGGCGTGAACCTGCGGGGTCGCATCCGGCTCGGCTGCGCAGGCAAGGTCGTCACCGCCTTCGACATCGCACGGATGATGGCCCTCGGCGCGGACTGGTGCAATTCGGCGCGCGGTTTCATGATGGCGCTCGGCTGCATCCAGGCGCAGACCTGCCACACCGGCAACTGCCCCACGGGCGTGACCACCCAGGACTCGCTGCGCGAACGCGCGCTCGATGTGACGGACAAAGCCCGACGCGTCTACAACTTCCAGCGCAGCACGCTGCTCGCGCTCAAGGAACTCGTGCAGGCCGCGGGCCTGAAGCACCCCAAGGACATCACCGCGCACCACATCGTGCGCCGCCTCACCGACACGGAAGTGCGCCTGCTCGCGAACCTGCTCACGCAGGTGGAACCGGGCTCCTTGCTGGACAAGGACCTCAGCACGCAGCACAACGTGTTCCGCATGTACTGGCCGATGGCGCAGGCGGAGCAGTTCAGCGCGCGGGTTCGCTGAGGGCTTCGGTCTTCCCCACGTGGCAGCCGAGCGCGGCCATGCGCTTTCTCATCGTCAACACCGCCGCGTCCTTGCTGAGGAGCGCGCAACGGTTCGCCACCGCGAGGTCGATGAACTTCTGGTCGTCGGGGTCGCTGCAGGTGACGCCGGCTTTCGCGGCGACATCGACGATGCGCGCGTGCCTGTCGAAACGCGAGAGCACGCCTGCTGCGTCCAGGCCGTAGAAAGCCAGGCGTGTCGCGAGATGGGGATACGCCAGCACGCGCTCCAGTTCGTCGCGCATCGACTGCGTTGCGACCCACTCGATCTCCCCTTCTTCCAGCGCCGCCGCCAGCGGCTTGGCGGCCGCGTCGTCGAAGACGAAGACGTCCAGGACGATGTTGGTGTCAAGAACCAGGGTTCGCATCTTTGCGCGCGGAGCCGCGGATCATGTCGAAACGGAACAGGCGGCATTCGATCGGCCCGTTCCACATCGGCACGCGACGCGACTCTTTCAGCCGCATGCGGGTGGGCAGCTTCAGGTCGGGCGTGAGCACCCACGCGGTCCAGCCGGAATAGTTCTTTTTCCAGTGCGAAGCGAGCTGGGCGAAGAAATCGCCGCCGTCCTCCGTCTCCGCGCGCTCGCGCCCGCCTTGCGACTTGCCCGCGACACCGGCCGTCTCGATCCGCTCGCCATACGGCGGGTTTACCAGCATCACGCCGGGCGTCTCGCTCGGCGGCATGCGCTGCAGGGCGTCGCCGCCGCGCAGCTGCACCGTGTCGGCCACGCCGCCGCGCTCCGCGTTGCGCTGCGCGAAGTCGACCATGCGAAACGCGACGTCGCTGCCGAACACCGGCACGGGCGACGGACGCTGCATCTCGCGCGCTTCTTCCCACAGCGCCTTCCACACATGCGCCTGGAAAGGCAGCAGGCGTTCGAAGCCGAAGCGCCGCAGGAAGCCCGGCGCGATGTTGCACGCGACCTGCGCGGCCTCGATCGCGATGGTGCCGCTGCCGCAGCACGGGTCGTACAGCGGCACGCTCGCGTCCCAGCCGCTCGCGGCGATCATCGCGGCGGCCAGCGTCTCCTTCAGCGGCGCCTCGCCCTTGTCCTCGCGCCAGCCGCGCTTGAAGAGCGGCTCGCCGGAGGTGTCGATGTAGAGCGTCGCGTGGTCGCTCGTCAGGTGCGCATACACGCGCACGTGCGGCCACTGCACGTCGACGCTCGGCCGCTCGCCGCTCTTGTGGCGGAAGCGGTCCGCCACGGCGTCCTTGATCTTGAGGCCCGCGAAGTTCAGGCTCTTGAGCGGGCTGTGCTGCGCGGTCACCTCCACCTTGAAGGTCTCGCGCGGCGTGAACCAGATTTCCCACGCGACGGCGGAGGCCGCCTCGTAGAGGTCCTGCTCGTTGCGATAGGGCGTGTGCGACAGCTGCACCAGCACGCGCTGCGCGAGACGGCTGTGCAGGTTCAGCCGCATCGCCTCGCGCCAGGACGCGCGCACCGACACGCCGCCGCGCCCCGTCAGCAGGTCGTCCCCGGCGAGGCCGGTGAGGCGGTGCACCTCGTCGGCGAGGAAGCCCTCGACGCCGGCGGCGCAGGGCAAAAACAGCTGGAGGGCGTTCAAAGGGCTTTTCTCAGGTTGGCGGGCGCGATGCGCAGCGCCTCGCGGTATTTCGCGACAGTGCGGCGCGCGCACTCGATGCCCTGCTCTTTCAGCATCTCGGAGATCTGGCTGTCCGACAACGGTTTCTTCACGCTCTCGGAGGCGACGAACTGTTTGATGAGCGCGCGCACCGCGGTGCTCGACGCGTTGCCACCCGTCTCGGTGCCGAGCGCCGAGCCGAAGAAATACTTCAGCTCGAAGGTGCCGTAGGGCGTCGCCATGTACTTGGCCGTGGTGACGCGGCTGATCGTGGATTCGTGCAGCCCGAGTTCGTCCGCGATCTCGCGCAGCACCAGCGGCCGCATCGCGAGCTCGCCGTGCACGAAGAAGTTCTTCTGCCGCTCGACGATGGCGTTGGACACGCGAAGGATGGTGTCGAAGCGCTGCTGGATGTTCTTGATGAACCAGCGCGCCTCCTGCAGGCGCTGCTGCAGCGCCTGGTGACCCTCGCCCTTGTGGGCCTTGAGCGCGCCCGCGTAGATGTCGTGCACGCGCAGCCGCGGCATCACGTCGGGATTGAGCTGCACGCGGAAGCGGAACTGCGGCGCGCGGCCCGTCTTGGTCACGAGCACGTCGGGGATCACGATGTTGCGCTCGACGTCCACGAAGCGGCGGCCGGGCTTGGGCTCCAGGCGCGTGATGAGGCCGATCGCGGCCTTCACCTGCGCCTCCGTGTCGCCGCACAGCTG
Organism: Caenimonas aquaedulcis; assembly: GCF_015831345.1. Taxonomy (NCBI): domain Bacteria; kingdom Pseudomonadati; phylum Pseudomonadota; class Betaproteobacteria; order Burkholderiales; family Comamonadaceae; genus Caenimonas; species Caenimonas aquaedulcis. Next base: position 3,052,898 of record NZ_JADWYS010000001.1, on the reverse strand, counting down.
CACGAGGCGCTTCACGTCGCGGCGCGCCAGCAGCTCCATCGGATGGCCGCAGATGCGCAGCGCCGTCTCGCAGGCGGGCGGCGCGGCGCCTGCGGCCAGGATCGCGCGCAGTTGCAGCGACAGGCATTCGCCCAGCGAGCGGGCGCCTACACCCGCCGGCTCCAGGTGGTGCAGCAGGTTCAGGGCGACCGTGAAGCGGTGGACGAGCTCTTCCTGCTGCTCCAGGTCCTGTGGCGCGAGGCTCGCGGCGAGCGACTCGATCGATTCGTCCAGATAGCCGTCGTCGTTGAGCGACTCGATGAGAAAGCGCAGCGCAAAGCGGTCCTCCTCGCACAGGCGCATGGACAGCGCCTGGCGGTGCAGGTGCGTCTGCAGCGACTCGTTGCCGCGCGCGAGGTCCGTGGCGTCGACGTCTTCGCCGCCCAGGTTGTTCTTGCGCGCCGGCGCGTCGCCGCCCCATTCGCCGTCGTCGGGAACGACCTCGGTGCTGCCGTCGCCGTCCCAGTCGTTCATTTCCGTGTCGGCGGTGGCGGTCGTCTCGCTGTCGGCGGAGCTGCTCGCGGCGGTCTCCGAAGAGGTGCCGGTGTAATCGGCGAATTCGGTTTCGCCCGCGCCGGACTCCTCGACGGCGGGCGCATCGGCCTGCGCCAGCCCGAACTCCTCGCGCGGCGCCTCTTCCTGCGTGACTTCCAGGAAGGGGTTGTCGTCGAGCATCTGCTCGACTTCCTGGGAGAGCTCGAGCGTGGAGAGCTGCAGCAGGCGGATCGACTGCTGGAGTTGGGGCGTCAGCGCGAGATGCTGCGAGACGCGGAGGGAAAGCCCTTGCTTCATGGAAGTAACCGAAGCGGAGAGCTACATCCGGAAGTGCTCGCCGAGATAGACGCGCCGCACGTCGGCGTTGTTGACGATCTCGGATGGCGTGCCCTGCGCGAGCACATGGCCGTCGCTGATGATGTACGCGTGGTCGCAGATGCCCAGCGTTTCGCGCACGTTGTGGTCGGTGATCAGAACGCCGATGCCGCGCGACTTGAGGAAGCCGATGATGCGCTGGATCTCGATCACCGCGATCGGGTCGATCCCCGCGAAGGGCTCGTCCAGCAGGATGAAGCGCGGCTGCGTCGCGAGGGCGCGCGCGATCTCCACGCGGCGCCGCTCGCCGCCGGACAGCGCGAGCGCCGGCGAATCGCGCAGATGGTCCACGCGCAGGTCCTGCAGGAGCGCGGTGAGGCGCTTGTCGATCTCGGCGCGCGTGAGCGGCTGGCCCGCGGCGTCGCGTTGCAGCTCCAGCACGGCGCGCACGTTCTCCGCCACGTTGAGCTTGCGGAAGATCGAAGCTTCCTGCGGCAGGTAGGACAGGCCCAGGCGCGAACGCCGGTGGATCGGCATGTGCTCGACGGACTTGCCATCGATCGAGATCTCGCCGGCGTCGGCGCGAACGAGGCCGACGATCATGTAGAACGAGGTCGTCTTGCCGGCGCCGTTGGGGCCGAGCAGCCCGACGACCTCGCCCTTGGCGACATCCAGCGACACGTCCTTCACGACCTTGCGGCTGCCGTAGGTCTTTTGCAGGTGGCGCGCCTGCAGGCGGCTGGGCCCCGTAGGCGGCGCGGCGGTCCGCGCGTCCGGCATCACGGCGCTCACTTGCGCGTCCCGTCGAAGGTGGTGCTGGGCCGCAGTTGGGCCGGCGGTTGCGCGGCCGGAGCCGCGGCGGCCGAGGCCCCCGGGCGCGGCGACAGCACCGCGCGCACCCGCCCGCCGACGGCGGCACTCGCAGGCCCGCCGTCGACGGTGAACACGTCGTTGCTGTTGTCGTAGACGATCAGGCTGCCGACCATCTCGTCGGCCAGCGCGGCGCCCCGATAGCGCCTCAACTCCGCGCGCTTGACGAACTTCACCTTGTCGGCCTTGCCGTCGTATTCGATGGTTTCACCCTCGCCCTCGATGAATTCGTCCACGCCCTCGCGCTTCTGGCGGTAGTAGGCGAGCTTGCCGGGCTCGGACGTGACGACGCCGTACTGGTAGCCCTCCGCGTCCTGGCGCACGTCGATGCGGGCGCCCCGGATCACGAGCGTGCCCTTGGTCGCCACCACGCGGCCCGTAAAGACGCTGGTCTGCTTGAGGTCGTCGTAGCGCAGGGCGTCGGCCTCGATGTTCATGGGCTTGGCCTTGTCCGCCTTCTCGGCGCGGGCGGTGCCACCGCCAAGAGCCAGGGCCAGGGCGAGCAGGAGGGGGACGTAGGGTTGTTTCATAGAGGCATGAATCTTGCTGGCATTGTATCGGGCCCGGTTGGCGGACCCAAGCAAAAAGCCCGCATGGCGGGCTTTTTGCTTGGGCTTTTGCTGACGAGGGAGTTACCTGGCCTTGCGCGACTCGGCAATGAGGTAGTCCACGACCTGGAGCGCGCGGTCCATGTTCTGCGCGAGGTCGCCATCGGTGTAGTACCGGCCGGCCACGCCCAGCGCCGGGACGGCCGCGACCTTGTAGGCATCCGCCAGCTCGATCGCGCGGCGCACCTTGCCGGTGACGCCGAAGGAGCCGTAGATTTCCTGGAAGCGCGCCTTGTCCAGCCCCTGCTTGCCCGCCCATTCGAGGATGAACGCCGGCTGGTGCACGGGCACGTGCTCGGTATGGATGGAATTGAAGACCTTGCCGTGCAGGTCGAGGCGGTTCATCGCTTCGAGCGTGTAGTAGAGGCGCTGCTGGAACACCATCTCCTCGCGGAAGGCCACCGGGACGCGCTTCACCACCACGTCGTCCGGAAGCTTCTTCATCCACGCCACCAGCGAGGGTTCGAAGGCGTTGCAGTGCGGGCAGTTGTACCAGAAGAAGTCGACGACCTCGATCTTGCCGGGGGGCGCGTCCACGTTCACGCGCTTGGCCAGCGTGAGGTATTCCGATCCATCGTCCGGCCTGCGGGCCTGGCCGAACACGGCGCCGGGCAGGCCCAGCGCCATGGCAGCCGCCATGCAGGCGGCGCCTTGCGAAAACTCGCGTCGATTCATGTCGCTCTTTCCTTCCTGTCAGCGCTGCACGCGCACCAGCGCCGTCTCGACACCGCCGGATTCCAGCTTTTCCTTCTGGCGGTCGGCGTCTTCCTTCCTGTCGTAGGGGCCGACGCGCACGCGGAACACCTGGCGGCCGGCCTGCTCGCGCTCGGTCACCTTGGCCTCGATGCCCATGAGCGACAGCTTGGCGCGCTGCGCCTCCGCGTCCTCCGCGGTGCGGAAGGCGCCGGCCTGGACGAAATAGAAGAACGGGTCGCCGCCGGCGACGGCCGTGCGCGACGCGGCCAGGTCGCCCAGCGGATCGGCACTCTTCGCCTGCGGCGCCGGGGCGCTTGCGGCGCGCGCGATGCTCGCCGCACGGGCGGGCGCGGACGCAGCAGGCGAGCTGCCCGGGCCGGGAATGGTCGCCACCGGCACCGCCGGGGCCACCGCGCCGGGCGTGACGACGGTGGGCGCCGGCGCCGGGACGCCGGGCGCGGGCGCGAGCGGCTTGGCGGGGTTCTTGCCGTACAACGGCGCGTTCGGGTCCCAGTCGCGGTTCTTGCGCATTTCCGCGGCGTCCTGCTCCGCGGTGCGGCTCTGCCCCTTGTTCAGGAAGGGCACGGGCACCTTGGTGACGTACACCGCCACGGCGAGGGCCGCGGCGAGCCCGAGGACCACGCCGATGATGATGCCGACGATGACGTTGCCGCGTTGTTGGGTCTTCACTGTGGGTTTCCTGGCGCTTACATTTTTTGCGGAGCGCTCACGCCGAGCACCGCCAAACCATTGTGCAACACCTGCGCGCAGGCAGCCACGAGCGCGAGGCGCGCGCGCTTGACGGGCTCGTCGTCCACGAGGATGCGTTCGGCGTCGTAGTAGCTGTGGTAGGCCGACGCAAGTTCGCGCAGGTAGAAGGTGACGTCGTGCGGCGCGAAGTCGGCCGCGGCCCCGGCGAGCATGTCCGGGTACTTCGCGAGCTGCAGCATCAGCGCCTGCGCCTGGGGGCTTTGCAGCGGCGACAGGTCGGCGTTCTTCAGCGATGCGACGTCGCCGCCCCACGCGGCCAGCACCGAGCAGATGCGGGCATGCGCGTACTGCACGTAGTACACGGGGTTGTCGTTGCTCCTGGAGACCGCGAGGTCCACGTCGAAGGTGTATTCGGTGTCGGCCTTGCGCGACGCGAGGAAGAAGCGCACCGCGTCCTTGCTCGTCCACTCGATGAGGTCGCGCAAGGTGACATAGCCGCCGGAGCGCTTGGAGATCTTCACCTCCTCGCCTCCCTTCATCACGCGCACCATCGTGTGCAGCACGTAGTCGGGATAGCCGGGCGGAATGCCGACGCCCGCGGCCTGCAGCCCGGCGCGCACGCGCGCGATGGTGCCGTGGTGGTCGGTGCCCTGGATGTTCACGACCTTGGAGAATCCCCGCTCCCACTTGCCCACGTGATAGGCGACGTCGGGCACGAAGTAGGTGTAGGTGCCGTCGGACTTGCGCATCACGCGGTCCTTGTCGTCCCCGAAGTCGGTGGACTTCAGCCACAGTGCGCCGTCCTGCTCGTAGGTCTTGCCGGAGGCCTGCAGCTGCTTCACGGTCTGCTCGACCTTGCCCGTGCTGTACAGGCTCGACTCGAGGAAGTAGTTGTCGAACTTCACGTCGAAGGCCTGCAGGTCGAGGTCCTGCTCGTGGCGCAGGTAGGCGACGGCGAACATGCGGATGCTGTCGATATCGTCCACGCTACCCGACGCGGTGAATTCGCGGTCGTCCGCGTGCACCGTCTTCTTCGCGAGGAAGTCGTTCGCGATGTCGGCGATGTATTCGCCGTTGTACGCGTTCTCCGGCCACTGCGGATCGCCGGGCTTGACGCCCTTCGCGCGCAGTTGCGTCGACGTGGCCAGCGTGGCGATCTGCACGCCCGCGTCGTTGTAATAGAACTCCCGCCACACCGCCCAGCCCTGCGTCGCGTAGAGGTGGCAAATCGCATCGCCGAGCGCGGCCTGGCGGCCGTGACCGAGGTGCAGCGGCCCCGTGGGGTTGGCCGACACGAACTCGACCATCATTTTCTTGCCGTTGGCGGGCTTCGTGCCGTAGGACGGGCCTTCCGAAAGCACCTCGCCCACGACCTGCTGCTTCGCCTCGGGCTTCAGCCGGATGTTGAGGAAGCCCGGGCCTGCGATCTCCACCGCATCGACCCAGCGCTGGAATGCGGGCGCCTCGAGCAGCAGCGCGCGCAGCGCCTCGGCGACCTGGCGCGGGTTCTGTTTGAGCGGCTTGGCGAGCTGCATCGCCGCCGTGCACGCGAAGTCGCCGTGCGCGGCCGCCTTGGGGGATTCGAAAGCCGCCTTGTCGCCCGCACCGGGCAACAGCTTGTCGAGCCCGGCAGCGAGGCCGCCGAGCAATTCTTGTTTGACCTGGAGCATTGTGAGATTTTACCGGGCGCACATTTGCAGGCCCGGCGCCGTCATCGAATGGATGAGCAGCGGCGTTGATCTGGCGTCCCGCACCGGGATATCTCAACACACAAGGAAAAATGCCATGAAGAAGCAGTACTCGATGATCGCCCTGTCCCTCGCCCTCTTCGCCGGCAGCGCGCTAGCCGCGAAAGACGCAGGCACCACTGCTTCGGGCGCGGCGCCCAAGGCCAGGCAAACCACCAAGATGGGCACGTGCAGCAAGGAGGCGAAGGCCAAGGGACTGCACAAGGCGGAGCGCAAGGAATTCATGAGCTCGTGCCTCAAGGCCAAGGCCTGACACCGCCTCCACGATGCGTGCGGGAGCCCGCTTCGGCGGGCTCTTCCGCTTGTTCGGGGCGTCCGGGTGTGCTGGAATGTCAGTGGCTACTGCGTTCCAACATTCCATCAAGAGGTACCCCCATGAAGAAACTCCTGTCCCTGCTGGCCCTCGGCGTCGCCCTCTCCTTCGGCACGGCCCATGCGGCCAGCCACGCCGGCGCGCCCATGGCATCCGGCGGCTCGGGCTGCGATGCGCAAGCCGCCGACAAGAAGCTGTCCGGCGCGGCCAAGACCAGTTTCCTGAAGAAGTGCGAGGCCGATTCCAGCCCCACCGCGGTCTGCGAAAAGAACGCCGCCGACAAGAAGCTCGCGGGCGCGGCGAAGAACAGCTTCGTCAAGAAATGCGTCACCGACACCGCCGGCCCCGCAGCCGGCTGCGAGAAGTCCGCCGCGGACAAGAAGCTCGCCGGCGCCGCCAGGACCAGCCACATCAAGAAGTGCATGGAAGACAGCAAGGCGGCCGACGCCAAGCCCATGGCCGAGGCGAAGCCCGCCGCTTCCGCGAAGAAGTAAGCGCGCTACTTGCCGCCGAAGCCGCGCGCGAGGAACACCGCCGCGAGCGGAATCAGCGCGATGAGGTGCGCCTGCACCATGACCCACTTGCGGGCGGTGCGCACTTCGGCTTCCGGCGGCAGGTCGCCTGTGGCGCGAAGCGTTTTGCGCCAGCGCGAATACATCATCGTCGGCTTGATCGACACCAGCCCCACCACGACGAACAGCGTGAGCTTCAGGTGCAGCAGCGGGTTGGTCCAGTACCAGCCCACGCCCTTCATGCCCCAGTACGTACGGGCGATCCCGGTGAGCAGCACGACGCCCGCGGCGATGCCATAGATCATGTCCACGCGCCCCAAGCGCTCCACCACCTGGGCGTTCATCCATTCGGGCCGGCAGAGCGCGGCCTCGCTGGAGATGAACACGACCAGCGTGAGGATCGCGAGCAGGTGCGCGTAGGCCAGCAGGGCTTCGAGTGTCATGGTGTGTTCCAGTAGGCCGCCTGGCTGTAATGGTGTTTGAGGAAGTCGATCCACAGACGCACGCGCAGCGGCAGGTGCTTGCGCTGCGGGAACACCGCGTAGATGCCGTTGGCCGGCGCGGCAAATTCGGCGAGCACTTCGATGAGGCGGCCCGCGCCGATCTCCGACTCCACCTCCCACGTGCTGCGCCACGCGATGCCGAAACCCGCCAGGCACCAGTCGTGCAGCACCTGCCCGTCCGAGCAATCGAGCGGGCCGCCGGGCTTCAGGTACACCACTTCGTCGCCACTCGCGGTGGGCACGCGAAACGCCCAGCCGCGCGTCTGCGACGCGTCGCTCGAGAGCGTGAGGCAATCGTGCTTCACCAGCTCGTTCGGATGCCTGGGCGTGCCGTGTTCCTCGAGATACCCCGGCGTGGCCACGCACAGCCGCCGGTTGTCGGCCATGCGCACGCTCACGAGCGAGGAGTCCGGCAGGTCACCGACGCGCACCGCGCAATCGAAGCCCTCGCCCGCGAGATCGACCACGCGGTCGCTGAGGTTCAGCGAGATCGTGACGTCCTGGTGCAGCGCGCGAAATTGCGGCACGAGCGGCGCCACATGCCGCCGCCCGAAGCCCGCGGGTGCGGTGATGCGCAGGTGGCCGCTCGCCTTCACCCCGCCGGCGCTGACACTCGCCTCCGCATTGGCAAGATCGGCGAGCAGCCGCTGGCAATCTTCCAGGAAGGCGCTGCCTTCATGCGTGAGCGTGATGCGCCGCGTGGTGCGCACGAGCAGCTTCACGCCCAGCCGCTCCTCCAGCGCGTCCAGTCGGCGGCCCATGATGGCGGGCGCGACGCCCTCGGCCTTCGCGGCCGCCGTCAGGCTGCCGCGGGTCGCGACGGACACGAAGGATTCCAGCTGCTTGAGCTTGTCCATTCAGTCCCCGGCGACGGCTTTTCGCGCCAGCAGGGCCTCGATCTGCTCATTGCTGTAACCCGCCTCGAGCAGCAGGGCCCGCGTGTGCTGGCCGAGGCGCGGGGCGCCGCTGCGCACGCCGGGCCGTTCGCCGCCGAGCGTCAGGGGCAGCAAGGGCACGCGCGTTTCGCGCCCGTCGGGCAAGGTGAGCGGCGCCAGTCCGCCGGTGGCGTTGAGGTGCGGATCGTCGAAAAGGTCCTGCGGCCGCGTGATGGGCGCGAAGGGAAGCCCGTGCTTCTCGAACACGGCGCTCAGTTCCGCAGCGTTGTGGTCGGCCAGTGCGGAGCGCAGCATCGGGACCAGCCATTCGCGCGCACGGACGCGGTCGTTGTTGGTGACCAGGCGCGGGTCGGCCTTCAGGTCGCCGAAGCCGAACGCGTCGCAGAAGATCGCCCACTGCGTGTCGCTCACCACGGCGAGGAACACCTGCTCGCCGTCCTTCACGGTGAATACGTCGTAGATGGCCCATGCCGAGATGCGCCCGGGCATCGGCGCCGCGGGCTGGCCGGTCACCGCGAACTGCATCATGTGCTGCGCGACGAGGAACACGTTGTTCTCGAAGAGCGCGCTTTGCACCTCCTGGCCGCGGCCGGTCTTTTCGCGCTGCGCCAGCGCAGCCATCGCGCCGATGGCGCCGAACATGCCGCCCATGATGTCGTTCACGCTGGCGCCCGCGCGCAGCGGATCGCCCGGGCGGCCGGTCATGTACGCGAGCCCGCCCATCATCTGCACCACCTCGTCGAGCGCGGTGCGGTGGTCGTAGGGGCCGGGCAGGAAGCCCTTGTGGCTCACGTAGATCAGGCGCTCGTTGAGCTTCGACAGGCTGGCGTAGTCGAGCCCCAGCTTCTTCATCGTCGCGGGCTTGAAGTTCTCGCTCACGATGTCGGCCGTGGCGATCAGCCGCAACGCCGCTTCCCGTCCCTCGGTCGACTGCAGGTCGAGCGCGATGCTCTTCTTGTTGCGGTTGAAAAGCGGATAGAAGCCCGAGCCCGAGCCGAGCAGCTTGCGGGTGTTGTCGCCGGCGATCGGCTCGATCTTGATCACTTCCGCGCCGAGGTCCGCGAGCACCATGCCGCAGGTCGGCCCCATCACCATGTGGGTGAACTCGACGACGCGGATGCCTTCGTAGGGCAGTTGTTTTTCAGGCCGGTTCTGGTCAGTCATGCGCCGCTCCCTGCGCGAAACCCTTGGGGAGTCCGGCTTCGGGCGTCATGCCGTACACGGGCTCGCCGGGCAGGCCGGCCTTGAGCGGCTCGCGCGCGGCGAGCAGCTTGGCGATGTCGACACCGGTACGCACGCCCATCGCTTCGAACATGAAGACGAGGTCCTCCGTCACGACATTGCCCGAGGCGCCCGGCGCGTAGGGGCAGCCGCCGAGGCCCCCGAGCGAGGCATCGAAGGTGCGCACGCCCACGTCGTAGGCGGCAAGGCAATTCGCGAGGCCCAGCCCGCGCGTGTTGTGCATGTGGGCGGCGCCGGTCTTGTCGCCGATCGCGGCGCGCACCTTGTTGAAGAGCCGCCGCACCTGCGCCGGGTTCGCCATCCCCGTCGTGTCGGACAAGCCGGATTCGTCCACGCCGGCCTCGACGACCTGGGTCGCGAGCCACACGACTTCGTCTTCCGGCACCTCGCCCTGGATGGTGCAGCCGAACGCCGTGGACAGGCCCGCCTCGATCTTCACGTTCGGCGCGATGTCGTTGCGAAGCGCGACGATGCTGCGCACTTCGGCGACCATGTCCTCGCGCGTCTTGCGTACGTTGGCCAGCGAGTGCGCCGCGCTCGCGGACACGGGGATGGTGAGTTTGTGCACGCCCGCCTCGATCGCGGCCTTCGCGCCGCGCAGGTTCGGCACGAGCGCCATCACGGTCAGGCCGGGCAGCGTGAGCGCATGCCGCACCAGCGCCGCGGTGTCGGCGAGTTGCGGCAGGAGCGAGGCCGGGACGAAAGACCCGACCTCGATTTCGCGCAGGCTGGCCGCGTGCAACGCGTCGAGCCAGCGGATCTTGTCGGCCGTGGCCATGGTGCGCGCGACCGATTGCAGGCCGTCGCGGGGGCCGACCTCGCTGATGAGGACGTCGGGTGGGGGTGTGGGAGACATTTTTGAACGCAGAGGACGCAAAGGATTCGCAGAGGGCGCAAAGGAATTCTGGATCGGAACAGGGAAGCTGGACCCCTCCCCCCTGCATTCTGATTGACTTTCCCCTGTGTTCTCTGCGAATCCTTTGCGTCCTCTGCGTTCAAGAACCGGATGCGGCCCCGTTACTCAGCCTTGAACCCCGATGCCTTGATCGGCGCCTCCCAGCGCTTCAGGTGCGCCGCCTGGATCGATGCCAGCTCCGCCGGCCCCGCGTGCGCGGGCACGAGGCCGAAGGAATAGATCTTCTCCTGCACCTCAGGCGAACGGAGCGCCTCGGCCACCGCACGGTCGATCCGCATCACCTGCTCGTTCCCCATGCCCGCCGGGCCATACAGGCCGAAGAACGCGTCCGCCGTCATGTTGATCCCCTGCTCCTTGAGCGTGGGCACGTCCGGCAGGGCTTTCGAGCGCGCCTCGCCCGTGACCGCGAGGATGCGCACCTTGCCGGACTTGTGGTGTTCGATCGTCTCCGACGCGGTGTCCACCATCAGCGGCACCTGCCCGCCGATCAGGTCCTGCGCCGCCGGCGCGCCGCCGCGGTAGGCGACGTGTGTGAGCGTCACCCCGGCCGCCTGCCCGAGCAGCTGGCCCGCGAAGTGCGGCACCGTGCCGGCGCCGGATGTCGCGTAGTTCGCCTTGGCCGGATTGGCCTTCATCCACGCCAGCACCGCCTTCAGGTCGCCGGCGGGAGCGCCCGGCCCGGCGGTCACCGCGAAATCGAAGGTGCTCACGAGCGCGATCGGCGTGAAGTCCTTGATCGTGTCGTAGCCCAGGTTCGAATAGAGCCACGGCTGGATCACCAGGGCGCCGCTGGGCGAGAGGATCAGGGTCAGGCCGTCGGGCGCGGAGCGCTTCACCTCCTGCAGCGCCACGCGGCCGCCCGCGCCGGGCTTGTTGTCGATGATCACGTTCTGGTTCAGCGAGGTGCGCATCTTCTCGGCCATCAGCCGCGCGATCACGTCGGCGGAACCGCCGGGCGGAAAGCCCACGAGGATCTTGATCGTGCGCTCCTGCGCCATGGCGAGGGGCGCGGCGAACGAGGCGGCGGCGAGTGCGGAGAATTGGCGGCGTTTCATGGTCTGTCCTTCGGTTAGCGGTTAAATTTATCGGGGTCGCGCAGGCAGCACCATCCGGGTGCACCCCTAGCCACATCCAAAGCATTACCAGGAGACAAGACCCATGACCGTCATCGACGTGCACACGCACATGTTCACCACGAAGTGGCTCGAGCTGCTCAAGCAGAAAGGCGGCATGTACAACATCCAGACCCGTCCCGACGGCCAGCAGGAGATCTTCCGCGGCAACACGCCGGTGGTGCTGCCGCAAAAGGGCCACTTCAACTGGGAGCTGCGCATCGAGCACATGGACAAGGCGGGCATCGACGTCTCCGTCGTCTCGCTCACCTGCCCCAACGTGTACTGGGGCGGCGAGGAGGTGAGCTGCCAGGCCGCGCGCGAAGCGAACGACAACGTGGCGGAGGCGCAAGGCCGCTACCCGGACCGCATCCGCTGGTTCGCTTCGCTGCCCTGGGAGTATCCGCAGCGCGCGGTGGAAGAACTCGAGCGCAGCTGCGCGAAGGGCGCGGTCGGCGTGATGGTGCTGGCCAACGTCGCGGGCAAGAGCCTGACGGATCCGATGTTCGCGCCGGTCTGGGCGGCCATCGACAAGCGCGCGCTGCCGGTGCTCGTGCACCCCACGGACCCGCCCGGCGTGGACATGATGGACATGACCAAGTTCGACCTGAGCTGGTCAGTCGGCTTCATGTTCGACACCACGCTCGCGATCACGCGGATGATCTTCGAGGGGTTCTTCGACCAGTACCCAAACATGAAGGTGATCGCGTCGCACGGCGGGGGCACGCTGCCCTACCTCGTGGGCCGCTTCGAAAAGGGCGACGAGGTCGAACTCGCGTCGCGCCGCCAGATGAAACGCAAGCCCACGGACTACCTGCGCCACATCTACTACGACAGCATCACCTACGACGTGCGCTCGCTGAAGTACCTCATCGAGATCGTCGGCGACGACCACGTCATGTTCGGCACGGATTGGCCGCACTGGGTGCACGACACCAAGGGCGCGTTCGCGAATACGGCGCAGCTGGGGCACGCATCGATGAAGAAGGTCCGCAGCGCCAATGCGCAGCGCGTGTTCGAGTTCTAGTCCGCACATTTGCAACCCGGCGCCAATCGAGGAGCCCGCCATGACATCCGTCCCCTACTCGCCCGCAGACCACATCGCGGTGCGCCGCGTCGGCGGCATCGCGGCTTCACCCGACGGGCGCTGGCTCGCCGTGGCGGTGCAACGCCTGGACCGCGATGGCGTGAAGTACCTGTCCGATCTGTGGAAGGTGCCCACCGACGGGTCCGCGGCGGTGCAGCTCACGCGCGGCGAGACGAAGGACGCCGCGCCGTGTTTCCGGCACGACGGGGCGCTCGGCTTCCTCTCCAATCGCCAGCCCAACGAGATAAAGCCGGACGAAGACGCCGAGAAGCGCATGCAGGTGTGGCTGCTGCCGGCCGAAGGCGGCGAGCCGCGCCAGCTCACCGACGAGCCGCTGGGTGTGGAAGGCTTCCGCTTCGCGGCGCGCGCGGACCGCATGGTGCTGTTCGCGCCGGTGCTCGCAGGCGTCGCGCACGAGAAGCAGCGCGAGACCGCTTCCGAGCGCGCGAAGAAGGGCACGAGCGCTCGCAACTTCCGCACGCAGCCCGTGCGGCACTGGGACCACTGGCTGCACCAGAACCCGGACCGCGCCAACACGCACCTGATCGTGTGCGACGCGCAGGGCGGGCAACGCAAGGACCTCACGCCCGACGCAACGACCGAACTCGCGATCGAAGCCGAGCTCGACATCGCCGCGGACGGGCTTCGCGCGCTCACGCTGTGGCGCGTGCCGGGTGAAGACCGGATGGACGACCACCACCTCATGGTGTTCGACCTCGAGGCGGGCACGCATCGCCTGCTGCCACAGGGCGGGTCCGTCTCCACGGGTAACGCGCGCTTCGCGCCGGACGGCCGCGCGATCGCCGCGGTGCGCGAGAAGCGCACCCGGGAGCACGTGGTGCGTCCCACGCTCACGCTGTTCGACGACGCCGGCCATGCGCGCGAAGTCGCGAAGACCTGGGACCGCTGGCCGCACATCTGGGGCTGGTCGGCCGACGGCCGCGACCTCCTGGTGACGGCGGACGACGAGGGCATCGTGCCCGTGTTCTCGGTGCGGGCCTCCAGCGGTGAAGTGACCCCGCTCACGCCGCGCGCGAACGGCGGCGGCCACAACGACGTGGTGGCGCTGCCGCAAGGCGGCTTCGCATGCATCCGCTCCACCACGCTCGACGCGCCCGAGTGCTACGTGCACGACGGCAAGCCCGGGAGCGCCACGACGCCGCTGGCGCGCCTGTCGGGATTCAAGCCCGCGAGCGACTGGGCGGAGATCGAAAGCATCACCACCACCTCCACCGACGGCACCGCCGTGCAAAGCTGGATCACGCGGCCCAAGTCCGCACGGGGCGGCAAGAGCCCCGTCCTGCTGTGGATTCACGGCGGCCCGATCGGCATGAGCGGCGATGCGTGGCACTGGCGCTGGAACCCGCTGCTCGCGGTCGCGCAGGGCTACACGGTGGTGCAACCGAACCCGCGCGGCTCCACGGGCTTCGGGCAGGACTTCATCCAGGGCATCTGGGGCAATGTGTGGGGCGGGCAGTGCTTCGAGGACATCATGGCCGTCACGGATGCGCTCGAGGCGCGGCCGGACGTCGACGCCTCGCGCATCATGGCGATGGGCGGCAGCTTCGGCGGCTACATGACCAACTGGCTGGGCACGCAGACACAGCGCTTCCGCTGCCTTGTCACCCACGCGAGCATCGTCACCATGGCGAACTTCACCGGCGTCACCGACCACCCGGGTTACTGGTACTTCGCGATGGGCAGCGAGAACCCGTACGAGGACCCGCTCGCCTTCGACCGCTATGCGCCGATGCGCCACATCGCCAAGTGGAAAACCCCCGCGCTGGTCATCCACGGCGAGCAGGACTACCGCTGCCCGGTCGGCGAGGGCCTGATGCTCTTCGAGGCGCTGCAGTACCACGGCGTGGACAGCGAACTCATGGTCTTCCCGGACGAGAACCACTGGGTCCTCAAGCCCAAGAACGTGGTGGCCTGGTATGAGAACATCCTGCGATTCGTGGCCACGTACATGAAGTGAACTCGGCCATTACCCTCAAATAAGTCACGGATACATCGCCTTTCCGCTTCTTAATCTTCGCCCAGGTTCCTAATACAGTCGTGGGGTGGAAAAACCCAAGGCTGTCCTGTTCGACGCTTACGGCACGCTGTTCGACGTGTACAGCGTGGGCCTGCTCGCGGAACAGCTCTTCCCGGGCCACGGCGCCGCGCTCGCAACGCTCTGGCGCGACAAGCAGATCGAATACACGCGGCTCGTCACGACGAGCAACCATGGCGAACACTACCGCCCGTTCTGGGACCTGACGCGAGCCGGCCTTCGCTACGCGTGCAAGCGCCTCGCCCTGGACCTGTCCCAGGACCATGAAGAGCGGCTGATGAACCAGTACCGGCACCTCTCGGCCTTTCCCGAAAACAAGGAAGTGCTCGCGGCGCTGAAGGCGAAGGGCGTCGTCACCGGCATCCTGAGCAACGGCGATCCGCAGATGCTGGGCGTGGCCGTGCGCAGCGCGGGGCTCGACGGCCTGCTCGACCACGTGCTCAGCGTGGACAGCATCCGCAAATACAAGACGCACCCGGCCGCCTACGCGCTCGGGCCGAAGGCCACCGGCTTCGACGCGAAGCAGATCGCCTTCGTGAGCTGCAACGGCTGGGACGCGCTCGGCGCGACCTGGTTCGGATTTCGCACGCTCTGGGTCAACCGCTACCAACTGCCTTTCGAGGAATTGGGCACGCAGCCCACGCGCACCGGCACGAGCCTGCGCGACGTCCTTGCATTTTTTTGAGGAGAGAGAACCCATGACCACCGCCAGAACCACCGCCCACGGGCTGCAAGTCGCGACCGAACTGCACCGCTTCATCGAAGACGAAGTGCTGCCCGGCACCGGCGTCAACGCAGCCGCGTTCTGGAAGGGGTTCGACGCCGTGGTGCGTGACCTCGCGCCCAGAAACATCGCGCTGCTCGCCGAGCGCGACCGCCTGCAGACGGAGCTCGACACCTGGCACAAGGCCAACCCCGGCCCGATCCGCGACATGGGCGCCTACCGCGCGTTCCTCGAGCAGATCGGCTACCTCGTGCCCGCACCGAAGGGCGCGAAAGCGACCACGGCCAACGTCGACGCCGAGCTCGCGCTGCAAGCCGGCCCGCAGCTCGTGGTGCCGATCCTGAACGCGCGCTATGCGCTCAATGCCGCCAACGCGCGCTGGGGCTCGCTCTACGACGCGCTGTATGGCACCGACGCGATCCCCGAGACCGAGGGCGCCGAAAAAGGCGCGGGCTACAACCCCGCGCGCGGCGCGAAAGTGATCGCCTTCGCGCGCAAGTTCCTCGACGAGTCCGCGCCGCTCGCGACCGGCTCGCACGCCGACGCGACGGGCTACACCGTGCAGGGCGGCAACCTGGTCGTCGGCCTGAAGAGCGCCGGCGCGACGCGCCTGCAGGACCCGTTCCAGTTCATCGGCTACCAGGGCGAAGCCGCTGCGCCGACGTCGATCCTGCTCATGCACAACGGCATCCACATCGACATCCAGATCGACCGCTCGACGCCCATCGGCAAGACCGATGGCGCGGGCGTGAGCGACGTGGTGCTCGAGGCCGCCCTCTCCACCATCCTCGACCTGGAGGATTCCGTGGCCGTGGTGGACGCGCAGGACAAGGTGCTCGCCTACCGCAACTGGCTCGGCATCCTCCAGGGCACGCTGACGGAG
Source organism: Caenimonas aquaedulcis (assembly GCF_015831345.1). Lineage (NCBI taxonomy): Bacteria > Pseudomonadati > Pseudomonadota > Betaproteobacteria > Burkholderiales > Comamonadaceae > Caenimonas > Caenimonas aquaedulcis. Next base: position 3,037,172 of record NZ_JADWYS010000001.1, on the reverse strand, counting down.
CAGGTGACCAAGGGCGGCAAGACCTTCACGCGCGGCCTGAACCCGGACCGCAGGTACAAGGGCCCGAACGGCGGGGAAGTCGTGCTGCACGGGCGTTCGCTCATGTTCATCCGCAACGTCGGCCACCTGATGACGAACCCGGCGGTGCTGTGGGACGGCGGCAAGGAAATCCCCGAAGGCATCCTCGATGCGGTCGTCACGACCGCGATCGCAATCCACGACCTGAAGCGCAAGGACGCGGGCGGCGTGCGCAATTCGCGCACCGGCTCGGTCTACATCGTCAAGCCCAAGATGCACGGTCCGAAGGAAGTGGCGTTCGCGTCCGAGCTCTTCGGCCGTGTCGAAGCCATGCTCGGCCTGCCGGCCAACACGGTGAAGCTCGGCATCATGGACGAGGAGCGCCGCACCAGCGTGAACCTCAAGGCCTGCATCGAAGCGGCCAGCGCGCGCGTCGCCTTCATCAACACCGGCTTTCTCGACCGCACCGGCGACGAGATGCACACCGCGATGTTCGCGGGGCCCATGTACCGCAAGGGCGACATGAAGACCAGCGCCTGGATCCAGGCCTACGAGAAGAACAACGTGCTGGTGGGCCTGTCCTGCGGGCTGCGCGGCAAGGCGCAGATCGGCAAGGGCATGTGGGCCATGCCCGACCTGATGGCCGCGATGCTCGCGCAGAAGGGCGCGCATCCGAAGGCCGGCGCGAACACCGCGTGGGTGCCCTCGCCCACCGCGGCCACGCTGCACGCGTTGCACTATCACCAGGTCAACGTCGCCGAGGTGCAGAAGGAGATGGAGAAGATCGACGCCGACGGCGAACACGACTCGCTGCTCGCGGGCCTGCTGCAGGTGCCGGTCGTCGCGCAGGCGAAGTGGACGGAGTCGGAGCGCCAGCAGGAGATCGACAACAACGCGCAGGGCATCCTGGGTTACGTGGTGCGCTGGATCGACCAGGGCGTCGGCTGCTCCAAGGTGCCCGACATCCACAACGTCGGCCTGATGGAAGACCGCGCGACGCTGCGCATCTCCAGCCAGCACATCGCCAACTGGCTGCTGCATCGCGTCGTCACGCCCGAGCAGGTGCGTGCGACCTTCGAGCGCATGGCCGCGGTGGTGGACGGGCAGAACGCGGGCGATCCGGCCTACCAGCCCATGGCGGGTCACTTCGACACATCGGCTGCGTACAAGGCGGCTTGCGACCTGGTCTTCAAGGGGCTGGAGCAGCCGAGCGGCTACACCGAGCCGCTGCTGCATGCATGGCGATTGAAGGTGAAGGCCGGGACGGCCTGAACTGCGGCCCGGGGTAAATCTTGTGACGGAGTGAATCAATTCGCTCCTTTCGCCACGCTCGCGGCGCGTGCGCAGGTTGTTGCAATTGATGCTTGTGAAGTAACCTGCCATACCTATGGCTGAGCTTCCTGCAATCGTCCGTCCCTGTATCGATGAAGCCGTCGCCCAATCGGCGAGGATGATCGCCCGCGCGATCGACCACGCCGGCGCGCTGCTCGATGAAGAGTTGCGCAAGGGCGGCCCCGCTATCCGGCATGAAGCCGCCGCCGCGGCGCGCGCCTTGCCGGCCCTGCGGGTCGCCTGGTGCGGCGCCTTTCCCTCCGCCCTGCGCGAATCCCTCCTGTCGAACCGCACAGCGCGCACCACTGCGATGGCCAGCCCCTCGTCGCTCACGCTGACGCTGGTCGACGAGGACGAGGTGCTGCAATCCATCGAGGCGTCGCGGCTCGCGCAGCAACTCGCTTCCGCGACCGAGCAGGCGCTCGCGGAACTCGACACGTACATGAGCTCGGCGCTGCAGCTCGATGGCATCCAGCCCGAACTCAATCCGCTGCGCCCCGCGCTCGTCGCGCAGGCGTTGCGCAAGGTGGTGGGCGAAACGCCGGAGGCGCCTGCCGCGCTGTGGTTGCGCCTCATGGCGGAGCCGCTGGCGGCGGATCTGAAGGCGATCTACAAGACCTGCAGCAGGATGCTGGCGGCATCGAACGTGCGGGCGGCGGGCTATCGCGTGGTGACCGGGCCCGCCCCGCTGTCCCCTTCGCGTCCCGCGCCCTTGCAAGCCGCGCCCCCCGCCCCGGGCGTGATCTCGGGATGGGTGGAACTCGCCGCTCGCGCCATCGGTGCGCCGGCCCTGCGCGACTTTCTCTTCGGCGCGGCGCCCCATGCGCAGCAGCCGCTGGCGCCCACCTACTACCAGCAGGTCGACCAGGAACTCGCGGAACTCGAAGCGCGCTGGGACGAGGCGCCGCCAGATCCCGACGCCGCCCGCCGCTACCAGCACCTGCCCGCGGTCGACCGCCCCGCGCGCGAAGTCGGCACCGACAGCCCCCTGAACCGCGAGGTCTGGGGCGCGTACGCCGCGCCGCGCCAGCGCTCGCTCGTGCGCACCCGCCTGCGCAAGCAGGCGAAGCAGCTCGGGCAGGTGATGGGACTGGACGTCGTCAACCAGCTGATCGGGCAGGTCGCGCAGGACCCCCGCCTGCTCGCGCCGGTGCGCGAATCCATCGTCGCGCTCGAACCGTCGCTCGCGCGGCTGGCGATGCATTCGCCGCGTTTTTTCGCGGAACAGCAAAACCCCGCACGGCAACTGCTCGAGGCCGTGGCGCAGCGCAGCTTCAAGTTCAACGACGAGTTCTCCAGCGAATTCCAGGCCTTCTTGACCGAAGTCACCGCCAGCTTCAACGCGCTCAACCAGGTCGAGGCCCTGGACGATGCGCACCCGTTCGAGAGCGAGCTCGCGCGCCTGTCGAAGCAGTGGGCGCGGCAGGACGAAGCCGAGGAGAGCCAGCGCCGGCAGCTCGTGCAGGAGGTGGAGATCGCCGAACAGCGCCAGGCGGCCGCCGACCAGATCGCCTGGGACCTGAGCCAGCGCAGCGACCTGGACGGCGTGCCGTCCGTGGTGCAGGACTTCATCTTCGGCCCCTGGACGCTGGTGATCGCGCATGCGCGCATCGCCAGCGGCGGCACGCAGATCGATCCCGGCGGCTATACCGGCGTCGTGACCGACCTCCTGTGGAGCGTCAAGCGCGAGCTCACGTTGCGCGACCCGGCCCGGGCCTTCGAGGCCTTGCCGCGCGTGCTCTCCAAACTGCGCGAAGGCCTGGACCTGCTCGGGCACCCGCCGTCCGAAACCGAGACCTTCTTCAAGGCGCTCGAGCGCCTGCACCGCCCGGTGATGAAGCTGCGGGCCAAGCAACGCGGCTTGTCGCTGCGCGACGACCTCGCGGGACCGGTCGACGACGATCTGCGACCCGCGCCCGCGCAAAAGCCGCAGGCCCGCGAAGAGATGTGGCTGCGCGAGGCCGAGTTGCGCGCATGCGGATTCGAGGACACGCTGCCGAGCGACTACGCCGAGCTCGAACCCGCGGCGCGCAGACCATCCTCGCCGACGGCGGCGCCCGCGAGTGCTTCGGTCACGCCGATCGCGGTGACGCGCGCGGCCGGCGTGGCACTCGCGCCCGCACAGGCGGATGCGATCATCGAATCCATCGCGGAAGGCTCGCTGGTCGACCTCTTCAGCAAGCAGCGCTGGCACCGCGCGCGCCTGAGCTGGGTGAGCACCAGGCGCCAGCTCTTCATGTTCGTGAGCCACGGCGGCCGGCCGCATTCGATGACGCGGCGCAGCCTGCGGGCCCTCGTCGTCAACCGGCTGCTCCGCCCGGTCGACGCGCATGACGTCGTGCAGCACGCGCTCGACGCGCTCGCGCAGCCCCGGGCCGAACCGCTCGCCGCCTGAGCGGGCCGCCTAGAGCGGCCTTCGCATCAGCACCTGGTGCAGGGGCTGCCGCGCGAAGCCGAGACGCTCCAGCGCCGCGCCGCCCACGTCGTGCCGCTGGAGCTGCGGCACGACGATCTTCTGTCCGGCATGGTGCTGCAGCAGCGACCCGACCAGCTTCTGCGCATCGGCCTGCGATGCGTCCATGTCCACCAGGCTGCTGATCGAAACGCCCGCGTCTGTCGTCGTGCAGACCATCTGCGCGCGGCCGATCCGCAACGCTTGCAGGGGCGTCGTCCGCGCGCGCAAGGACACGTCGGTCACCTGCAGCGGCAAGTCGCCGCGCTCTCGGCTCGCGGCGGCGAGCCATGCGTACGCATCCTCGAGTGCGACGGTTTCAGCGGCACTCACCAGCGGCATGCCGTCCTGCAAGGCCTGCGGCTCGCGCACGTAGCCGAACAACTCGGCGACGGACTCGAACCCGCGGCCGCGGTACAGGCGCAGTGCCCTTTCGTTCTGCGCGAAGCATTCGAGTTCGGCCGTGCGCATGCCGGCTTGCCGTGCACGGTCGAGGAAATCGTCGAGCAAGGCGCGCGCCGCGCCGCTGCCGCGCGCCGCGGGCAGCGCACCCATGGTGGCGAGGCGCCAGCTCCGCAGTTCCGGCCTTGGCGCGACCAGCGAGAAGGCCACGATGCCCCCGTCCACCAGCGCGACCCGGCATGCGTCGAGGTCTGCGCCTTGGGAAGCGAGGAAGCTTTGCCACGCCGGCAACGCCAGCTTGAAAGGCCCGATCAGGTAATCGGCGAAAGCCGCCGTGAAGGCGGCGTGCAAGTCGGCCGGCGGCAGCGACGCCGCCGGCGCGATGTGAGGGACTGCCATGGGCGCGAGTATCGCCCAGCGCGGCTCAGCCGAGCCGGCCTGCGATGCGCCGCGACAGCGCCGATCCGCGTTCGACCAGGAAGCGCGTGAGCCGGTCCGCGTAGTCGCGGCCCACGGCCTCGCGCACCGAAGGCCGCGCCGCGAGCGCGGCACGCCAGGCGCGCACTTTGGGCAGGCCTTCGAACAACGGCGGTTCCCCGAGCTGCTCGAACACGTCGAAGTAGCGGAACACCGGCCCGAACACCGCGTCGACGATGCAGAAGCGCTCGCCATTGAAAAACGGCCCGGCCTCCGGCAACACCGCTTCCAGTTGCGCAAAGCGTGCCCGCAGCTCTTCGCGCTTCGCGAGCAGCGCGGGTTCGTCCGGCGCGTTGTAGAACGCGCCTATCGTGTTGAGCAGGCTCGAGCCGAACTCCATCCAGGCGCGATGCCTCGCGCGGTCCAGGGCATCTTGCGGATGCAGCCGCGGCGCGAGCACGTCGTCGAGGTACTCGCAGATCACCGCGGATTCGAAGAGCGCATCGCCCTCCACCAGCAGCACCGGGGTCTTGCCCAGCGGCGACACCGCGCGGAACCACTCTGGCTTGTCCGCGAGGTCCACGTAGCGCCGTGCGAACGCCACGCCTTTTTCCTGCAGCACGATGGCCGCGCGCTGCACGTAAGGGCACAGGTGATGGCTCACCAGCGTGAGCGCGGGCGCCGCGCTCATGACTTCACCGGGCGCTCGGCGTCCAGCGCCGCGCGCACGGCGGGCCGGGCGGCGATGCGCGCGAGCCAGGCCTGCAGGCGCGGGTAGGGCTGCAGGCTCATCCCGAGCATGGGGGCCCAGCTCACGATGGTGAACCCATACGCGTCCGCCACGGTGAAGTGATCGCCCGCGATGTAGTCGCGCTGGCCCAGCACCTCGTCCAGTTCCGCGAAACGCAGCGCGATCTTGTCCTTGCAGGCCTTGCGCGTGGACTCGGCAGTGTCCTTGTGCCAGAGCCAGGGGCTGAACACCTTGTGCAGCTCGCTGGACACGAAGGTCAGCCATTCGTTGACGCCGAGGCGGGCGCGCGCACCCACCGGCGGCATCAGGCCCTTGGCGGGCACGAGGTCGCCGATGTATTGCAGCAAGGCCGCGACCTCGGTATGGCGGCTGCCGTCGTCCAGCTCGAGCAGCGGCACGTAGCCGCGTGGGTTGATGGCGTGGTAGTCCGAACCGTCCGCGAGACGGTGCGTGGTGAGGTCGACCTGCGCGAGTTCCGGCGTCAGGCCGGCTTCACGCAGGGCGATGTGGACGGCCTGCGAGCAGGCGGAAGGGGCGAAGTAGAGCTTCATGGCGAATCCTTGGGTTTGCAGTGAGGGGAAGCAGAATGTAGGATTGCGCGCGTGCAATGAAAATAGGCACCTATGAAATCTTCCATTGCATCGACGCAATACACGCTGACCGCGTCCGACCTCGACGTCCTGCTGGCGCTCGTGCGTGGCGGCACGCTCGCCGGCGCGGCGTCGCGCATCCACGCCGATGCGTCCACCGTGTTTCGCTCCGTGCAGCGCATCGAGCGGCAGCTGGGCCAGCGCCTCTTCGAACGCACGCGCCAGGGCTACCTGCCGTCGGAGACGATGCTGGAGATCGCGGGGCACGCGGAACGCATCGAGTCCGAACTCGAACTCGCACGGGCCGCCGCGCTGTCGCCGAACCAGGAGGTGATCGGCCGCGTGCGCGTGACGACCGTCGACGCGGTGCTGCGTGGCCTGGTGCTGCCGTGCATGGCCTCGCTCGCCGCACGCCACGCGTCGCTCCAGCTTGAACTGCGCACGACGAACGAGCTGATGAGCCTCTCGCGCCGCGACGCCGACCTCGCGCTGCGCGCCATCATCCCCGCGAGCAAGCCGCCGGGACATCTCGTCGGGCGCCACCTCGGCGCGATCCGCTTCGTCGCGTGCGCGTCCCGCGCGATGCCCACGGCGCATCGCAAGCGTGCGCTCGATGCGCATCCATGGATCGCGCCCGACGACGCCCTGCCCGACCACCCTTCCGTGCGCTGGCGGCGCAAGCACCTCGCGAAAGCCGTGCCGCGCGTGCTGGTGGATGACGACGTCAACGTCCTCGATGCGATCAAGGCTGGCGCGGGGGTCGGCGTGGTGCCGCTGTTCCTGCTGGCCCAGGAGCCCCAGCTCGTGGCGTTGACGGGCCCGCTGGAGGATTGCGAGTCGCAGCTGTGGCTGCTCGCGCATCCGGAATCGCGGCACTTGCGGCGCATCGCCGCGGTCTACCAGCACCTGGTCGAGCACATCGCGCTCCCCTGAACCGTGGCGGGTCGCTAAACTGGCCTGCTGATGACCACTCCCATCGATCCCTCGCGCTGCCCCCTGTGCGGCGGCGCGAACCAGTGCGCGATGGAGATCGCGCGGGCCACCGGCGGGCAGCCGGGCACCTGCTGGTGCGCGGGCGTGGACTTCCCTGCCGAGCTGCTGGCGCGTGTGCCGGCGGACGCGCGCCACCAGGCGTGCATCTGCGCGGCCTGCGCGGCGTCCCAGGCGTCCCTTGCCGCCGCGTCATCGGGACGCGCGTGAGCACCTCCGGCCTCGCCGCCCTGCAGGAGCGCCACGGCGCGCGCTACCGCTGGCTGCTGCTGCTCTCGCTGATGGTGGGCACCATGGCGTCGAGCATGTCCTCGACCATCGTGAACGTCGCGATCCCCGACATCAGCCATTACTTCACGCTCGGCCAGGAACGCGTGCAGTGGGTCACTTCGGGCTTCATGATCGCGATGACCGTCTCCATGCTTACCACGCCGTGGCTGCTGGGGCGCTTCGGCTACCGCAAGACCTACGCGGGGACCATGCTGCTGCTCATGGGCGGCGGACTGCTCGGGGGGTTTTCGAGCCGCTTCGACCTCGTCCTGGTCGCGCGATTCGCCGAAGGCCTTGCCGCGGGCGTCGTGCAGCCGATCCCCGCCATCGTCATCCTGCGTGCGTTCGAGCAGCGCGAGCAGGGGCGCGCGAGCGGCCTCTTCGGGATGGGCGTGGTGCTGGCGCCCGCGCTCGGCCCGAGCATCGGGGGCTTGCTCGTGGACCTCTTCGGCTGGCGGTCGATCTTCTTTTTGGTCGTGCCCTTCTGCCTGCTGTCGTTGTGGCTCGCGTGGAAATTCGTACCCGACAGCGCTCCAGGAGGGGTCGCGGCGCAGCGCGGCAACCGGCTCGACTGGCTCGGGCTCGCGATTGCCGGCGCGGGCACGCTGTGCCTGTTGAACGGGCTGGTGGAACTGCACGGCGGCGCGGCCTCCGCCTATGTGCTGCTGGCGGCGGCCGCCGCGGCGCTGGTCGGCTTCCTGCTGTGGCAGCGGCGGCGCAAGGCCGTGGGCGCCGAGCCGCTCATGGACCTCTCCCTCTTCGAGCACCGCACCTTCACCATGGGCAGCATCGTCGCCTTCATCTACGGCACCGCGCTCTTCGGCTCGACCTACCTGCTGCCCGTCTACATGCAACTCGGGCTGGGCCTGTCCGCGTCGTACGTCGGCACGATCCTCATGCCGGCGGGCCTCGTGCTCGCGGCCACGATTGCGCTGGTCGGGCGCCTCGCCGACAAGCACCCGACGCACATCCTCGTCACCACCGGCCTCGCGCTGCTCGCGGCATCCTTCGCACTGATGCCCACCATCGGCATCGGGACGGGCCTGTGGCTGCTGGTGGCCTGGGCCGTGCTCGGCCGCATCGGCTTGGGCTTCATCCTGCCCTCGCTCAACCTCGGGTCGATGCGCAGTTTGGAGCGCAGCCTGATCCCGCAGGGCTCGAGCACGATCAACTTCCTGCGCATGCTCGGCGGCGCCACCGGCGTGAGCCTGTGCGCGATCGTGCTGGAGTGGCGCATCGCCGCGCACGGCGATTCGCTCGCGAACCGCGCGACGAGCCCGGCGCGCCTCGCGGCCTTCAACGAATCGTTCTGGATGCTGGCCGTCATCTGCGCCATCGCAATGGCGGCCGCATGGCGATTGCGCGCCAACGACACCACGGCCCCGGCGCAGGCTGCAAAATAACTCCCATGTGCCAGCTTCTCGGGATGAACTGCAACACGCCCACGGACGTGACCTTCAGCTTCAGCGGGTTCGCCCAGCGCGGCGGCCGCACGGACCACCATGCCGACGGGTGGGGCATCGCGTTCTTCGAAGGTGCGGGCCTGCGGCACTTCGTGGATCACCAGCCGGCCTGCGAATCGCCGGTGGCCGAACTCATCCGCCGCTACCCGATCAAGAGCCGCAACGTCGTCGCGCACATCCGCAAGGCGACGCAGGGGGCGGTGGCGCTGGAGAACTGCCACCCTTTCGTGCGCGAGTTGTGGGGCCGCTACTGGGTGTTCGCGCACAACGGCAACCTCGAGAACTACCATCCGCGCATTCACGCGAGCTTCCGCCCGGTAGGCGACACGGACAGCGAGCGCGCGTTCTGCTGGCTGATGCAGGAACTCGCGAAGTCGCATGCCGGCGTGCCGAGCGTACAGGAACTCACCCTTACCCTGCGCGAACTCACGCCGCGCATCGCGAAGCACGGCACCTTCAACTTCATGCTGTCGAACGGGCATGCGCTGTGGGCCCACTGCTCGACCAACCTGTTCTACGTGGAGCGCAAGCACCCGTTCGCCCATGCGCAACTCGCGGACGACGACATGAGCATCGATTTCTCCCGCAACACCACTCCGCAGGACCGCGTGGCAGTGGTCGTGACCGCGCCGCTCACGACGAACGAGGAGTGGACGGCGTTCGTGCCGGGGGAGCTGCGGGTGTTTCAGGACGGCTTCAGTACTTCATAACTTGGCCGGACGCAGAATTCGCAGAAGTTGCGCAGAATGAAGCCCAGAACAATTCAAGTATTTTTCTTGAATTTCTTCTGCGTCACTTCTGCGAATTTTGCGTCCGGCCAAGTCCGCCTTCGAACTAGCCGGCGAGCGCCGCCTCCAGCGCATCGATGAACATCGCCGGCACATCGAAGCCGGCCTGGTCGTGGATCTCCTGGAAGCAGGTCGGGCTGGTCACATTGATTTCCGTCAGCCAGTCCCCGATCACGTCCAGGCCCACCAGCAGCAGGCCGCGTGAGGCGAGCACCGGGCCGATGGCATTGGCGATCTCCAGGTCGCGCGCCGACAACGGCTGCGCCACGCCCTTGCCGCCCGCCGCGAGGTTGCCGCGGATTTCGCTGCCCTGCGGGATGCGCGCGAGGCTGAAGGGCACCGGCTTGCCGCCGATCACCAGCACGCGCTTGTCGCCCTTGGCGATCTCCGGCAGGAAGCGCTGCACCATGATGGTCGTGGTCCCCTCCTGGTTCAGCGTCTCGATGATGGAGCCGAGGTTCAGGCCGTCGGCGCCCACGCGGAAGATGCCCATGCCGCCCATGCCGTCCAGCGGCTTGAGGATGATTTCCTGGTGCTCGGCATGGAACTGCTTCACATCGTCGGCGCGCCGCGTCACGAGCGTCGGGCCCGTGAACTGCGGGAACTCCATGATCGCGAGCTTTTCCGGATGGTCGCGTAGCGCGGCCGGCTTGTTGAACACCTTGGCGCCTTCGCGCTCCGCCTGCTCCAGCAGGTGCGTGGCGTAGAAATACTCGCTGTCGAACGGCGGGTCCTTGCGCATGATCACCGCGTCGAACTCGCGCAGGGCGCGCGGTCCCTCCTTGCTCACGCGAAACCAGTCGTCCAGCGCGCCGGTGAGCTCGATGTCCCGAACCATTGCCGTCACCTGGCCGCCCGTGCGCCAGGCCATGTGCCGCGGCTCGCAGGCGGACACGCGGTGGCCGCGGCGCTGCGCCTCGCGCATCATGGAAAAAGTGGTGTCCTTGTAAGTCTTGAAGACTTCAAGCGGGTCTGCAACGAAGAGGATGTTCATCGGTCGGTCGGGTCGCGGTGGCCCCACTGTTGCACAAATCGAAAACCCCCGCTGGAGGCGCGAAACTCAGATTTCTATCTTTGAGCCCAGTTCCACCACGGAGTTGTTCGGCAGGTTCAGGAAGTCCGCCGCCGCGCTCGCGTTGTGGTGCATCTGCGCGAAGAGCTTCTCGCGCCAGGGCGCCATGCCGCTGCCGATGGTGGGGATCACCGTGTCGCGCGAAAGGAAGTAGCTGGTCTTCATCTGCTCGATCTCGCAGCCGCGGCCGCGGATCTGCTCCAGCGCGCGGGGCACGTCCGGATCGTTCTTGAAGCCGTAATGCAGGATCACCTGCCAGCAGTCGTGGCCAAGCGATTCGATCTCCACCCGCTTGTTCATGCCGATCCACGGCACCTCGTGGCTGCGCACCGTGACGAACAGGTTGTGCTCGTGCAGCACCTTGTTGTGCTTCAGGTTGTGCAACATCGCATTGGGCACGGAGCCGGGTTCGGCGGTGAGGAATACCGCGGAGCCTTCGACGCGCGTGGGCGGGTTGACGAACACCGCCTCCAGGAAGCTCTTGAGGTCGATCGCGTCGGCCTTGAGCTTTTCGTTGAGGAGCGCGCGGCCCTGCTTCCAGGTCATCATGAGCGTGAACACCGCGGCGCCGATCGCGACGGGGAACCAGCCGCCCTGAGCGAGCTTGAGCAGGTTGGACGCCCAGAAGGTGACGTCGACGATGAAGAAGATGCCGGTGGACGCGATGCACAGCGCGAGCGGGTACTTCCAGCCGTAGCGGATGACGAAGAAGGTGAGGACGGTGGTGATCAGCATGTCGCTCGTGACCGCGATGCCGTACGCCGCTGCCAGATTGCTCGAAGAGCGGAACATCACCACGGCCACGACGATCGCGACGAACAGCCCCCAGTTCACGAAGGGGATGTAGATCTGCCCCGTCTCGCGCACGCTGGTGTGGCGAATCTGCAGCCGCGGCAGGTAGCCGAGCTGGATCGCCTGCTTGGTGACGCTGAAGGCGCCGGTGATCATGGCCTGCGACGCGATGACCGTGGCCATCGTCGCGAGCAACACCAGCGGCAGCGTGGCCCAGTCCGGGCCCATCATGTAGAACGGGTTCTTCACCGCTTCCGGGTTCTTCAGCAGCAGCGCGCCCTGGCCGAAGTAGTTGAGCGTGAGCGCGGGCATCACGACCGTGAACCACGCGAGGCGGATCGGCTTCTTGCCGAAGTGGCCGAGGTCGGCATACAGCGCCTCGGCGCCGGTCACGCACAGCACCACGGCGCCGAGGATGATGAAGGTGGTGGCGGGGTTGTGCCACATGAAGAGCAGGGCGTGGTGCGGGCTGAGGGCCTTGAGCACCACCGGGTTCGTCACGATGTGCGAGACGCCGAGGCTCGCGATGACGATGAACCACACGAGCGTGATCGGCCCGAAGAAGCGGCCGATGCCCGCGGTGCCGCGCTTTTGCACGGCGAAGAGGCAGAACAGGACGGCCAGCGTCACGGGGATGACGTAGTGCATCAGCGCGGGCGAGACGACTTCCAGCCCTTCGACCGCCGAGAGCACCGAGATCGCCGGCGTGATGACGCCGTCGCCGTAGAAGAGGCAGGTGCCGAAGATGCCGACGACCAGCAGGATCTTGCGCAGTTCGGGCTTGTCCTTCACCGAGGTGGACGCCAGCGCCAGCATGGCGATCAGCCCGCCCTCGCCGTGGTTGTCCGCGCGCAGGACGAGCACCACGTACTTGATCGAGACGATGACGGTGAGCGTCCAGAAGAAGATGGACAGGATGCCGTAGATGTTGGCGGGAGTGAAGGGCACGTGTCCGGAGCTGAACACTTCCTTCATCGCATACAGGACGCTGGTCCCGATGTCGCCATAGACGACGCCAATGGCGCCCAACGTCAGCGCCGCAAGGGAAGATTTCGACTTTTGCACTCAGAGCCCCCGCTCTTGTCGGCCTGGACGCACGGCCGGCGGGGTTCCTTTACCTTTGGGATCGCCATTGTGCGCCCGCCCCGCCCCCGAATTGGGCGATGTTGCAGCGCAGCAACGGGGGCGCGCCCCTAATCGTAGGTCTCCGCGTCGGGGTCGGTGGCTTCGAGCTCGTAGCTCGCGGCCAGCATCGCCAGCCGTCCGATGACGCCGTACATGTAGAAGCGGTTCGGGGCGCTCGCACCCGGCTTCTCGCCCGGCTGAGGTAAGCGCGTACTCTCCGCAAAAGCCAGCGGCACGAAGTGCGCGCCGGGCGCATTGAGGTTTTCGTCGACGCCGCGGTCCGCGTGCACGCGGTAGAAGCCGCCCACGACGTAGCGATCCATCATGTAGACCACGGGCTCGGCCACGGCATCGTTGATGCGCTCGTTGGTGAGCACGCCTTCCTGGATGATGACCTGGTGCACCTGCTGCCCATCCTTGATGACGGACATCTTGTTCTTCGTCTTGCGGTTGAGCTCGTCCAGGTCCTTCACGTCCCGCACGGTCATGATGCCCATGCCGTAGGTGCCGTTGTCGGCCTTCACCACCACGAAGGGCTTTTCGTTGATGCCGTATTCCTTGTACTTCTTGCGGATCTTCGTGAGCAGCGCGTCGACGTTGGTCGTGAGGCACTCCATGCCCGTGCCCTCGGCGAAGTTCACTTCGCCGCACATGTTGAACATCGGGTTGATCAGCCAGGGGTCGATCCCCAGCAGCTTGCCGAAGCGCTTGGAGACTTCCTCGTAGCTCTTGAAGTGGTTGCTCTTCCTGCGCACGGACCAGCCCGCATGCAGCGGCGGCAGCAGGTACTGCTCGTGGATGTCTTCGAGGATGCCCGGGATGCCCGACGACAGGTCATTGTTGAGCAGGATCGTGCAGGGATCGAAGTCCTTCAGGCCCAGGCGGCGCTTGGTCCGCACGACCGGCTCGAGCAGCACCGTGCCGCCTCCGGGCAGGTCGATGGTGGTCGGCTCCTTGATCTCCGGGCTGATCGAGCCGATGCGCACGTTCAGGCCCGCCATGTGGAAGATGCGCTTGAGCTGGGCCAGGTTGCTCAGGTAGAAGGTGTTGCGCGTGTGGTTCTCGGGGATCACCAGGAGGTTCTTGGCCTCCGGGCAGATCTTCTCGATCGCCGCCATCGCCGACTGCACCGCAAGCGGCAGCATTTCGGGGGTGAGGTTGTTCCAGCCGCCGGGATAGAGGTTGGTATCCACCGGCGCCAGCTTGAACCCCGCGTTGCGGATGTCCACCGAGCTGTAGAAGGGCGGCGTGTGCTCCATCCACTCCAGCCGGAACCACCGCTCGATCGCGGGCATGGAATCGAGCACGCGCTGCTCGAGCTCGTTGATGGGGCCGGTCAGGGCGGTGATGAGATGCGGAACCATGCGGCCCTCTTGCCTTCTTGGGGAATATCTGAATATCTGAATATCTGACAGGAATTGTAGGGATTTGAGGGCGACCGTGCCGCTTGCAAGCCCCGGGAGCCGCTTCAGTCCGAGCGGGCAAGCGGCAGGTTGAGCAGCAGGTTCTGCGGCTTGAGCTTGAGGCGCTTGTCCGCGTCCATGCCCATCGCCAGGTAGACGGGGCGCCCGGCGATGCCCGCGCGCATGGCGCCCGGCTCCTCGAAGTCGAGCCGGAACAGGCACAGCATGCCGGCCATGCGATCAGCCGCCACCTCGTGGCCCTGGTACAGGTCGTTCAGCACGGAGGAGGAGACCGCATCGAGCCCGACGTGCCACACCCACTGCTCCTCGTCGATCTCCTTTTCCGGCTGGATGCGCACGGGCGTCCCAAGGAAATGCTTCACCCAGCGCTCCAGCACGCGGCACAAGGCGTCGAGCGCGGGCTGCCCGTGGTTCAGGCTGATGACGAGGTCGTGCGATTCGTCGCGGTCCCAGTAACGCTCCTGCGCATCGGCGTGCAGCACGTCCAGCTCGGCGGCGCGGATCGGCGCGCCGCCATGCTTGAGCAGCTCGCCCAGCGTCCCGAAATTGGCCGCGACAGCGTGGCGCTCCACCGTTTCTTCGTCGGCGGCCATCACCTGCCCGTCGTCCTGGATGGCGATGCGCTGGGTGCGAAACAGCATTTCCGCCACACGCGCCTGCATCGCCGTCGCCCTGGCGCCGAGGATGTGGCGCAGCAGGATCTGCGTGAGCTGGTGGACGAAGAGGGGAGGCACATCCACGCCCTCGCCGCGGAACAGCGCAGCGTAGCTCGCCTCCAGCGTCGGGTGCGCGAGCAGCCGCTCGCGAAAGCGCAGCCAGATCGCGTAGTTGTCGCGGGCGTCGGGGTCTTCGATGGCATCCAGCAGTGCGGCATCGACCACCATCCTCGGCTGCGCCATGAGTGCTTCGTGCAGCGCGAGTTCCTGCGGTCCCGATTCGTTCACTGGCGCCAGCTCCGGCCGCATCAGCAGGCTGCGCAGGAAGTCGTTCGTGACGACCAGGTGGCCTTCGGGGGTGGTGCCCAGCAGCGCATACCCGCTGCCGCGCCAGAAGTCTTTCACGAGCGCAGTTCGCCGTTGCCCAGCACCACCCACTTGAGCGAGGTGAGGCCTTCCAGGCCCACGGGCCCGCGTGCGTGGAACTTGTCGGTGCTGATGCCGATCTCCGCGCCGAGGCCGAACTCGAAGCCGTCGGCGAAGCGCGGGCTCGCATTGACCATCACGCTCGCCGAATCGACCTCGCGCAGGAACCGCTGCGCGTGCATGTGGTCCCGCGTGATGATCGCGTCGGTGTGATGGCTGGAGTAGTGGTTGATGTGCGCGATGGCTTCGTCCAGGCCCGCGACCAACTTGATGCTGATGACCGGCGCGAGGTATTCCTCGAACCAGTCCTGCTCGGTCGCGTCCTTGACGAGCGCGGGGGCGATGGGCGAGATGAGCGCCTTCGCTTCGGCGTCGCAGCGCATCTCCACGCCCTTCGCGGCGAAGACCGCGGCGATCTTCGGCAGGAACGCTTGCGCCGATGCGCGCGCCACGAGCAGGCCTTCGATGGCGTTGCAGGGGCTGTACTTCTGCGTCTTGGCGTTGTCGGCCACGCGCACCGCCATGTCGATGTCGCACGGGTCGTCCACGTAGACATGGCAGTTGCCGTCCAGGTGCTTGATGACGGGGACTTTCGCGTCGCGGCTGATGCGCTCGATCAGGCCCTTGCCGCCGCGCGGAATGATCACGTCCACGTGCTGCGGCATCGCGATCAGCTGGCCGACGGCTTCGCGGTCGGTGGTCTGCACCAGCTGCACAGCCTCGGCGGGCAGGCCCGATTCCGCGAGCGCCTGCTGCACCAGGCGGCCGAGCGCCTTGTTCGAATCGATGGCTTCCGAGCCGCCGCGCAGGATGCACGCGTTGCCGCTCTTGATGGACAGGCTCGCCGCCTCGATGGTGACGTTGGGCCGGCTCTCGTAGATCATGCCGAACACGCCCAGGGGCACGCGCATGCGCCCGACGCGGATGCCGCTGGGCTGCTGCTGCAGGCCGCTGATCTCCCCGATGATGTCGGGCATCGCGGCGAGCTGCTCGCAGCCTTGCGCGACGGTCTCGATGATCTTCGGCGTGAGCTTCAGGCGGTCGACCATCGGCGCGGACAGGCTGGATGTCGCGGCGCGCGCGAGGTCCTTCTCGTTGTCGGTCTGCAGGGAGGCCGCGTTGGCGCGCAGCAATGCGGCCAATGTGCGCAGGGCCTTGTTGCGGGTGGCGGCATCCGCGCGCGCCATGGCGGCACTTGCCTGCCGGGCCTGCAAGCCCAGCGTCTGCATGTATTCGGCGACGTTCAGCGCATTCATCGTGCCCGCATTATCCCCGGGCGGGGGAGACCGTGCATTCGCGGCACAGCGCGAAGGCGAGCCGGTGCAGCGCCTGCCAGCCGTCGCTCGGCCAGTCGGGCGCCTTCAATCCCTTGACGATCCCGTCGACCAGGTGCGCGGAGTGCAGCAGGTTGTCCAGCGACGTGGCGGTGAGCCGCGGCAGCACGCGCTCGTAGAGCCGCTCCTTCAGGCCCCACACGCGCTGCTCCTTCAGGGCCATCGGCAGCGGCCGTCCCGCGGCCATCGCGTCCTTCACGCGCTTGAGCGCGCGGATGTCTTCCGACAGCGTGTAGTGCACCAGCACCTCCGCCTCCCCTTCCGCCTTGAGCCCGTCCAGCATGCGCTGCACGCGCCCGGTTTGGCCGGCCAGGACCGCCTCCGACAGCTTGAACACGTCGTAGCGCGCGACGTTGAGCACGGCGCTCTCCACCTGCTCGAAGCCGAGCTCGCCCGCCGGATACAGCAGCGCGAGTTTCTGGATTTCCTGGTGCGCGGCGAGCAGGTTGCCCTCCACGCGGTCCGCGAAGAACTGCAGCGTGCGCTGGCCTTCGTCGCCCGCGACCACGCGCTGGCCCTGCGCCGCGAGGCGCTGGGCGATCCATTGCGGGAGCGCGGCGCGCTCCACCGGGTCCACCTGGATGGTGACGCCGTTGGCTTCGAGTGCGCCGAACCACGCGCCCCCGCGCGTCACGCGATCGAGCCTGGGCAGGAGCACCAGCGTGAGCGTGCTGTCGTTGCCGCTCGCGCTTTCGGCAAGCTGCTGCAGCGCCGGGCTGCCTTCCTTGCCGGGCTTGCCCGAAGGGATGCGGATCTCGACGATCTGCCGGTCCGCGAAGAGGCTGAGCGAGCCGCCGGCCGCGAGCACCTCGCTCCAGTCGAAGTGCGCGCCGGACACGGTGTGTACCGTGCGTTCCGTGTAGCCCTGCGCGCGCGCCGCCGCGCGGATCGCGTCGGCGGCTTCCTGGATCAGCAGCGGCTCGTCCCCGTGCAGCGTATAGAGGGAGCGCAGCCCCTTTTGCAGGTGGGCGGTGACTTGGGGCGCGGCGAGCTGCATCCGGTGAGTTTAAGCCGCCAGCTTCTCGCCGCCCCGCGTGCGTCCCTTGTAGAGGTTGTCCAGCCGCAAGGTGAGGCAATAGGCCGCGCCGCCCGAGCGATTGAAGGAACCGAGCGGCACCACGTGCACGCGATAGCCCCGCGCTTCCAGCGTGGCGCGCAGCGCATCCGAGCAATGGCACAGCACCACGTCCGCGCCGAAGCACACCGAATTCACGCCCAGGTTCTCCGCGTCCTCCTGCGGCGCCTCGATCAGCTTGTCGCCGACGATGGCGCGGATCTGCGCACGTCCCTCTTCGGTGAAGGCGGCCGGGTGGTACACGACGTCGCCGCCCGAGAGCAGGCAGAACGCCGTGTCGAGGTGGTAGTAATGCGGGTCCACCAGTTCCAGCGAGAAGGTCGGGATGCCGAACGCCTGCTCGATCGTGTGGTGCGCGAAGCGGCTGGAGCGCTGGCCGTAGCCCATCCACATCAGCTTGCGGCCCGCGTCGTAGATCGCGTCGCCCGCGCCCTCGAAGTACACACCCTCGGGCGTGTGCAGGATCGCGTCGATGTCGCCGCGCGCCTTCAGCTGCTCGAACATGCGCTGGCCGTGCGCTTCCTCGCCGGCACGCTCCGCGTTGAGGTAGCGCGCCATCACCGCCTTGCCGTCCAGCACCACCGCGCAGTTCGCGGTGAAGACGAGGTCCGGCAGGCCCTTGACCGCCGGCTTGACCGAGACATGCGCGCCCAGCGATTCGTAGCGCGCGCGCAACGCGTTCCAGCCCGCCAGCGCATCGCGCGACAGGCGCTTCGCGTCGAGCGACCACTGCTCGGGTTTCATCCAGGGATTGATGGCGTAGGCCACCTCGAAGTAATCGGGTGGGCTCATGAGAAGCTGAGGAACGGTGTCCTGGGCTTTCACTCGGGCGGTGACCTCGCTGGGTGACGTCGCGGCAGCCGGTCTGGCTGCCGCTATCGAATTAATAGCTAGCCGCGCGCGTTTGTCAAGCAGGACTTGCCTGAAGACCTGCACCGCGCGGTCGACGAGCGCCTTGGTGATGGTGAGCGGCGGCGCGAAGCGGATCACCGTGTCGTGCGTTTCCTTGGACAGCACGCCGCCCGCGGCGAGCTTTTCCACCAGCTCGCGCGCCGTGGCGTGCGCCGGGTCGATGTCCACGCCGACCCACAGCCCGCGGCCCCGCACGGCGCGCACCAGGGGCGCGGCTTCCGCGGCGACTTCGCGCAGGCGCTTGTTCAGGTATTCGCCCAGCGCCGCGCTGCGGGCCACGAGGTTTTCATCCTCGATCACCTTCAGGCCTTCGAGCGCGACGGCCGCCGCCAGGGCGTTGCCGCCGAAGGTCGAGCCGTGGCTGCCCGGATTGAAGACGCCCATCACCGCGTCGTCCGCGAGGAATGCGCTCACCGGCAGCAGGCCGCCACCGAGCGCCTTGCCCAGGATCAGCGCGTCGGGCCGGATGCCTTCATGTTCGAATGCGAACCAGCGGCCCGTGCGGCCGAGGCCGGATTGCACCTCGTCGATGATCAGCAGCACGTTGTTCTTCGTGCACCACTCGCGCAGCTCGGCGAAGAAGCCTGCCGGCGGAACGATCACCCCGGCCTCGCCCTGGATCGGCTCGACCAGCACGGCGCAGGTGTTGCCCGTCGCCGCCGCGCGCACGCTGTCCATGTCCCCGAAATCGAAATGGGCGAAGCCCGGCGCGAAGGGCCCGAAGCCCGCGCGGTATTCCGGCTCGCTGGAGAAGCCGACGATGGTGCTGGTGCGGCCGTGGAAGTTGCCGCGCGCGACGAGGATCTCCTGCCGGCCGTCGGCGATTCCCTTGACGAAGTGGCCCCAGCGGCGCGCGCACTTGATCGCCGTCTCCACGGCCTCGGCGCCGGTGTTCATCGGGAGCGCGCGCTCGAAGCCCGCGATGGCGCACAGCTTTTCCAGGAAGGGGCCGAGCGTGGTGCCGTGGTACGCACGGGACGTCACGGCCACGCGGCCGAGCTGGCGCTCGGCGGCCGCGACGATGCGCGGGTGCAGGTGGCCGTGGCTGACGGCGGAATACGCACCCATCATGTCGATGTAGGTGCGCCCCTCGACGTCCCAGACCAGGCAGTCGCGCGCATGATCGACGACCACGGGCACCGGCTGGTAGTTGCGGGCGCCCCAGCGGGCTTCCTTGCCAATGAAGTTCTGCGTGGTGCTGACGGTCGATGCGTCCATGAAATGCTCCTGTGGATGCGCCAAGTTTAGGTGCGCTGCCGCTTCGGCAGGCGTGATTCGGCAGCGGCGGCGCAGCCGCAATCGCAGGAATTTCATGCATTCACTTCCGAATCGGAAGTGACGCCCAACGCCTATTCGCGCGGAACGGGAAAGCCCGTGAATTCCTTGATCGTCTGCAGCTCGATGTTTGTCACGATCTTCTCGACCCCGAGCGCGGTGTCGTCCAGCCAGGCATTGATCAACTGGTGGTAGTGGTTCAGGTGCGGGCAGGCGATGCGCGCGATGTAGTCGTAGCGGCCGCTGATCACGTAGCAGGCCACCACCTCGGGCGTCGCGGCCATGCGCTTTTCGAAACGCTGGATCGCGGACTGGCGCTGGTCCTTCAGCGCGATTTCTGCGAAAACGGACACCAGCTCGCCCATCGCGGAGCGGCTGATGAGGGCGCGGTAGCCCTCGATCGCGCCTTCCGCCTCGAGACGGCGCACACGATTGAGCGTCGCGCGCGCCGACAGGTGGACTTCCTCGGACAGCGCCTGCACCGGGCGGCGGCCGTCCTGCTGCAGCATCTCCAGCAGCTTGAGGTCGACGCGATCGAGCTGCATGGGCGCGAGCTAGATGCTCTTGAGGGCCGCGAGGCGCCGCATCAGCTGCTGAACGATGTCCTTCTGCATGTCGCGGTACAGCAGGTTCTCCTCGGACTCTTTCGCGAGCACCGCGGATTCGTTGAAGCTGATGTCGCGCTGCTGCAGCAGCTCGGTCTCCGGGATCAGCTCCTTGCCCTGCGGCGTGCGAAGCTTGAATTTCAGCCGCGTGCGCAGCTGGAACTCCCGCACCTGGCCGGAAGCGGTCAGGCCGACGACGACCTTTTCGCGCGTGTCCGTCAGCACGTCCAGCACGACCTGCGCCGTCGTCAGGCCCGAAGCGTCGTTGATGACCTTGAGGCCGTCGCTGAAGGCGATGGTGCGCTTGAGCTCCGTGCCGAGCGACGAGCTCGGCGCGGCCGCGACATAGATGCTGTCGAAGGCAAAGTGCGGCGCCTGGCGCAGCTGGAAGCCGCAGCCTGCCAGCGCTACGGAGGCTGCCGCGGACAGGAGCACTGTGCGGCGTTTCATATGACGACGTTGACCAGGCGGCCGGGCACGACAATGACCTTCTTTGGGGTGGCGCCCGGCGCGAACGCGGTGAACGCCTCGCTCTTCACCGCCAGCGCCTCGATCTCCTGTTTGCTCGCGGACGCAGGCACGATGACCGACCCCCGGTGCTTGCCGTTGACCTGCAGCACGAGTTCGATCTCGTCCTGCTGCATCGCGGTGTCGTCGACGGCCGGCCACGGTGCATCGAGCAATTCGCCGTGCGCCTGCGCATAGCCGCAGGCCGTCCACACTTCCTGCGCGATGTGCGGCGTCACGGGGTAAAGCACGCGCAGCAGGATGCCGAAGCCTTCGCGCATCGCCGCCTGCCCGCCTTCTTCCGCGGCGCCCTTGAAATCCTCGAGCGCGTTGAGCAGCTTCATCGCACCGGAGACGACGGTGTTGTACTGCATGCGCTGGTAGTCGTAGTCCACCTGCTTGAGCACGCCGTGGATCTCCAGGCGCAGCGCCTTGGCCTGCTTGCCCATCGCCTTGGCCGCCGGCGCGGCAGATGCGCCCAGCTTGTGCCCGAAGTTCCACACGCGGCGCAGGAAGCGGAACGAGCCTTCCAGCGCGGCGTCGTTCCACTCCAGCGTCGCCTCGGGCGGGGCGGTGAACATCGTGTACAGGCGCGCCGTGTCCGCGCCGTACTTCTCGATCAGGTCCTGCGGGTCCACGCCGTTGTTCTTGGACTTGGACATCGTGGTCCAGCCCTCGTAAGTCACCGGCTGGCCGTCCGCCCTGGAACGCGCCGAGATGACCTTCGCGTGTTCGTCGCGTTCGATCTCCAGGTCGCTCGCCCAGAAGTATTCCTTGCCGGCCTTCTCGCCCGTGCGCGCGAAGGCCTCGTTCAGCACCATGCCCTGCGTGAGCAGCTTCACGAAGGGCTCGTCGACCTTCACCAGGCCCATGTCGCGCATGACCTTGGTCCAGAAGCGGGCGTAGAGCAGGTGCAGGATGGCATGTTCGATGCCGCCGATGTACTGGTCCATCGGCATCCAGTAGTTCGCGCCCTCGCCGACCATCGCCTGGTCGTTCTTCGGGTCGCAGTAGCGCATGTAGTACCAGGCCGAATCCACGAAGGTGTCCATGGTGTCGGTCTCGCGCCGCGCGGGCTTGCCGCACACCGGGCAGCTGCAAGCGAGGAAGTCCTCGCGCTTGTTCAGCGGGTTGCCGGAGCCGTCCGGCACGCAGTCCTGCGGCAGCACGACGGGCAGGTCCTTCTCGGGCACCGGCACCGCGCCGTGCTCCTCGCAATGGATGATCGGGATCGGCGTGCCCCAGTAGCGCTGGCGGCTCACGCCCCAGTCGCGCAGGCGCCAGGTGGTCTTCATCTCGCCCAGGCCCTTTTGCTCCAGCGCGTGCGCAACCGCCTTCACCGCGTCCGGGTAGTTGAAGCCGCTGAAGATGTCCGAGTTGATGGTGACGCCGTTTTCCTTGTCGGCGTACCAGTCGTGCCAGTGCTTGTAGTCGTAGTGCTCGCCGTCCACGTGCACCACCTGCTTGATCGGCAGGTTGTACTTCAGCGCGAAGGCGAAGTCGCGCTCGTCGTGGCCGGGCACGCCCATCACGGCGCCGTCGCCATAGCCCATGAGCACGTAGTTGCCGACCCACACGTCGATCGGCTCCTCGGTGATCGGGTGGAACACCACGAGCCCCGTCGGCATGCCTTCCTTCTCGCGCAGCGCGAGCTCGGCCTCGGTCGTGCCGCCCTTCTTGCAGTCCTCGATGAAGTTCGCGAGGCGCTGGTTGGTGCGCGCGGCGTAAGCGGCCAGCGGATGCTCGGGCGCGACCGCGCAGAAGGTGACACCCATGATCGTGTCGGCGCGCGTCGTGAAGACGTACATGCGCCCGTCTCCGATGAGCTCGCCGGCGAAGTCGCGGATCGCATGGGTGAACGCGAAGCGCACGCCCTCGCTCTTGCCGATCCAGTTTTCCTGCATCAGCTTCACGCGCTCCGGCCAGCCGGGCAGCTTGTCCTGCACGTGTTCGAGCAGCTCCTGCGCGTAGTCGGTGATCTTCAGGTAGTAGCCCGGGATCTCGCGCTTCTCGACCACCGCGCCGGTGCGCCAGCCCTTGCCGTCGATCACCTGCTCGTTGGCCAGCACGGTCTGGTCCACCGGGTCCCAGTTGACGACCTGCGTCTTGCGGTAGGCGATGCCCTTGTCCAGCATCTTGAGGAACAGCCACTGGTTCCACTTGTAGTAGCTCGGGTCGCAGGTGGCGACCTCGCGCGACCAGTCGATCGCGAGACCCATCGCCTGCATCTGCTTTTTCATGTAGGCGATGTTGTCGTAGGTCCACTTCGCGGGCGGCACCTTGTTCTTCATCGCCGCGTTCTCCGCCGGCAGGCCGAACGCATCCCAGCCCATGGGCATGAGGACGTTGTAGCCCTTCATGCGCAGGTAGCGCGTGAGCATGTCGTTGATCGTGTAGTTGCGCACGTGCCCCATGTGCAGCTTGCCGCTCGGGTAGGGCAGCATGGAGCAGGCATAGAACTTCTTCTTGCGCGCATCCTCGGTCACGCGATAGGCGTCGCGCGCCGTCCAATGGGCTTGCGCCGAGCGCTCGACCTCGGTGGGTGTGTACTTTTCTTGCATGGTAGGGAGTCGCCGGCGGCGTGCCGGCCTTGCGCCGATTTTACGGGTCGGCCCGGCGATTCGCGCTAACGGGCCGCCGATTCGGCGTCGGCGACGAATCCGATGCGGTTCAGGCCCGCCTTTTGCGCCGCGCCCATCACCTCAACCACGCGCCCGTAAGGCACGGAGCGGTCCGCGCGAAGCTGCACTTCCATGTCCGGGTTCTCGCGCGCCGCCTGCGCGAAGCGCGCCGCGAGCGGCGCCGCGGCCAGGGGCTTGTCGTCGATGAAGGCCTGGCCGGACTTGTCCAGGACGACCGTCACGAACTTCGGTGCGTCGCTGGGCCGCGCCGCGTCGGTACGGGGCAGGTCCAGCCGGATGGAGCTCGCGAGCAGCGGCGCGGTGATGATGAAGATCACCACCAGCACCAGCATCACGTCCACCAGCGGCGTCATGTTGATGTCGCTCATGGGCTGCGGGCCCTGCGTGCGCTCGAGCCGGCCGAATGCCATCAGGGCTTCTCCCCGTGCGTGAGCAGCTCGCGCAGGTCGCGCGCGAAGCCTTCGAGGTCCGCCTCGATGCGGCCGATCAGGCGCCCGTAGATGTTGTAGCCCAGCACGGCGGGGATCGCGACGGCCAGGCCCGCCGCCGTCATGATCAGCGCCTCGCCCACCGGCCCGGCGACCTTGTCGATCGTGATCTGCCCCGCCGCCGCGATGCCCGTGAGCGCGTGGTAGATGCCCCAGACGGTGCCCAGCAGGCCCACGAAAGGCGCAGTGGAGCCCACGGTGGCGAGCAGCACCTGGCCGAATTGCAGCTTGTCGAGCACGCCGTGCAGTGCGTCGCGCAGCAGGCGCGTGAGCTGCTGCGAACGGTCGCCGGCGGCGGCGAGCGAACCCGGTGCGCTCACCTGGGTCGCGGCGATCAGGGGCAGCACCAGCGATTCGCGGTCGAAGCCGGCCACCTTCTGCCGGGCGTCGTCCACGGATGCGGACTGCCAGAAGGCCGCCGTGCTGCGGCCCACGTCACCCGATGCGCGGCGCAGCAGCCATGCCTTCCAGAGGATCACCACCCAGCTCGCGACCGACATCGCCAGGAGCAGCAGCGCGACAAGGCGGGTGACTGCATCGCCCTGGCTCAGCAGGTCGAAAAGGTTCAATCAGGCCTCCGCCGAGCCGCCTCAAGGAAGCCTGCGCCCCCTCGGGGGGCAGCGAACGCACGTGAGCGTGGGGGCATCATCTCAGGTTAAGGACGTCGAACATGTCGAAGAGGCCCTTGCGCTTGTCCGCGAGGAAGCGCACGGCGCGCAGGCTGCCTTGCGAATAGGTCGCGCGGCTCGCGGACTTGTGCGTGATCTCGATGCGCTCGCCGGTGCCGGCGAACAGCACCGTGTGGTCGCCGACGATGTCCCCGCCGCGGATCGACGCGAAGCCGATGGTGGACGGGTCGCGCTCGCCCGTCACGCCTTCGCGCGCGTACACGGCGCATTCCTTCAGGTCGCGGCCCATGGCCTGCGCGATGACCTCGCCCATCTTGAGCGCGGTACCCGAGGGCGCATCGACCTTGTGGCGGTGGTGCGCTTCGATGATCTCGATGTCGTAGCCGGTGGAGAGCGCCTTCGCGGCCATCTCCAGCAGCTTCATGGTGACGTTGACGCCCACGCTCATGTTGGGCGCCATGACGATGGCGATGTCGCGCGCCGAGTCGGCGATCTGCGCCTTCTGGTCTTCGCTGAAGCCGGTGGTGCCGATGACCGCGTTCACACCCATCTCCCGGCAATGCCGGATGTGCGCGAGCGTGCCTTCCGGCCGCGTGAAGTCGATCAGCACGCGCGCGTTCTTGAGCGCCGCGCGGATGTCGGCGGTGACCGGTACGCCGCTCGCGTGGCCGAGGAACGCCGCGGCATCATTGCCGATGGCGGGACTGGAGGCGATGTCCAGCGCACCCGCGAGCTGGCAGTCCTGCGAGGCGCGGATGGCCTCGATCAGCATGTGGCCCATGCGGCCGCTGGCGCCGGCGACGGCGATCTTGTGCATGGCTTGCGCGGCGTCGGCCATCGCGGCTCAGCGCGCGGGCGCTTCGAGGGGCGGGTAACTGGTCGCGGCCGGCGGCTCGGCCGCGGGCGCGGCAGGCGCCGCCGTGCGGCCGGTGGAGAACTGCTTCAGCCGTTCCTCGCTGGCCTCGAGCGGCGGCACCTTCGCACCCCGCCGCTTGTTGTCGAGCGTGGCCACGAAGTCCGCCTCGGACGGCATCTCGTCGCCCTCGGTGCGGTCCAGCTGGTCGCCCTTGAAGAACACGGCGAGACGGCGTGACTGCGGCGCCACGCCCTGGCGCTTGAGCGTGAAAACGTAGTCCCAGCGGTCGGCGTGGAACACGCTCGTCACGAGCGGCGTGCCCAGGATCTCCCTGACCTGCTGGCGCGTCAGGCCGGGCTTGAGCGCCGCGGCCTGTTCCTTGGAGACGAAGTTGCCCTGCACGACCTCGGGCTTGTAGGGCGTGACGAGGCCCGCGATGCTCTGGCTGGCGTTGTCGAAGGACCCGCATGCCGCGATCGCCGCGCAGGCGGTCAACACGAGGGCGATGCGGGCTGCGGGCAGGTGGGAAACGGGCATGGGGACAGACGCAGGCGATATGATCGAATCATTGTAGCGGCAGGCCTCGCGCCGCCGCCCCCAACGCCATGGCCAACATCGACGAACTCAAGAGCACCGGCCTGAAGGCCACACTGCCGCGCCTGAAGATCCTGGACGTGTTCCAGAAGGGCGGGCAGCGCCACATGACCGCGGAAGACGTTTTCCGCGTGCTGCTCGAGGAGCGTTCGGACATCGGCCTTGCGACGGTGTACCGCGTGCTCACGCAGTTCGAGCAGGCCGGCATCCTCACGCGCAGCCACTTCGAAAGCGGCAAGGCGGTCTACGAGCTCAACGAGGGGACGCATCACGACCACCTCGTGTGCCTCGACTGCGGCCGGGTGGAGGAGTTCTACGACGCCGAGATCGAGGAGCGCCAGCATGCCGTGGCGAAGATCAAGGGCTTCGCGATCGCCGAGCATGCGCTCAGCCTCTACGCGCACTGCACCAAGGAAGACTGCCCCAACCGCCCGCCCTCGCATGGCGGCTACCGGCAGGGCTAGCGGGGCCTATTTGTCCTGCTCCATCGCGCGCCGGTGGCGCTCGACGAATTCCTGGTAGGTGTCCACGCCGCGCAACTGCAGGATCGTGTTGCGCACGGCGGCTTCGACCAGCACGGCGATGTTGCGGCCTGCGACCACCTGGATCACCGCCTTGCGCACCGGCACGCCCAGCACGTCCTGCGTGAGCGGCTCGTAGGGCAGGCGTTCGTACTCGCGCTCCAGCGTCTCGCGGCGCACGAGGTGCACGATGAGCTTCAGGCGCATCTTCCGGCGCACCGCCGTCTCGCCGAAGATCGCGCGGATGTCCAGCAGGCCGATGCCGCGCACCTCGAGCAGGTTCTGCAGGAGCTCGGGGCAGCGGCCCTCGATCGTGGTCTGGTTGATGCGGTAGAGGTCCACGGCGTCGTCGGCCACGAGGCCGTTGCCGCGCGAGATGAGTTCGAGGCCCAGCTCGCTCTTGCCCAGGCCCGACTCGCCCGTGATCATTACGCCCAGGCCCAGGATGTCCATGAATACGCCGTGCATCGAGGTGCGCTCGGCGAAATGCTTGGACAGGTAGGCGCGCATCACGTCGATCACGAAGGCCGACGGCTCGTGCGTCGAGAACATCGGGATCTGCGCGCGCTCGCACATCGACAGCAATGCGTCCGGCGCCTGCTGGTTGTCGGTCAGCACGAGCACCGGCGGCTCGAGCGTCACGATGCGCGCGATACGCCGCGCGCAATCCTCGGCCGTCGCGTTGGTGAGGTAGGCGACCTCGCGCTCGCCCAGGATCTGCACGCGGTACGGGTGGATGTAGTTCAGGTAGCCGACCAGGTCCGCGCCGGAGCGCGCGGCGCGCACGGCCACTTCGTCGAAGCGGCGCTCGGAGGCGCCCAGGCCCGCGACCCATTCCCATTTGAGGGTGGCGCGGTGGTCTTCGAAGAGGACGTCGGCGCTGACGACGGTAGGTTTCACGGAGCGCCTCGCAGGAACTTCAGGCCGGCTGGGCGGATTGCCAGGTGGCGATCAGCTTGTGCAGCTCGGTGGCGTCCGTGGTGCCCTTGATCTTTTCGCGCAGCGGCGCGTCCGAGAGCAGCTCGGCGATCTCGGAGAGGATTTCCAGGTGCTTCTGCGTGGCCGCCTCGGGCACCAGCAGGAAGATGAGGAGGTTGACGGCCTGCTCGTCCGGCGCGTCGAAACCGATCGGGCTGGCCAGCTGGAAGAGCGCGGCCATCGGCGCCTTCAGGCCCTTGATCCGCCCGTGGGGGATGGCCACGCCGTGCCCCAGGCCGGTCGAGCCGAGCCGCTCGCGGGCGAACAGGCT
Organism: Caenimonas aquaedulcis; assembly: GCF_015831345.1. Classification (NCBI taxonomy): domain Bacteria; kingdom Pseudomonadati; phylum Pseudomonadota; class Betaproteobacteria; order Burkholderiales; family Comamonadaceae; genus Caenimonas; species Caenimonas aquaedulcis. The sequence continues at coordinate 3,009,517 of NZ_JADWYS010000001.1, read as the reverse complement.
GTCGGTGATCAGCGCGCGCGACAGGCCGTGGAGGTTCTCGAAGAGCAGCCCGGCTTCTTCGAACGCCCGCTTTTTGCTGGTGGCATCGACGCTCACGAGGACTTGAGCGGCGGGCAGGATGGACGCGAGGCGATTCATGGTCGGGTAAACGATTATGCACCGGGGAGGGTGCGCCGCACCAAAACGCCCCGCCGGCCCGGCCGGACGACACCCAAAAGTACAAGGCGCCCGTAAAGGGCGCCTTGTTTCGTGCGGCAGCGACTGCTTACATCACTCGTTTCGCGTCGCAGTGGTGGTCCTGGATGCGCGTCTTGTGGCGGCCGACCTGGCGGTCCAGCTTGTCGACCAGTTCATCCAGGGCCGCGTACAGATCCTCGTGGGCGCTTTCGGCGAACATGTCGTTGCCTTTCACGTGGATCATGCACTCGGCACGCTGTCGTCGTTCCTTTTCCTTCTGCTTTTCAACCGTGAGCAGTACGCGGATGTCGACGACCTGGTCGAAGTGGCGGGTGATTCGATCGAGCTTGGTGGTCACGTAATTGCGCAGGGCGGGGGTAACTTCGAGATGGTGACCGCTGATCGTCAAGTTCATGAAGGGCTCCTGTGACTCTCGGTTGAAGGTCGATCCACTATGCCCACTCCTCCAGCGAAAAGCAACGGATTTCCACGGCTGGGCATGCTTCGGATGAAACGCTTTGTCGGTGGGTGAAACCGGCGCGCGCAAGTCATTGATATCGCTCGCGATGGCAGCGACCGGGCGCCCAAAGAAAAAGCGGCCCGCAGGCCGCTTTCGTCACACCGCGCGCGACGAATCAGCGCTTCCACCCCGCGGAGGGGTTGCTGAGGTGCGTCCAGCCGCGCGCGACCGGGTGCGCCTGGGCGCCCGGGCGGTCGAGGTTGGCATGTTCGGTGCGCTCGCCCATCGGCTTGTCGCGCGGGATTTCTGCGAAGCGGTTGGGGGCCTTGGGTTCGCGGTTCATGGCGTGCTCCTGTCCTCGGGTGTCGCGCATATCAGCTGCCGCTGTCGCTGGCGGCCGGCTTCTGGCTGTCCTGGCGGGCCGGACGGGCCGCATAGCGGCTCGGGAACGGCCACGCGTGGCCGCTGCGGCTGCGCCGGGCGTCGAAGGAATGGGCCTTGCCATCGTCGCCGCCCTGCTCGGGGCGGAAACCGGATCGGCTGGCGGCCGGGTCGTTGGCGAGGTAGATCATTCAGTGGGCTCCTTGCAGAGCAATCAATTTAGGTGCCCATCCGCAACAGATGTGTCGGACGTCCTGTCGCGAAGTTGTAGGAACCGTCCTGCACGCGGCCGGCCGCGGGGGGGCCGGCCGGTTCCCCCCAGGGCCGAGTTGCTCTACCATGGGCTGCATAGGAGACAAGCGCGGTCCCGGGGACCGCGGGCGGCCCATGAGCCTGAGCACCATCATCCATGCGGGTCTCACACGTCCGAGCCGGGTGCTGCACGGGCTCGTGCTGATGGGCGGCGGCGCGCGCACGGCCTACCAGGTGGGGGTGCTGCAGGCGCTGGGCGCGATGCTGGAGCTGGGCGCCACGCCACCGCCCTTTCCCTTCCAGGTGCTGGTCGGCACGTCCGCCGGCGCATTGAACGTGGCCTACCTCGCGGGCGCCGCGACCAACGGCGTGCGGGCCTTCGGCGAACTCGCCCACTTCTGGAGCCGGCTTCGTTCATCGGACGTCTACGAACTCGACGTGCCCCGCTGGGTGCGGTTCAGCCGCGTGCTGGCCGCCATGAGCCTGTGGCGCAACTCGCGGCGCGACGGCGCCATCCTGGACAACATGCCGCTCGTCGACACGCTGCACCACGCCGTGTCGCTCGAAGGCATCGAGGCGTCGCTCAAGTCGCGGGCGATCGAGGCGGTGGCGGTCACGGCGTCCAGCTACACGAGCGGCGTGCACTGGACGTTCTGCCACACGGCGCGCGACGGCCGCCAGAGCCCGTGGAACCGGCCGGGCCGCCGCGCCGAATTCCAGCCGCTCACCATCGAACACCTCATGGCGTCGAGCGCGATTCCCTTCCTCTTCCCGTCCACGCCGCTCTGGGTGGACGGGCGGCGCGAATTCTTCGGCGACGGCTCGATGCGGCAGATCTCGCCGCTCTCGCCCGCGATGCACCTGGGCGCGCACAAGATCCTCGTTGTGGGTGTCGGCCAGCCGCAGCGCTCCGGTCTCGTCAACGGATCGAACGCCGTGCCCTCGCGCGGGCCGAACCTGGGCGGCATCGCCGGCCATGCGATGGCGAGCGTGTTCCACGACACGCTGCAGGCCGATGTGGAACAGGCGCAGCGCGTGACCAAGACCCTGCAGCAGCTGCCGCGGGAAATCGCCTCGGTGCTGCCGTACCGCAGCGTGGAGGTGCTCTCCATCCAGCCGACGCAATCGCTAGATGCGCTCGCGCAGAAATACGCGCACGAACTGCCCCACTCGGTGCGCCGCGCGCTCGGCGGACTCGGCGCGCTCAAGGGCGGTGGCGGCGCGCTCGCGAGCTACCTCCTCTTCGAGCCCGGCTTCGTGCAGGCGCTCATCGCGCTCGGCGAGCAGGACGCCTATGCGCGCAAGGAAGAATTGCTTTCCTTCCTCATGACGGTGACGGCATAATCGCGACCGTCGAAGCGCCCCGGGACCTTTGTCCGCGGGGGAGCTTTCGGGATCGCCCATGCTCAATATCTTCACGCTCGCCAACGGACGGCTCTTCCAGGAAGAGATCGAGTCGCTGGAAGAGCTCTCCAAATTCCAGCCGATCTGGGTCGATCTCGAGTCGCCGTCGCTCGAGGAAAAGCGCTGGGTCAAGCAGTACTTCGGCCTGTCCATCCCCGAGGACGCGATGGACGAGGACATCGAGGAGTCCGCGCGCTTCTACGAGGAAGACAACGGCGACCTGCATATCCGCAGCGACTTCCTGATCGCCGACGACGACGAGCCGCGCACCGTGCGCGTCGCCTTCATCCTCAACCTGGTCAACGACGCGCTCAAGAGCAAGGGCGTGCTGTTCTCGATCCACGACGAGGACGTCCCCGTGTTTCGCCTGCTGCGCCTGCGCGCGCGCCGCGCGCCGGGGCTGATCGAGGACGCGAAGGAGGTGCTGCTGAAGCTCTTCGACGCCGACGCCGAATACTCCGCCGACACGCTCGAAGGCATCTACGACGAGCTGGAGAAGGTCAGCACGCAGGTGCTGTCCGGCGAGGTGACCGACACGCTGGCCGGCGAGGTGCTGGGTGCGATCGCCCGGCAGGAAGACCTGAACGGCCGCATCCGGCGCAACGTGATGGACACGCGGCGCGCGGTGAGCTTCATGATGCGCAGCCGCATGCTCAACTCCGGCCAGTTCGAGGAAGCGCGGCAGATCCTGCGCGACATCGAGTCGCTGGACAACCACACCGCCTTCCTTTTCGACAAGATCAACTTCCTGATGGACGCCACGGTCGGCTTCATCAACATCAACCAGAATAAGATCATCAAGATCTTCTCCGTCGCGAGCGTCGCGCTGCTGCCGCCGACGCTGATCGCCAGCATCTACGGCATGAACCTCAAGTTCCCGGAGTTCGAATTTTTCGGCGCGGCGGCCTACCCCTATGTGCTCGCGCTCATGGTCGCAAGCGCCCTGGTGCCGATGTGGTACTTCCGCCGCCGCGGGTGGCTGCGGTAGGCATGCGGCGCGGCGGCCGCGTCGGGCGGATCGCCATGGCGCTCGCCTCGGCCTGCACGATGCCGGCTGCTTTCGCGGCCGGTGGGCACCACGCCGTCGACGACGCGACGCTCATGGAGCCCGGAAACTGCGAAGCGGAGGGCTGGTTCACCCGTTCACAAGGTCCTTCGCACGTTCTGCACGCGGGACTTGCCTGTCGCGCAGGCCCGGTCGAACTCGCAGCCGCCGCGGAATCGGCGCGGGATGCTGGGAGCTCGCATCCCGGATGGGCAGCGCAATTGAAATGGGCGGCTCCCGTGACGCGTGAATTCGCCTGGGGCGTCTCCGTCACCCCCATCTGGCAAGGGCACGAGCGGCCCCGCTACCAGGCGACGACCATCGCGGCGCTGGCCACCTGGAACGTGAACGACTCGCTGCTCCTGCATGCGAATCTCGGCCGCGACATCCGGCCGAATGCGGCCGGCCGCGCCCGCTCCGGCGTGGCGCTCGAGTGGAGCCCGCGGCCGCGCCTGTCGGTGGTGGGCGAGCGTTACATCGAAGAACAGGCGCATTACCTTCGCGCGGGCCTGCGCTGGTCTGCGAGCGACCGCCTGACCCTCGACGTCAGCCACGCGCGGCGCCTGGCGGGGCCGGGGGCATCGAACTGGACCATCGGCGCGACGCACCGTTTCGACACGCGCTGAACGCCGCGCGACCCTACAATCCAGTCGCACCGTGACTGCCACGAACGCCCTGTCCAGAAACCCGCGCCGCTATGCGTGGGTGCTGTGGCTCGCCCTGCTCGTGCCGATGGCCCAGCTGGCCGCTGCCGTGCACGTGCAGTCGCACTGGTCGAAGGACGCCGCCAGCTCGCTGGAGCACAAGGCCACGCCGGCGGATGCCTGCGGGCAGTGCGTCGCCGTGGCGTCGATCGCTGCTGGCGGAGTCGTCACAGCGGCGGCCATTGCAACGCTGGCGCCCGCGCACTTCGCGCTCCTGTCCTGGGCCGTCGCGCCCGTCCTGTCGGCCGATCCCTTCGCCGGCTATCGCAGCCGCGCCCCGCCCGCCGCTGCGCACTGATCGTCGACAGAGCTCCCGCCCGCGCATCCATCGCGCGAGCGGGTTTCGATCCTTCCGCGGAGCATCCCATGCACAAGCTGGCCCCTGCGAGCCTCTGGCTCGCCGCGATCGTTTTCCCGGTGGCGGCGCTCGCCGACACCTCGTCCGATGTCCTCGCGCTCAAGCGCGAGATCGAAGTCCTCAGGAGCGAGTACGAAGCGCGCATCAAGGCGCTCGAACTGCGCGTCGAGCAGGCGACCGCCTCGGCACCGGCGCCATCGTCCGCGCCCGTCGTGGCGGCTGCGCCTGCGCCATCGACACCGACCGCCCCGGCGGGCTTCAACCCCGCGATGTCGCTCATCCTCTCCGGCGGTTATGCGCGCACCTCGCGCGATCCGGCCGACTACCGCATCCGGGGCTTCGCGCTGCCGCCGGGCAGCGAGACCGGGCCGGGCACGCGCGGCTTCAGCCTCGCGGAAACGGAGCTCGGCCTGTCCGCGAGCATCGACCCCTGGCTGCGCGGCGCCGCGAACATCTCGCTGTTGCCGGACGGGGGCGTGGCCGTGGAGGAAGCCTTCGTGCAGACCACCTCGCTCGGCCGGGGCCTGTCGCTCAAGGCAGGCCGCTTCCTGTCGGGCATCGGCTACCTGAATTCCCAGCACGCACACGCCTGGGACTTCGTCGATGCGCCGCTCGCCTACCAGGCGTTTCTGGGCACGCAGTTCGGGGACGACGGCGTGCAGCTCACCTGGCTCGCGCCGACGGAGCGCTTCATCGAAGTCGGGCTCGAAGCGGGCCGCGGCCGCAGCTTTCCCGGTGACGGGAGCGGCCGCAACGGCACGGGCATGACGGCGATCACGCTGCACACCGGCGGCGACATCGGCGAGAGCCACAGCTGGCGCGCCGGCCTCTCGGTGCTGGGCGCGAAAGCCTCGGACCAGGCGCTGTCCTCGATCGACACGCGAGGGACGGAAGTCACGAGCCTCTTCACCGGCCGCCGCCGTGTGTGGGTGCTCGACGGCGTGTGGAAATGGGCGCCCGAGGGCAACGCCACGCGCACGAACTTCAAGCTGCAGGGCGAATACCTGCGCAGCACCGGCACGGGAAGCATGACCTACGACCCATCCGGCATCGCCTCCGCGGACGGCTATCGCGCCGCGCAGTCCGGCTGGTACGTGCAGGCGGTCTACCAGTTCATGCCGCGCTGGCGGGCGGGCGTGCGCGCCGAGCGGCTGGACCCCGGCAGCCCCGACTACGGCATCAACAACGCAGCGCTCGCGGGCGACGGGTTCCGCCCGGCGAAGACCTCCGCGATGCTGGACTTCAACCCGAGCGAGTTTTCGCGCGTCCGGCTGCAACTCGCGCGCGACAACGCGCGCGGCGGCCGCCCCGACAACCAGCTTTTCATCCAGTACCAGATGAGCCTGGGCGCGCACGGCGCGCACGGGTTCTGAAGCAGGGAGTCCTCATGAACCATCGTCAACGATTCGCGGCGCTCGCCACCCTCGCACTCATCGCCGCCGCGCCGGCCAGCCATGCGGCCCTCAAGGTGCTCGCGTGCGAGCCCGAATGGGGCGCGCTCGCGAAGGAACTGGGCGGGGACCTCGTCGAGGTCTCCGTCGCCACCACGGCGCTGCAGGACCCGCACCAGATCCAGGCCAGGCCGAGCCTCATCGCGCGAGCACGGAGCGCCGACCTGGTGGCGTGCACCGGGGCCGAGCTGGAAGTCGGCTGGCTGCCGATCCTGCTGCAGCAGGCCGGCAACGCGAAGATCCAGCCCGGACAGCCCGGCAACTTCGCCGCCGCGGACTTCATCCGCAAGCTGGACGTGCCCACGCAGGTCGACCGCGCACAGGGCGACGTGCATGCCGCGGGCAACCCGCACGTGCAGACGGACCCGCGCAACATCGCGCTCGCCGCGGCAGCGCTGGGGGCGCGGCTGCAGCTCGTCGATGCGGCGCACGCCGCGCAATACGCGGCCCGCCAGTCCGACTTCCACACGCGCTGGACGCAGGCCCTTGCACGCTGGACCCAGCAGGCCGCGCCGCTGCGCGGCACGCCGGTCGTGTCGCAGCACAAGGCCTTCGTCTACCTGTACGACTGGCTGGGCCTGAAGGAAGTCGCGGTGCTCGAACCCAAGCCGGGCGTGGAGCCCAGCGCGGCGCACCTGCAGTCGGTGAAGGCCGCGCTCGCCGCGACGCCCGCGAAGATGGTCCTGTACGCGGCCTACCAGGACGCGCGCCCTTCCGACTGGCTGACCGCCAATGCGGGCGTGCCGGCCGTGAAGCTGCCCTTCACCGTCGGCGGCACGCCGGCGGCCAACGACCTGTTCGGCCTGTTCGACGACACCGTCGCGCGCCTCCTCGCCGCGGGCAAGCGATGAACTGGGCCGCGCTCGACTGGAGCATCCTCGGGCCGGCGCTGGCGGCGGGCCTGCTGGTGCTCGTCACGCACGTGCCGCTGGGCATGCAGGTGCTCGACCGCGGCATCGTCTTCATCGACCTTGCGATCGCGCAGGTCGCGGGCCTGGGCGTGATCGCCGCGACCGCGATGGGACTCCCCGACGGCGGCATCGCGGTGCAGGCCGCCGCGCTCGCCGCCGCCCTGCTCGGCGCGTGGCTGCTCACCTGGACCGAGGGCCGGGTGCAGCGCGACCAGGAAGCCCTGATCGGCGTGCTCTTCGTGCTCGCCGCAAGCGCGGGCCTGCTCCTGCTCGCGGGCAATCCGCATGGCGGCGAGCACCTCAAGGACTTGCTCGTGGGGCAGATCCTGTGGGTGAGCACCACGCAGCTGCTCTGGCTGGGCGGCGTGTCCGCGGCGCTCGTGTTCGCGTTGTGGCGCGGATGGGCGGCGCGCTGGGGCCGCTTCGGCTTCTACGGCCTGTTCGCGGTCGCGGTCACCGCGTCGGTGCAACTGGTCGGTGTGTACCTCGTGTTCTCGAGCCTGATCATCCCGGCGCTCGCCACGCGGCGCTTCGGGGCCGCGGCCCGCCTTCCCGTGGCGTACGCACTCGGCGCCGCGGGCTATGCGGCCGGCCTCGTGCTGTCGGCGGTGTTCGACCTGCCGTCCGGCGCAGTGATCGTCTGCGCGCTGGCCGCGATCGGCCTGGGCGTCGCCCTCAGCGGCCGCCGCTAGGCCCGGCCAGCAGCGCTTCGACGATGGCCGCGGAATGGCGGCTCGCCACGTCCCGCACGAAGGAGAGGAAGTCGCCGTGCGCCTCGTAGTCGGCGCGGTCCGAGATCGTGCGCACCGCCGCGAACGGCACGCCGTAGTCGCGGCACACCTGCGCGATCGCGGCGCCCTCCATCTCCACCGCGAGCGCATCCGGCAAGGCTTCGCGCAGCGCGAGGTTCTCGGCGGCGGTCGACACGAAGCGGTCGCCGCTGATGACGAGCCCGCAATGCACCGTGGTGCCGGGCAACGCGCGGCGGACCGCACGCGCCAGTTCCTCGCTCAAGGTCGCGTCGGCGTCGAAACGGCTCGCGCCGTAGAGCGGCACTTCGTATTTCGGGAAGATCGGCGACGCGTCCATGTCGTGCTGCAGGAAGCACTGCGCGACGACGGCATGCCCCACCTCCACGCCCGGTGCGAGGCCACCGGCGACACCGGTGAAAACGATGCGATCGACCTCGAATCGCTCGATGAGCACCGCCGCCGTCGTCGCCGCGGCGACCTTGCCGATGCGCGACAGCACGGCGACCACCTCCTGCCCGTGCAACTGCCCCAAGAAAAACTCGCGCCCGGCCGCAACCTGCTTGTGCTCGTCAGGCATCAGGGCGAGGACGGCGTGGAGCTCCTCGAGCATGGCGGAAACAACGGCCGTGCGCATCCATGGAGTGTGCCTCGAACCCCGCAGGGGCACCAGCCGTGCGCAATAACATGCAGCGCGGCGCCCATGAAAAAACCCGGCTTCGCCGGGCTTTTTCATCTGGCCAGAGCACCCGAAAAACGCGCAGCGTTTTTCGGGTGAATGACTATTCCTTGATGTCCACGCCGTAGAACGTGTGGCGTCCGAACGGGGACAGCTTGAAGTCCACGACTTCCTTGCGCACGGGCTTCAACTGCACCGCGTGGGCGATCGTGAACCAGGGCTCCTGCTGCTTGAAGATCACCTGGGCCTGCTTGTAGAGCCTGTCGCGCTCGGCCGGCTTGGTTTCGGTCTTGGCCTTCTGGATCAGGTCCTCGAAGGGCTGGTAGCAGAACTTCGCCACGTTCGAGCCGTTGGTGCGCGCGGCTTCGCAGCCGAGCAGCACGGCCAGGAAGTTGTCCGGATCGCCGTTGTCGCCCGTCCAGCCCAGCATGCCCATCTGGTGCTCGCCGGCCTGCATGCGTTTGCGGTACTCGCCCCACTCGAAGCTCTTGATCTCGGCCTTGATGCCGACCTTGGCGAGGTCGGCCTGCATCAGCTCGGCGATCCGCTTTGCGTTGGGGTTGTACGGACGCTGCACCGGCATCGCCCACAGGTCGGTTTCGAAGCCGTTCGGGAAGCCCGCCGCGGCGAGGGCCTTCTTCGCGCCTTCGGGGTCATACACGTCGTCCTTGGTGGACGTGTCGTACGCGGACATCGACGGCGGCAGCGGGTTCTTGGCGGCGACGCCGGTGCCGAGGAACACGCCGTCGAGGATAGCCTTCTTGTTGATCGCCATGCTCACGGCCTTGCGCACGCGCACGTCGTCGAACGGCTTCTTGGTCACGTTGTAGGCGAGGTAGCCGACGTTCAGGCCGGGCTGCTCGAGGATCGTGACCTTCGGGTCCTTCTTCATCGCTTCCAGGTCGGCCGGGTTCGGGTACGGCATCACGTGGCACTCGCCCTTTTGCAGCTTGGCCCAGCGCACCGACGCGTCCGGCGTGATCGAGTACACCAGGTCGTCGATCTTCGCCTTGCCGCCCCAGTATTGCGGGAAGGCCTTGTAGCGGATCACGGCGTCCTTCTGGTACTGCACCAGGTAGAACGGGCCCGTGCCGATCGGCTCCTGGTCGATCTTCTCGGGCGTGCCTGCCTTCAGCATCGCGTCGGCGTATTCCTTCGACTGGATCGCGGCGTAGGGCATCGCGAGGTTCGCGAGGAACGGCGCCTCGGGCTTGTTCAGCACGATCTTGACGACGTAGTCGCCTTCCTTGGTCACCGACTTGATCAGCTTGGGCATGCCCATGTCGTTGAAGTACGAGTGGTTGGAACTCGTGACCTTGAAGAACGGGTTGTCCTCTTTCCACTGGCGCTCGAAGCCGAAGATGATGTCGTCGGCATTCATGTCGCGCGTCGGCTTGAACGCGCGGTGGCTGTGCCACTTCACGCCCTTGCGCAGGGTGAAGGTGTAGGTGAGGCCGTCGGGGGAGATGTCCCACTTCTCGGCCAGGCCCGGGATCACCTTGGTGCCGCCGCGCTCGAAGTTCACGATGCGGTCATAGATCGGCTCGTTGCCGTCGAACGACGTGCCGGTCGTGTTCACGGCCGGGTAGAAATTCTCGGGGCTGCCTTCCGAGCAGAAGACGAGCGTCTTGGCGCCCACGCCGGTCGCGGCGGCGAGGGCCAGCGCGGCGATCGCAAACTGCTTGCGAGGGTTGGAAAGTTTCATGAAAGTACTCCTGGGAAAAGGGGTTCCGGCATCAGCCGGGGAGAGAAGCATTATCTGCAGATGCGGGCTGGGGAAAACCCGAGGCCAGGAACTGCTCCGCGAAATGGCAGGCGACGATCCGGGTCTCCACCTGGCGAGGCGCGGGGCGCTCGGCCCGGCACTGCTCCACCGCGTACGGGCAGCGGCTGGAGAACACGCAGCCGCTGGGCGGGTTGAGCGGCGAGGGCAGCTCGCCCTTCAGGACGATCTTCTGGACGCTGCGCGGGCCGACGCCCGGCGTCGATGCCAGCAGGGCCTGCGTGTAGGGGTGCGCGGGCCGATCGAAGATGTCCTGCTTGGGGCCCTGCTCCATCACATGCCCGAGGTACATCACCAGCACCTCGTGCGCGATGTGGCGGACCACGGCGAGGTCGTGAGAAATGAAGAGGTACGCGAGCTTGAATTCCTGCTGAAGGTCGGCGAGCAGGTTGAGCACCTGCGCCTGGATCGACACGTCGAGCGCCGACACCGGCTCGTCGGCCACCAGCAGCTTGGGGTTGAGCATGAGCGCGCGCGCGATCGCGATGCGCTGGCGCTGGCCGCCCGAGAACATGTGCGGATAGCGGTTGGCGTACTCCGGGCGCAGGCCGACCTGCGCGAGCATGGCGCGCGAGCGTTCCGCGCGCTCGCCCTTGCCGAGGTTCGTGTTGATGGACAGCGGGTCCTCGAGCACCGCGCTGATCTTCTTGCGCGGGTTGAGCGAGCCGTAGGGGTTCTGGAACACGAGCTGCACCGCCTGGCGCAACCGGACCTTGTCCGCCTGCGGCGTGTTCACCGCGTCGGCGCCGTCGAGCATCAGCGTGCCGCCCACGGGCTTCTCGATCAGCGACACCATGCGCGCGAGCGTGGACTTGCCGCAGCCGGATTCGCCCACCACCGCGAGCGTCTTGCCCGCCTCGATGGCGAAGGAGATGCCGCCGACCGCCTGCAGCTTCGCGGGCTCCTTGAAGAGGCCGCGCCGGATCTTGTAGACCTGCCGCAGGTCTTTCGCTTCGACGACGACGCTCATGCGGCAGCCTCCACCTGCACGGGGCCGTCGCGCTCGATCTGTCCCGCGCGCTGCGGATCGCCCAGCGGATAGTGGCAGCGCACCTGCCCGCCCTGCCACGCGCGCAGCTCCGGCCGCACGGTCATGGAATGCTGGGTCGCGTAGGCGCAGCGCGGCGCGAACAGGCAGCCGGAAGGCCGGTCGAACACGCCCGGCACCACGCCGGGAATCGTCGCGAGGCGATGGCCCGCGGGGCCGCGCTCGGGCAGCGCGGCGAGCAAGGCCTCGGTGTACGGATGCTGCGGGTCGTTGAAGAGCTCCCCCACCGGCCGCTGCTCCATCACCTGCCCGGCGTACATCACCGCGACGCGCCGCGCCATCTCGCTCACCACGCCCATGTTGTGCGTGATCAGCACGAGCGCCATGCCGCGCTCCTTCTGCAGGTTGCGCAGCAGGTCGAGGATCTGCGCCTGGATCGTCACGTCGAGCGCCGTGGTTGGCTCGTCGGCGATCAGCAGGCGCGGGTTGCAGGAGATCGCCATGGCGATCATCACGCGCTGGTTCATCCCGCCGGACATCTGGTGCGGGTAGTCGTTCAGGCGCGTGTGCGCGGCGGGGATGCCGACCTGGTCGAGCAGTTCGATCGCGCGCTTCCTCGCGCTCGCCTTGTCGAGGGGCGAATGCTGGCGCAGCGCCTCGACCAGTTGCCAGCCGATCGTAAAGCAGGGGTTGAGGCTGGTCGTGGGCTCCTGGAAGATCATCGCCATGTCCTTGCCCACGAGGCGGCGGCGCTCCTTGTCCGAGATGCCCAGCAGGTCATGCCCCGCGAAGCGCAGCGTCTTCGCGCGCACGCGGCCGGGGAAGGCGATGAGGCCCATGAGCGCCATCATGGTGACGCTCTTGCCCGAGCCCGATTCGCCGACGATGCCGAGCACCTCGCCCTCGTCGAGCGTGAGGCTCACGCCTTCCACGGCGTGCATGACACTGCCCTGCGTCGGGAATTCGACGTGGAGGTCTTCGATTTCTAATAGCGGCATGGTGGGATCAATTCAAACTTGGCCGGACGCGGAATTCGCAGAAGTGACGCAGAAGAAGCCCAGAACAAAACCAAAGAAATACTTGAATTCCTTCTGCGAAATTCTGCGCAACCTCTGCGACTTCTGCGTCCGGATGTCCTGCAGTTGCATTGGTCATCTCTTCAACTTCGGGTCCAGCGCATCGCGCAGCCCGTCGCCCATCAGGTTGAACGCCAGCACCGCGACCAGGATCATCAGGCCGGGAAAGGTCACCACCCACCACGCGCGCAGGACGAACTCGCGCGCATCCGCGAGCATCGTGCCCCACTCGGGCGACGGCGGCTGGGCGCCCAGGCCGAGGAAGCCCAGCGCGGCGGCATCGAGGATGGCGGTGGAGATGCCCAGCGACGCCTGCACGATCAGCGGCGCGGCGCAATTGGGCAGCACCTCGCTGAACATCAGCCGCAGGGTGCCGGCCCCGCTGATGCGCGCGGCCGTCACGTAGTCCTTCGCCACTTCCGTCACCACCGAGGCGCGCGTCAGGCGAACGTAGTGCGGCAGCAGAACCACGGCAACGGCCAGCATCGCGTTCACCAGGCCCGGCCCGAGGATCGCGACGATCACGATGGCCAGCAGCAGGCTGGGCAGCGTGAGGATGATGTCCATCAATCGCATGATCGCGATCTCCACGATGCCGCGCGCGAATCCCGCGATGAGGCCCAGCGCGATGCCCAGCGCCACGGAGATCGCCACCACGCCCAGGCCGATGGAGAGCGACAGGCGCGCGCCGTAGATCAGGCGCGAGAGGATGTCGCGGCCGATCGCATCCGTGCCGAGCAGGTACTGGGACGAGCCGCCCGACTGCCACGCGGGCGGCTTCAGGAAGGCGCCGCTGTTCGTCTGGTCGGGAATGTGCGGCGCGAGCCAGGGGGCGAACAGGGCCACGAGGAGCAGGCCGACGACGATCGCCATGCCGGCCACCGCGCCGCGGTTGGCGGAAAACGAAATCCAGAATTCGCGCAGCGGCCCGGGCGGGGTGGCGGCCGCGCCGGGGGAAAGAGGGTTGGGTACTGCTACAGCCATGGTCAGTGCGATTGCCGGATGCGCGGGTTGATGACTCCGTAGAGAACGTCGACGAGAAGGTTCACCAGCATGACCAGCACGCCGAGAAGCAGCATGCCGCCCTGCAGCACCGGGTAGTCACGCCGGTTGATGGCCTCGATCAGCCACTTGCCGACACCCGGCCAGGAAAAGATCGTTTCGGTGAGGATCGCGCCCGTGAACAGCACGCCGACCTGCAGGCCGATCACGGTCACGACGGGGATGAGCGCGTTTCGCAGCGCGTGCACGCCAACCACGCGCAGCGGCGGCAGGCCCTTGGCCCGCGCGGTGCGGATGTAGTCCTCGCCCAGCACCTCGAGCATCGCGGAGCGCGTCATGCGCGCCACCACCGCGAGCGGGTTGGTGCCGAGCACGATGGCCGGCAGGATCAGGTGCTTCAGCGCGGAGGCGAAGGCGCCCTTCTCCCCCGAGCGCAGCGCGTCGATGAGCAGGAAGCCCGTGCTCGGCTCGATGTAGTACTGCACCGAAATGCGCCCCGATACCGGCGTCCAGCCCAGTTGCACCGAGAACAGCAGGATGAGCAGCAGGCCCCACCAGAAGATCGGCATCGAATAGCCGGTGAGCGAGGTGGCCATCACGCCGTGGTCGAAGACCGAGTTGCGCCGCACCGCGGCGATGATCCCCGCCGGAATGCCCAGCACCAGCGCGAAGACTATGGCGCACAGGGCGAGTTCGATGGTGGCGGGGAAGAGCTGCAGGAATTCCTGCACCACCGGCGTCTGCGTGATGATGGACTTGCCGAGGTCGCCGTGCAGCACGCGCCCGATGTAGATGCCGTATTGCACCAGCAGCGGCTTGTCCAGGCCGTATTCCTTGAGCAGCACCGCGTGCCGCGCGGCATCGATGCCGCGCTCGCCCGCGAGCGTCTCGATCGGATCCCCGGGCACCAGCCGGATCAGGAAGAACGCCAGCAGCGTCATCCCGATGAAGGTCGGGACGATCAGCGACAGGCGGGTCAGGATGAAGCGGAACATCGGCGAGATTGTGCCCGCAGAAACGCGCTTCCCGCGCTATTTCTTGTCGCGCAATTCCCGCCGGAGGATCTTTCCGACGGGCGTCTTGGGCAGGTCGGTGCGGAACTCGATGACCCGCGGCTGCTTGTAGCCGGTGAGGTTCGCGCGGCAGTAGTCGCGTACCTGCGCTTCCGTGAGCGCCGGGTTCTTCTTGACGATGACCAGCTTCACGGCTTCGCCCGTCTTCTCGTCCGGCACGCCCACCACCGCGCACTCCAGCACGCCATCGAGCTTGGCCACCACGTCTTCCACCTCGTTCGGGTAGACGTTGAAGCCGCTCACGAGCACCATGTCCTTCTTGCGGTCGACGATCTTGTAGTAGCCGCGCTCGTCCGCGACGCCGATGTCGCCCGTCTTGAAGAAGCCGTCGGGCGTCATGACCTTCGCGGTTTCGTCCGGGCGCTGCCAGTAGCCCGCCATCACCTGCGGGCCCTTGATCGCGATCTCGCCGGGCTGGCCGAGCGGCACGTCCTTGCCGTCGTCGTCCAGCAGCCTGAAGTAGGTGCTCGGCAGCGGCACGCCGATGGTGCCGGTGTATTCCGTGCTGGTCGTCGGGTTGCAGCTCGCCGACGGCGAGGTCTCGGACAAGCCGTAGCCTTCGCAGATCGGGCAGCCGGTCTTCTCCAGCCACAGCTTGGCCACCGCGCCCTGCACCGCCATGCCGCCGCCCACGGACACCTTCAGGTTCTTCCAGTTGACGGTGCCGAAATCGGGGTGGTTCGCAAGGCCATTGAACAGGGTGTTCACGGCCGGGAAGCTGTGGAAGGTTTCCTTCGACAGCGTCTTGAGCACCGCGGGCAGGTCGCGCGGATTGGGGATCAGCACCAGCTTGCCGCCCGTGCGCATGGTGAGCATCATGCCGACGGTGAACGCGAAGATGTGATACAGCGGCAGCGCGCAGATGCTGGTGGGCTGCTCGTTCGCGGGCACCTTGTCCATCACGGGCTGGTTGAAGGCCTCGGACTGCAGCACGTTGGCGATGATGTTGCGGTGCAGGAGCACCGCGCCCTTGGACACGCCCGTCGTGCCGCCGGTGTACTGCAGCACCGCGATGTCGTCGAACTTGATGTCGGGCTTCTTGAAGGTGGAACGCGCACCCCGGGCCACCGCGTCGTTGTAGCGCACCGCACCGGGCAGGTTGTACGCAGGCACCATCTTCTTGACCTTGCGCACGACGTAGTTCACCAGCGTGCCCTTGAGCGTGCCGAGCATGTCGCCCATGGCGCACAGCACGATGTGCTTGACCGGCGTCGCGGCGAGGCACTGCTCCAGCGTGTTCGCGAAGTTCTCGACGATCACGATCGCCTTGGAGCCCGAGTCCTTGAGCTGGTGCTCGAGCTCGCGCGGCGTGTACAGCGGGTTTACGTTCACCACCACGAAGCCCGCGCGCAGGATGGCCGCGACCGCCACCGGGTATTGCGGCACATTGGGCATCATGATGGCGACGCGGTCGCCCTTGGCGAGGCCGAGGCCCTGCAGGTAGGCCGCGAAGGCCGCGCTGGCCTTGTCGGTCTGCGCGTAGCTCACCTCCTTGCCCATGAAGCTGTACGCGGGCTTGTCCGCGAACTTGCGAAAGCTCTCGTCCATCAACTGCACGAGCGACTGGTATTGCGTCGCGTCGATGTCGGCCGGCACGCCGGGGGAATAGGAACTCAACCAGGGGCGGTCGCTCATGTTGCTCATCTGTCGTCTCCTCGTTCTATGTTCTGCCTCGCCTGCCCGCCGCCGGGTTCAGCGCATCACTCGATCGCCTTGCCCATCTCCTCGACGACCTTCTTCGCGTCGCCGAACACCATCATGGTCTTGTCCATGTAGAACAACTCGTTGTCCAGGCCCGCGTAGCCCGCGGCCATGGAGCGCTTGTTCACGATGACCGTCTTGGCCTTGTAGGCCTCCAGGATCGGCATGCCGTAGATCGGGCTGCCCTTTTGCAGCGCGGCCGGGTTCACCACGTCGTTGGCGCCCAGGATGATCGCGACGTCGGCCTGGCCGAATTCGCCGTTGATGTCTTCCATCTCGAACACCTGGTCGTAGGGCACCTCGGCTTCGGCCAGCAGCACGTTCATGTGGCCCGGCATGCGGCCGGCCACCGGGTGGATCGCGTACTTCACGTTCACGCCGTGCTCGATGAGCTTTTGCGCGAGCTCCTTCACCGCGTGCTGCGCGCGCGCCACCGCCAGGCCGTAACCCGGCACGATGATGACCGTTTCGGCATTGGACAGCACGAAGGCCGCGTCGTCGGCGCTGCCGCTCTTGACCGCGCGCTGCACCGCCGAGCCGGCGGCCGCCGGGCCTGCCTCGCCGCCGAAGCCGCCCAGGATCACGTTGAAGAACGAGCGGTTCATCGCCTTGCACATGATGTAGCTCAGGATCGCGCCCGAGGAACCCACGAGCGAGCCCGCGATGATCAGCATCGAGTTGTTCAGCGAGAAGCCGATGCCCGCCGCCGCCCAGCCCGAGTACGAATTGAGCATCGACACCACCACCGGCATGTCCGCGCCGCCGATCGGGATGATGATGAGCACGCCCATGACGAAGGCCAGGGCCAGCATCGCGAAGAAAGCCGGCAGGTTGCCCGTGAACATGAACACCAGGCCGAGCGCGATGGTGATGAGGCCCAGCACGAGGTTCAGCTTGTGCTGCCCCGCGAACTGCACGGGGGCGCCCTGGAACAGGCGGAACTTGTAGGTGCCCGAGAGCTTGCCGAAGGCGATGACGGAGCCCGAGAAGGTGATCGCGCCGATCGCCGCACCGAGGAACAGCTCCAGCCGGTTGCCCGTCGGGATCTCCGCGCCGCGCGGCAGGCCCTGCAGCAGCGCCGAAGGCTCCAGCACCGCCGCCACCGCGATGAACACGGCCGCCAGGCCGATCATGCTGTGGAAGAAGGCGACCAGCTCGGGCATCTTGGTCATCTCGACCGTCTTGGCGCGGTAGGCGCCGTAGACGCCGCCCACCACGAGGCCGAGCAGCACCCACAACATGCCCTGGCCCCTGCCGCCGGAGTTCTCCACGATCAGCGCGGCCGTGGTGCAGGCGGCGATCGCCATGCCGACCATGCCGAACAGGTTGCCGCGGATCGAGGTGGTCGGGTGCGACAGGCCCTTCAGGGCCTGGATGAAGCAGACCGAGGCGAAGAGGTACAGCAGCGTGACCGTATTCATGCTCATTGCGCTGCTCCCTTGTCAGCCGCCGGGGCTTTCTTCTCTTTCTTCCTGAACATCTCCAGCATGCGCCTCGTGACGAGGAAGCCGCCGAAGATGTTCACCGCCGCCAGCGCGACGGCGAGCACGCCCATGGTGCGGCCCGCGAGGGTCTCGGTCTGCGCCGCGGCCAGCATCGCGCCGACGATGACGATCGCGGAGATCGCGTTGGTGACGGCCATGAGCGGCGTGTGCAGCGCGGGCGTGACGGTCCAGACGACGTGGTAGCCCACGTAGATGGCCAGCACGAAGATGATCAGGTTGGTGATGGTGTGTGAGACTTCCATGACTTATTTCCTTGTGACCTGACCATCGCGCGCGACGAGGCACGCCGCCACGATGTCGTCTTCCATGTCGATCTTCAATCCGCCGTCCTTGGGCAGGATGAGCTTCAGGAAGTCCAGCACGTTGCGCGCGTAGAGCGAGGACGAATCCGCCGCGACCAGCGCCGGGAGGTTCGTCTCGCCCACCAGCGTGACGCCGTGTTTCACCACCGTCTGGCCCGGCACCGTGAGCGGGCAGTTGCCGCCCTGCGGCGCGGCCAGGTCCACGATCACGGAGCCCGGCTTCATCGAGCGCACCATCTCTTCTGTCACCAGCACCGGCGCGGCGCGGCCCGGGATCAGCGCGGTGGTGATCACGACGTCCGCCTGCGCCACGCGCTTGGCGACTTCCGCCTTCTGGCGGTCCAGCCAGCTTTGCGGCATGGGGCGCGCATAGCCGCCCACGCCTTCCGCGGCTTCCTTTTCTTCCTGCGTCTCGTAGGGCACGTCGATGAACTTCGCGCCCAGCGACTCGACCTGCTCCTTGACCGAAGGCCGCACGTCCGACGCCTCGATCACCGCGCCCAGGCGCTTGGCCGTCGCGATGGCCTGCAGGCCCGCGACGCCGACGCCCAGGATCACGACGCGCGCGGCCTTCACCGTGCCGGCGGCGGTCATGAGCATCGGGAAGAAGCGCTGGTATTTGTCCGCCGCGATCATCACGGCCTTGTAGCCCGCGATGTTGGCCTGGGAGGACAGCACGTCCATGCTCTGCGCCCTGGTGGTGCGCGGCGCCGCCTCGAGGGCGAAGCCCGTGAGGTTGGCCGCTGCGAGGCGCTGGAGCCCCGAGGCGTCGAAGGGGTTGAGCATGCCCACCACGACGGTGCCGGGCTTCATGCGCGCGACTTCGTTGTCGAAGGGGCTGCGCACTTTCAGCACCAGGTCGCAGCCGAAGGCGCCTGCGGCATCGGTGATCTGCGCGCCGGCTGCCTGGTAAGCCTCGTCCGTCACGCTGGCGGAAACGCCGGCGCCGGACTGGACGTGCAGGGTATGCCCCTGCGCGATCAACTTCTTGGCCGTCTCGGGGGTGACGGCCACGCGGGTTTCACCCGCCGTGGTCTCGGCGGGAACGCCTATGTGCATGGAGCTGTCTCCTCGGTGGTTCTGTCTGATGAGTTGCTGACCCAAAGCTTACATGAAGAGGAGGCCCTGCCGCGAGCCCGGGGCGCCCCTCCGTCCGTCGGAGCACGCTTTCATTGCGCCGGTCAGGCACCATCTGGGTCGGATGTCCATCGCCTTTCTCTTCGGCCTGTCGGCCGCGTTCCACTTCTACGTCGGGGCACGGCTGGTGCCCGCGCTCTCCGGAACGCTCGCGAGCACCCTGCTCTCGCTCGTGCTCGTGGCCTCTGCCGTGCTGATGCCGCTGGGCCTGCTGGCCGGCCGGCGCAGGCATGGTCCTATCGCCCGCACCCTGGGCTGGCTGGGGCTGGTGCTGATGGGATTCTTCTCGTCGCTGTGGGTCCTGACGGTCGCGCGTGACGTGCTGCTGCTCGTCCTGCACCTCGGCGGTGCGGCAGGCGCCGACTGGCCCATCGAGCGCATCGGCGAAGTGTCCGCGGCCGCCGTGCCGCTGGTCGCGCTCTTCATCACCGCGGTCGGCTTCGCCAATGCGCGGCGTACGGCAGGAGTCAAAACGGTCGAGATTCCCGTCGCGGACCTGCCCGCCGCGTTTCATGGGTTTCGCATCGTGCAGATCAGCGACGTGCATGTCGGCCCGACGATCCGCGACCGGCAGGTGCAAGGCATCGTCGATGCGGTCAACGGCCTGCAGGCGGACCTGGTCGCGATCACGGGCGACCTCGTCGACGGCAGCGTCTCCGACCTCACCGACCACGTCGCGCCGCTCGCGCAGCTCGCGTCGCGCGAGGGCAGCTTCTTCGTGACGGGCAACCACGAGTACTACTCGGGCGTCGTGCCCTGGCTCGCCGAGCTTCGGCGACTGGGCATCCGCAACCTGCACAACGAGCACGTGGTGATCGAGCGCGGGGGCTCGCGCCTGGTGCTGGCGGGCGTCACCGACTTCACGGGCGGGCACTTCGACGAATCGCATCGCAGCGATCCCCACGCCGCGCTGGCCGGCGCGCCCCCGGATGCCGCGTTCAAGGTGCTGCTGGCGCACCAGCCGCGCAGCGCGCCGGCAGCGGCGAGCGCGGGCTTCGACCTGCAACTGTCCGGCCACACGCATGGCGGCCAGTTCCTGCCGTGGAACTTCCTCGTGCGCCTGCAGCAGCCCTTCACGGCCGGGCTGCACGCCGTGGATGAGCTGCTGGTTTACGTCAGCCGTGGGACGGGGTATTGGGGCCCGCCGAAGCGTTTCGGTGCACCATCTGAAATTACCCTGCTGAAACTGGTACCCACCGCCTGAGTCCTACGGGCAGGCGGCGTCTTGTCCCACATGGATGAGGTAGGCGCAAGCCGAAGACTTCCCTTCATGGCCCGCGCTGCATCCCTCTCCCACCCCCTCACCGGCCCCCGTGCCAGCAACGTCAACTTCCTTGGCGCGGCACGCAGCCGCCGCAAGTTCGAGCTGTACTACCCCGGAGGCTTTCTCGACGATACGTACCTGGTCGCGGAGCGTTCCTACAAGGAGCGCGCGCACCTCGAATGGCAGCACGAGCTCGCACCTGCCGCGTTTCGCAAGATGCTCGCGCGCGGCGAGTTCCGCGAGATCGCCGACATCGCGGTGCGCGTCGAGTCGCGCACCAACCTGCTGTTCTCCTTCGAGAAGATGGCGCTGCGCGACGCGGTGAAGACGCCCGCGGGCGCCCGCCTCTTCGCGACCGAGCTCTACGCTTTTCTCTGGGGACGCGGCGCGCCGAGCACGCGCTTCACCGACTGGGTTCAGGCCGTGGGCGACCTGCCGCGCAAGAACAAGCGCGTGCTGACTTGGCCGCTCGTCACCGTGTTCGGCTTCCTCGCGCGGCCGGACAAGCATCTCTTCCTCAAGCCCATGGTCACGCGCAAGGCGGCGCAGGCCTACGGCTTCGACCTCGACTACCACTCCGAGCCCTCGTGGCAGGGCTACAAGTCGCTGCTGACCTTCGCCGCGATCATCCGCCGCGACCTGGACCGCCGCCCGCACTTCAAGGCGCGCGACATGTTCGACGTCCAGTCGTTCATCTGGGTGCAGGGCGCGGCGGAATACGAGCCCTGAAGCGGTCGCTCAGGGCGCGAACTGCTCGGAGCCGACGAGCCC
Source organism: Caenimonas aquaedulcis (assembly GCF_015831345.1). Taxonomy (NCBI): domain Bacteria; kingdom Pseudomonadati; phylum Pseudomonadota; class Betaproteobacteria; order Burkholderiales; family Comamonadaceae; genus Caenimonas; species Caenimonas aquaedulcis. Next base: position 2,988,344 of record NZ_JADWYS010000001.1, on the reverse strand, counting down.
GATCTTTTTCAACCCCAGCCGCTGCGCCGCAGCCAGCGCGATCGCGACGGTGTCGTACTTCGCCAGGCGGTCCGGACGCAGGTGAATCTCCGGCTGGTCCTGCTGCTGCGCCGCGGACTGCATCCGTGCCTCGAGCTCCGTGCGGCCCGCAAGAACTTCCCCGTTCCACACGAATGCCCCCGAGGGCGTCACGTCGATGCGCACGACCTGCGGCTCCACGAGCGGCGGCGGCGCGTTGCGCCCCGGCATCTCGATGTTCACGGAATGCAGCTGGATGGGGATCGTGATGATGAGCATCACGAGCAGCACCAGCAGCACGTCCACCAGCGGCGTGGTGTTGATGTCGGCCATCACCTCGGCCTCGGAATCGCTGCCCAGCGGGATCATGGCGCGGGCGGCTCGGTGAGGAAGCCGATGCGTGCCATGCCCGCCTGCTGCGCGGAATAGACGACGCGCCCGATGGAGTCGTAGTCGGCGCGCGCGTCGGCGCGGATGTGCAGCTCGGGCTGGGGTGTCATCACCGCGACGCGCGCCAGCAGTTCCTGCAGGTCCTTCTGCGCGGGCAGCCGCGTGTCGAACCAGTAGATCGCGCCCTGCGCATCGACGGTGACGATCACATCCTCGGCCTGCTGCCCGCTCGCCTGCACCGGTTCGCGCGGCAGGTTCACGAAGATCGAGCTGTTCACCACCGGGATGGTGATGAGGAAGATGATGAGCAGCACCAGCATCACGTCGACGAGCGGCGTGGTGTTGATCGTCGCGATCAGCTCGTCTTCGGCGTCGGGCGGGCCCACAAACCTGATGGCCATGTCAACGAACCCCCACGCTTGTCACTTCGTGTACTGCGCTGCCCCCCGAGGGGGCGTTCGCGGCTTGGGGCGGCCCGGCGACGCTCATGACCTCTTGTTGTTCGCCGCGAGCAGCACGGTGTGCAGGTCCGAACCGAAGGCCCGCACCGTGTCCATCGCCACCTTGTTGCGCCGCACGAGCCAGTTGTAGCCGAGCACCGCGGGCACCGCGACGGCCAGGCTGATGGCCGTCATGATGAGCGCCTCGCCCACCGGCCCCGCGACCTTGTCGATGGACGCCTGGCCCGACGCGCCGATGCGCACCAGCGCGTTGTAGATGCCCCAGACCGTGCCGAACAGGCCCACGAAGGGCGCCGTCGAGCCCACCGTCGCCAGCACCGCGAGGCCCTCCTGCGTCCGGCTGTGGACCGTGGCGACCGCGCGCTCGATGCTCTGCGCCGTCCAGGTGTTCAGGTCCACCTGGCCGATCAGGCCGTCGTGCTTGCGCGTGGCTTCGAGCGCCGCTTCGGCGATGAAGCGATAGGGGCTTGCAGTTTCGAGCTTCTCGGCGCCCTGCCGCACCGTGTCGGCCTTCCAGAAATTCGCATTCGCGGACTTGCCCTGCCCGCCCATGCGCGACTGCGCGACGAGCTTGGCGATCAGCACGTACCAGCTGCCGAGGGACATGACGGCCAGGATGAGCAGCGTGACGCGGGCCACCCAGTCGCCCTGCTCCCACAGCGCGCGCAAGCCGTAGGGATTGGCGATGCTCTCGGGCGATTTGATCTGCGGCAGGGCCGGCGTGGGCCTGGACGCGGTCGGCAGGACGATCGCCGGCGCCGAGGCGGAGGCGGACGACGACGTCGCCGCACCCTGGGCCAGGACAGGCGCGGCGGCCAGCGGCGAGAGCGCCAACGCGGTCGAGAGGAGCAGCGAACGGAGGGCGATCATCGTGGTGTGTGGGGTAGCCGCAACGCAGACATTGTGTCCCATACGGCCCCGCTGGCGATAATCCGCGCATGACCGCCCTCCGCTGGAAGCCCACCGTCACCGTTGCCGCGGTCATCGAGCAGGGCGGGCGCTTCCTGCTGGTGGAAGAAGAAACCAAGCTCGGGTTGAAGTTCAACACGCCCGCCGGCCACCTCGACCCGGGCGAGACCCCGGCGCAGGGCTGCGCACGCGAGGTGCTGGAGGAAGCCGCGTACGACTTCACGCCCACCGCCTTCCTCGGCCTCTACCTCGCGCGCTCGCGAAAGAACTCCACCGGCGAAGACCAGACCTACCTGCGGCTCGCGTTCTGCGGCGAGGTCGGCGCGCACCACCCCGAGCGGCCGCTCGACCACGGCATCGTGCGCGCGGTCTGGATGACGCTCGACGAAGTGCGCGCCACGGTGGACAGGCATCGCAGCCCGCTCGTGCTCACCTGCATCGAAGACTACCTGGCGGGCGTGCGCATGCCCCTGTCCGCGATCCACACGCACGAGAGCGTGCTGACCGCGCCCGACGGCGAAGCCTGAGCTTTCAATCCGCCTTGATCTGCGCCTTGCGCACGATCTCCTTCCAGATCTTCTGCTCCTTGCCGATAAAGGCGGCGAATTCGGACGACGGGCCGCCGCCGCCCACCGCGTTGTCCGTGGCGAAGCGCTCGGTCACCGCGCTCGACTTCAGCGCCTTGAACGACTCTTCCTGGATCTTCTTCACGACGTCCGGCGGGGTGCCGGCGGGCGCGAGGATGCCGTACCACTGCGACGTCTCGAAATCCTTGTAGCCCATCTCGGCCACCGTCGGCACGTCCGGCAGCGCCGAGATGCGCTGCAGCGTGCCCACCGCGATCGCGCGCAGCTTGCCCGCGCGGATGTGCGCGCCGAGCGCGGGCAGCCCGGCCGACGACGCCTGCGTGCGGCCGGCGAGCAGGTCCGTGAGCTGCGGCCCCGTGCCGCGATAGGGGATGTGCGTGATGAACATGCCCGTCACGAGCTTGAGGTATTCCATTGCCAGGTGGCCCGCGCTCGCATTGCCGGCGGAGCCGTAGTTGAGCTTGCCGGGGTTGGCCTTCACATACGCGACGAACTCCTTGAAGTTCTTCGCCGGCACGTCGGGATGGATGACGAAGACGTTGGGCACCTTCGCGAGCAGCGTGACGGGAACGAAGTCGCGGTTCACGTCATAGGGCTGGTCGGACAGCATGTACGGATTCACCGCGAGCGTGCCGACGTGGCCGAGGATGATGGTGTGGCCGTCCGGCGCCGCGTGCGCAGCTTCGGTCATCGCGACCACGCCCGCGCCGCCGGGCTTGTTCTCCACGTACACGGTCTGCCCGAGCTGCTTGGTCAACTCGGCGGCGACAGAGCGCGCGACGATCTCCGAGGTGCCGCCGGGTGCGAAGGGCACGAGGAAGCGCACCGACTTGGTCGGCCAGTGCGATTGCGCGCGCAGCGCGGCGGGCAGCAGGGCCGCGGTGGTCGCGGCGACCGCGCGCGCGACGAGTTCGCGGCGCCGCAATGAAAAGTGGTCGTTCAACGGGTGTACTCCTTGGATGGTCCCACTGTAAGCGCGCAACTTCAGAATTGGTATTTGCGCAAACCCCCATCGACGGGGATGACGGCGCCTGAGATGTAGCCCGCGCGCGGCGACGCGAGGAAGGCGACGAGGTCCGCGAGCTCTTCCGGCTCGCCGTAGCGGCCCACCGGGATTTCGTGCTCCGACTGCCACTGGCGGTACTCGGGCGTGTAGTTGCGGAAGATCTGCTCCGAGTGGATACGACCGGGCGGAATGCAGTTCACCGTGATGCCGTGCTTGCCCACCATGCGCGACAGGCCCTTGGCCCAGCTGTGCATGCCGGCCTTCGCGCAGAACGCCCCGTTGATGTGCTCGGGCTCGCTCTTGCCGGTGATGTTGATGATGCGGCCCCAGCCGCTGGCGATCATCTGGTCGATGAGCGCATCGGCGAGCTGGCGCGGCCGGTGGAAGTTGAGCGTGATCGCCTCCTGCCATGCCTCCTCGCTCACGTGCAGTTCCTTGAAACTGCGCGAGCCGCCCGCGTTGTTCACGAGGATGTCGACGCGGCCGAGCCCGGCCATCGCCGCGGCGGCGAGCTTCGTGGACGCATCGGCCTCGTAGAGGTCGCACGCGATCGTCACCGGTTTCGCGCCGCCGGCCGCGACGATTTCGGCGGCCAGCTCTTCCAGCTTCTCCACGCGGCGTGCCGCGATGGCGACGCGCACGCCCTCGCTCGCAAGCGCCTTCGCGATCGCGCGGCCGATGCCCACGCTCGCGCCCGTCACGAGCGCCGTCCTGTCGTTCAGTCGAAGGTCCATGCCTGTCTCCTTTGATGTGTAAGCATGCTAGCCGAGTGCGCCGCGCGGCTCACTTCGCGCAGCGGTCGGTGAGCGCGCGGCCTAGCAGCGAAGGGGCGGCGAGCAGCCCGCCCAGCACATCCGGCTTTGCCGGGGCATGCAGGCAGTCGTCCCGCGCCGCGTCCTCCATGCCTTCGGCCAGCGGGTCCTTCGACTTGCCACGTCGCAACTGTTCGTTCGCCATCTCGGACAGGCTGCGCTGGCGCGGCACGCGGAAAGGACCGGGATGGGGCGGGATCGCGGGGACGACCACGGGCGCCGCAGGGACGGCCGCGGGTGCGGGTGCGGGCGCGATACGTGTGGCGCCCGGGACTCCGCCGCCGGACGCGCCCGGCGTGCCCGTGGTGCCCGTGCCGGCGCCTGGCGAAGCACCCGGGCCCGGTAGTACCGGCACGACGACGGCGGGCGCGCCACGCGCACCGGGTGGTGCGATGGCCGGGACCGGCACGTCGATGACGGGGCCTTGAAGCCGCTGCGGAGCGACGGCCGGTGGTGCGGGCGGAGCGGGTGGCGTGGGGGCAGGCGCGACAGGCGCAGGCGCAGGGGGTGCGACCGGAGCCGGCGCAGGTTCGGCAGTGACAACCGGCGCTGGCGCGGGCGCTGGTGCCGGCGCGGGAACAGGTGCCGGCGCGGGAACCGGCTCGGGGGCGGGCACCGGAACAGGGGCAGGTGCGGGCACTGGCGCCGGGACAGGCACCGGCGCGGGCGGCGGAGGCACTTCCACCGGCACGGGCGGGGCGGGAGCGGGCGGCACCGGCACGGGCGGGGGCGGGATGGGCGCAGGCGCGGGCGCTTCCACCGTCTGCGCAGGCGCGGATTCCACCACGGGAGCGGGCTCGATCACCGGCGCCGGGTCCGGCGTCCGGGGCGCGGGCTCCGGCGTCTTGCTCTGCAGCTTCTCGGGCAATTGCGTCGTGGTTTTGAGCGGCACGCTCGACTCGGGCGTGTTCGAGAATACCGAGGGGCTGTCGGCGGGGCGGGAGATCGCGGGTGGCCGCACCGTGATCGCGCGGCTGGGCGGCGGCGCCGGCGGGCTGATCGGCTGCACGTACTGGTAGACCACGTATCGGATCGCCTGCTGCACCGGCGAATACTGGAGCAGCAGCCACAGCAGCGCCACGTGGATCGCCCCGGCAGTGGCCAGCGCCGTGGGCGACATGGGCTGGCGCGGGAGCGCCGGCGAGGTGGGCCGGTAGAGCATGAGGTCAAACCTTCGCTGGGATAATCGCACAAATGAGCAGCAAGCCACGTGTCGTCGTCGGGTTGAGCGGGGGCGTGGATTCCGCGGTCACCGCGCACCTGCTCAAGGCGCAGGGCCACGAGGTCGTCGGCATCTTCATGAAGAACTGGGAGGATGACGACCGGCCCGCGGGGTCGAGCGACGACTCCCCGCAATACTGTTCGTCCAACGAAGACTTCGTCGACGCCGCCGCCGTGGCGGACGTGCTGGGCATCGAGATCGAGCACGTGAACTTCGCGGCCGACTACAAGGACCGCGTCTTCGCCGAGTTCCTGCGCGAATACCAGGCCGGCCGCACGCCCAACCCCGACGTGCTGTGCAACGCCGAGATCAAGTTCAAGGCCTTCCTCGACCACGCCATGCGCCTGGGCGCGGAGAAGATCGCCACCGGCCACTACGCGCGCGTTCGCGAACGCGACGGCCGCTTCGAACTCCTGAAGGGCCTGGACGACACCAAGGACCAGAGCTACTTCCTGCACCGGCTCACGCAGGCGCAGCTGTCGAAGTCGCTGTTCCCCGTCGGCGAGCTTCGCAAGACCGAGGTGCGGCGCATCGCCGAGGAGATCGGCCTGCCCAACGCGAAGAAGAAGGATTCCACCGGCATCTGCTTCATCGGCGAGCGGCCCTTCCGCGAGTTCCTCAACCGGTACATCAGCAAGGAGCCGGGTCCGATCAAGGACGAGCGCGGCCGCGTGATCGGCAAGCACGAGGGCCTCTCCTTCTACACGCTGGGGCAGCGGCAGGGGCTGGGCATCGGCGGCGTCAAGGAAAAGGGCGCGCAGCGCGGCGGCGGTGAACATGCGCCCTGGTTCGTCGCGCGCAAGGACATGGAGAAGAACACGCTGTGGGTCGTGCAGGGGCACGACCACCCGTGGCTGCAGTCGATCGCGCTCGACGCGGACGACGCGAGCTGGGTCGCGGGCGAGCCGCCCGCTGCCGGTGCGTACGGCTCGAAGTCGCGTTACCGCCAAGCGGATGCGCCGTGCGTGCTGGCGCCGCAAGCCAATGGCGCGTTCCACCTGGACTTTCCGCAGCCGCAGTGGGCGGTGACGCCCGGGCAATCCGCAGTGCTCTACGACGGGGAGATCTGCCTGGGCGGCGGCGTGATCAGCGCCAAGGCGTAGCCGGGGGCCGCTATTCCGCCTGCGTCCAGTGCGTGTGGAACACGCCCGCCCGGTCGACCCGCCGGTACTTGTGCGCGCCGAAATAATCCCGCTGCGCCTGCAGCAGGTTGGCGGGCAGCCGCGGTGAGCGATACGCGTCGTAGTACGCCAGCGCGCTCATGAACGCCGGCACCGCGATGCCGTGCAGGGCCGCGGCCGCGACGACTTCGCGCAAGTCCTGTTCGCAGTCGGCCATCACCTGTGCGATGTGCGGATCCACCAGCAGGTTCACAAGCTGCGCATCGCGCCCGAAGGCAGCGCGGATGTCCTGCAGCAGCTTCGCGCGGATGATGCAGCCCGCGCGCCACACAGAAGCGATGGCGCCGAACTGCAGGCCCCACTGATGCTCCTGGTCCGCGGCGCGCAGCAGCTGGAAGCCTTGCGCATAGGCGCAGATCTTCGCGGCGAGCAGCGCGCGGCGGATCTTTTCGATGAACGCTTCGCGGTCGCCCTCGAAGCGTCTGCGCGGGCCCTTCAGGATGTCCGCGGCCGCGACGCGCTCGTCCTTCACCGCGCTCACCGTGCGCGCGAACACGGCGTCCGCGATGGTCGGCGCCGTCACGCCCATGTCCAGCGCGAGCTGGCTCGCCCACTTGCCCGTGCCCTTTTGCTCGGCGGTGTCGAGGATCATGTCGACCAGGGGCTGGCCTGAGTCCTCGTCCACTCGGGCGAGGATGTCCGAGGTGATCGCGATGAGGTAGCTCTCCAGCTCCGTGCCGTTCCAGCGCGCGAAGACGCCGCTCATGTCCGCCGGCTTCATCCCCAGCAGCGAGTGCATCAGCCAGTACGACTCGCAGATGATCTGCATGTCGGCGTACTCGATGCCGTTGTGCACCATCTTCACGAAATGGCCCGCGCCGCCGGGGCCCATCCAGTCGCAGCACGGCTCGCCGTCGTCGGCCTTCGCCGCGATGGCCTGCAGCAGCGGGCGGATCACGGGCCAGGCCTGCGGATGCCCGCCCGGCATCAGCGCGGGGCCGCGCAGCGCGCCCTCTTCGCCGCCGCTCACGCCCGCGCCGACGTACAGGATGCCCGTGTCTTCCAGCGCGAGCGCGCGGCGCTGCGTGTCGGAGAAGAGCGTGTTGCCGCCGTCGATGACGACGTCGCCGGCCTGCAGCAGCGGCGCGAGGCCCGCGATCACCGCATCGACCGCCGCGCCTGCGGGCACCATTATCAGCACGCGCCGCGGCGTGCGCAGTCCGGCGACCAGTTCCTCGAGCGAGCGAGCGGCGCGCGCTTTGCTCGCTCGCGCGGTGAAGCTCTCACGCTTGGACGGCTCCTGGTCGAAACCGGCGACGGCGAAACCGTTGCGCTCGAAATTGAGCGCGAGGTTCTCGCCCATCACCCCCAGGCCCACGATGCCGATGTCGAACTGCTGCATGCCGGCGATCTTAAGCCTGCACGCATTTGCGCACGGTGTCCCAGGTGCGCGTGGTGACGTTCTTGCCGAAGGTCTTTTCGATCAGCGTCATGAACACCGGGTTGCCGGGCTGCGGCTCGTACGCCGTGAAGATCTCGCGCCGGTCCATCGCGAGGATGCGGGCTTGCTCCAGCGTGACCGGCAGCTTCGGCTTCGCCCCGTGCGGTTCGCGCACGAAGGTGACCACACGCTTGGCGACGGCCGGGAGCTTGAATGCGGCGAACGGGTCGGCATCGAGGATCTTCTGCAGGTCATCGACGCTGCGCACGATCGTGTAGAAGACCTTGCCCAGGTCCTTCTCCATCGCTTTCTCGATCTTCTTTTCCAGCGCGGCGTCGGTGGCCGCGCGGCTGTTGAACACGACGTTGCCGCTCGCGAGCACGGTTTTCACGTTCGTGAAGCCGGCGCCTTCGAAGCAGGCCTTCAGTTCAGGCATCTTCGCGTTGAGCGGGCTGACGCCGCGAAGGAAGGCGACGTAGCGGGGCACTTAGAACGGAATATCGTCGTCCATGTCGTCGAAGCCCGTCGAAGGCTTCGACGGTGCCGGGCGCGCGGCCGACGGCGCGGGACGCGGTGCGGACGCGGGCGGGCGGCGCTGGCCGCCGCCTTCATCGTCGCCGCCGCCCTGCGGGGCGCCCATGCCTTCACGGCCACCCAGCAGCTGCATTTCGGTCGCGACGATGTCGGTCGCGTTCTGCTCGACGCCGTCCTTGTTCGTGTACTTGCGGTAGGTCAGGCGGCCTTCCACGTAGATGGGCCGGCCCTTCTTCACGTATTCGCCGACGATTTCCGCGAGGCGGTCGAAGAAGGTGACGCGGTGCCACTGCGTTTCCTCGACCATTTCGCCGCTGGTCTTGTCCTTGCGCTTGCTGGTGGTGGCGATGCTCACGTTGGCCACGGCCTGGCCGGAGGGGAGGTAGCGGACCTCGGGGTCGCGGCCGCAGTTGCCGATGAGGATGACTTTGTTGACGGATGCCATGGGGATTCTCCAGATTTGGGTTAATTATGTCGCTTGCCTAAGTGGCCTGCGCTTCGTCCGCCAAGACCTCTTCGGCCGAGCTTCGCGCACCGGGCGCCCGCATCGGCCACGCCACCGCCAGCCAGGCCAGCATCAGCGCGCCGCACGCGGCAAACAACCCTTGCGCTCCAACGCCCTTGGACAGCCAGCCGCCGACCGCGCCGCCGGCAAAAAATCCCAGGGATTGCAGTGTGTTGTACACACCGAGCGCAGCCCCGCGCGCATGCGGCGGCGCGATACGCGAGGCCATGCTGGGCTGGCTCGCCTCGAGGACGTTGAATCCGCAAAAGAAGACGAAGAGCAGCGCGGCCAGCGCGGGAACGCTGGGGGATTCCGCGATCCACCACAAGCCCGCCTGCACCAGCGCGACCAGCGCGACAGCGCCCAGGAACGCCGCGCGCAGGTAGCCACGCCGCTCGAGCGGAAACAGGGTCATGCCCATCACCACGAAGGAAGCGAGCACCGCCGGCAGGTAGACGTGCCAGTGCGCTTCCTTTGGCAATCCCGCCTGCACGAGCAGCGCCGGAATCGCCACCCACATCGCCAGCTGCACGGCATGCAGCACGAACACGCCGACGTCCAGCCGCAGCAGCCCGGGGTGCGCCAGCACCTCCGACAACTTCCCGCGCGGCACGTTCTTGTGCAGCAGCGGCTCCGGCGGCGTCCACCAGAAGACGACGGCGATGCACGAAAGAGCCAGCACCCCCGTGACGGCGAACAGGCCGCCGAGACCGATGTGGGCCGCGAGCAGCGGCGCCGCGACGAGCGACAGCGCGAACATGAGCCCGATGCTCGCGCCGACCAGCGCCATCGCCTTGGTGCGCACCTCGTCCCGGGTCTGGTCCGCCAGCAGCGCCGTGACGGCGGCCGACACGGCGCCCGCGCCCTGCAGCGACCGGCCGGCGATGAGCCAGCCCAGTGTGGGCGCCAGCGCGGCGAGGAAGCTGCCCAGGGCGAAGATCGCCAGCCCCAGCGCAATGACCCGCTTGCGGCCGAAGCGGTCGGATGCCAGGCCGAACGGGATCTGCAGGATGCCCTGCGTCAGGCCGTAGATGCCCATGGCGAGCCCGACCCGCGCGGGATCGTCGCCGCCCGGGTACCGGGCCGCCTCCAGCGCGAAGACCGGAAGCACAAGGAAGAGGCCCAGCATCCGCGCAGCGAAGATGGTCGCGAGCGAGCCGCTGGCGCGGCGCTCGCCGGGGGTCATGCGGGTGGGGTCGAGGCTGGAAGGGGTTGGGGACACGGGGGACATGGGGGAGGCGGCGGACGGGGTGATTGTCGTTGAGCGCCCGGCCGGGGCCGGCCGCGCGTAATGACAGGAAACGGGCCGGCGGGCTATCATCGTGGGTTGCCCCGGGCGCACCCGATTTTGAACTCATCCACCGACGGAAAGTACCTCGGCCAGTCGCTGGCCCAGCAGCGGATCGCGATCCGAGGCGCGCGCACGCACAACCTCAAGAACTTCGACCTCGACATCCCGCGCAACCAGCTCGTGGTGATCACCGGCCTGTCGGGCTCGGGCAAGTCCTCCCTGGCCTTCGATACGCTGTACGCGGAAGGCCAGCGCCGCTACGTGGAAAGCCTGTCGGCGTATGCGCGGCAGTTCCTGCAGCTCATGGACAAGCCCGACGTCGACGTGATCGAGGGCCTGTCCCCCGCGATTTCCATCGAGCAGAAGGCGACCTCGCACAACCCGCGCTCGACCGTCGGCACGGTGACGGAAATCCACGACTACCTGCGCCTGCTCTTCGCGCGCGCCGGCACGCCGTACTGCCCGATCCACGATATCCCGCTCACCTCGCAGACGGTGTCGCAGATGGTGGATGCGGTGCTCGCGCTGCCGCCCGAGTCCCGCCTCATGATCCTCGCGCCCGTCGCGCGCGACCGCAAGGGCGAGTTCCAGGACGTCTTCACCGACATGCAGGCGCAGGGCTACGTGCGCTTCCGCGTGGATGGGCAGGCCTACGAATTCGACGAGCTGCCCAAGCTCAAGAAGGCCGAGAAGCACGACATCGACGTCGTCATCGACCGCCTGAAGGTGCGCCCCGACGTGCAGCAGCGCCTCGCGGAGAGCTTCGAGGCCGCGCTGCGCCTGGCCGACGGCCGCGCGCTCGCGATGGAGATGGACACGGGCGAGGAGCATCTCTTCAACGCGAAATTCGCGTGCCCCATCTGCAACTACTCGATCAGCGAGCTCGAGCCGCGCCTCTTCTCGTTCAATTCGCCGGTGGGCGCCTGCCCGACCTGCGATGGCCTCGGGCACATGGAATTCTTCGACCCGGCGCGCGTGGTCGCGTTCCCGACGCTGTCGCTCGCGAGCGGCGCGATCAAGGGCTGGGACCGGCGCAACGGCTACTACTTCGCGCTGCTGGAAAGCCTCGCGAAGCACTACAAGATCGACCTCGACGTGCCCTTCGAGCAGCTCGACGAGAAGGTGCGGCACGCGATCCTCCATGGTTCCGGCGAGGAGGAGATCCGCTTCAGCTACACGCTGGATTCGGGCGCTTCGGCCGGGCGCAAGGTCACGAAGAAACACGCGTTCGAAGGAATTCTTCCGAACATGGAACGGCGCTTCCGCGAGACGGATTCCGTCGCGGTGCGCGAGGAGCTCGCGCGCTTTCGCAGCATGCAGCCGTGCCCGGATTGCCACGGCACGCGGCTGCGCAGCGAGGCGCGGCACGTGAAACTCGGCGACGACGCGCAGGCCAAGGCGATCTTCGAGATCGGCCACATGACGCTGCGCGAAAGCCATGCGTACTTCACCACCTTGAAGCTCAAGGGCTCCAAGGCGGAGATCGCGGACAAGGTGACGCGCGAGATCGGCGCGCGCCTGAAATTCCTCAACGACGTCGGGCTGAACTACCTCAGCCTGGATCGCAGCGCGGAAACGCTGTCGGGCGGCGAATCGCAACGCATCCGCCTCGCGTCGCAGATCGGCTCGGGCCTCACCGGCGTGATGTACGTGCTCGACGAGCCGAGCATCGGCCTGCACCAGCGCGACAACGACCGCCTGATCGACACGCTCAAGCACCTGCGCGACATCGGCAACAGCGTGCTGGTGGTGGAGCACGACGAGGACATGATCCGCGCGGCCGACCACGTGATCGACATGGGCCTGGGCGCGGGCATCCACGGCGGCCGCGTGATCGCGCAGGGAACGCCCGCGGAGGTTGAAGCCAGCACCGAGTCGCTCACGGGCCGCTACATGTCCGGCGCGCTGAAGATCCCGGTGCCGAAGAAGCGCCACAAGCTCGGCGAACAGGCGGACCCGCAGGTGTTGCGCATCGCCGGCGCGCGCGGCAACAACCTGAAGAACGTGACGGTCGAATTTCCCGTAGGGCTGCTCACCTGCGTGACGGGCGTGTCCGGCTCGGGCAAGTCCACGCTGGTGAACGACACGCTCTACACGGCGGTCGCGCGCGAGCTGTACCGGGCGCATGACGAGCCGGCGGCGCACGACGAGATCGAGGGCATCGAGCATTTCGACAAGGTCATCAACGTCGACCAGTCGCCCATCGGCCGCACGCCGCGCAGCAACCCCGCCACCTACACGGGCCTCTTCACGCCGATCCGCGAGCTGATGGCCGAGGTTCCGATGGCCAAGGAGCGCGGCTACGGGCCGGGCCGCTTCTCCTTCAACGTCGCCGGTGGACGCTGCGAGGCCTGCCAGGGCGACGGCATGGTGAAGGTGGAGATGCACTTCCTGCCCGACGTGTACGTGCCGTGCGACGTGTGCAAGGGCGCGCGCTACAACCGCGAGACGCTGGAGGTGCAGTGGAAGGGCCGCAACATCGCGCAGATCCTCGGCATGACGGTCGAGGACGCGCATGACTTCCTGAAGCCCGTCCCCGCGATCGCGCGCAAGCTGCAGACGCTGCTGGACGTGGGCCTGTCGTACATCAAGCTCGGCCAGGCCGCGACCACGCTGTCGGGCGGCGAGGCGCAGCGCGTGAAGCTCGCGCTGGAACTCTCCAAACGGGACACCGGCCGCACGCTGTACATCCTGGACGAGCCGACCACCGGCCTGCACTTCGCGGACATCGACCTGCTGCTCAAGGTGCTCCACCAGCTGCGCGACGCGGGCAACACCATCGTCGTGATCGAGCACAACCTGGACGTGATCAAGACGGCCGACTGGCTGATCGACATGGGGCCGGAAGGCGGCGCGGGCGGCGGCGAGGTGGTAGGCGTGGGCACGCCGGAAGAGATCGCGGCCAATCCTGCGAGCCACACCGGCAGGTACCTCAAGCGCCTGCTATAGGAACCGGCCGCGCTGCGCCTCGGGCACGCCGAGCCGATCCAGGTGGGCCGTCATCCATGCGCGCACCGGCTCCGGCATCCTCGCGAGGGCCGCAGCGAACTGGTTCAGCGCCTCGGCGCGCCATTCCACCGGTTGGTCGATGAAGGCGGTCTCGAGCGAGCCGTCGTGGAACTGCGGCCCCAGCGTGTCGCGCAGCCACTCGTTCTCGGCGCGGAGCATCGGCATGAGCGGCGCGGCCTCGGCGGGACGCAGGGTGAACTTGCGGCCGGGCAAGCCGTAGAGCATGGCGATCGTGCGGGCGCCGTCGAATCGCTCTGCATTCTTTTCACCCGAAAGATGAAACAGCCCGAACCGTTCGTTCAGCAAGGAAAGCGCGCGCGTGGCGGCGTCGCTGCGGCCTTCATTGGCGCGCACGAAGCGAAACCGCGGACCGGGCTGGAAGCCGATCGTCTCCAGGAAGAAGCCCACCGGCCCATGGGCATGCCGCACCGCCGACTCGTGGCTGTGAAATTCTGTCTGCGGAAATGCGGCCCGGAGGGCTTCGACGCGCGGCCGCACCACGCCCCCGGCATGCCGCAGGAATTCATCGATCACGCCCGCAATGGGAAGCCGGATACCGGCCGTGACGCGCTGCGACACGATGGAGTTGAGCCAGCTCGACAGGTGCCGCACATGGCAGATCACCCGCACCGTCCAGCCCTGGCCGGCGAGCCAGTCGTGGAGTTGCGCGAGTTCTTCCGGCTGCAGCACGGAGACGCCCTCGGCCACGAGGACGGCGCGCGGCGCGTCCCGCAACGCCATGGCGACCTTGTTTCGCAGCGTCTGCCGCTCCAGTCCCGTGTCGACGGGTTCGCTCCACACGAACTGGTTGCCCAAGCCGACGAGGTGCGGGGCCTGTTTGAACATGAGGTTGACGAGCCGCGTGTGGTTGGCGATCTCCTCTCCCTCGTCGTTGAAGACGGGATACCAGTAGCCCGCGCGGCGCAGCGCGCCACCGTGCTGGCGCGCTGTTTCCTGGATGGAGGTGGTGCCGGTCTTGTGAAGGCCGGCGAAGAGGATGAGTTCCCGGGTCATGGTTCCGCTTGGAGTTGTCGTTGTGAGATCATTTTTCCTCTGATCGGCTGGCTGCTTGCTTGCGAAACGCCAAGGTGTGAATGGTGCTATTCGCGACACGATATTCGGATCGAAACACCAGATGCCCCGAGTCATTCGGAGTAACCCAGTCGGCGGTGGCGATGACTCTTATGCTGTTGCGGACCTCGGAGATCCGAATCTCCCGCCAGGCTTGCTGGAAGGATGCGCCGTCGGGCGTTCGGTAGCAGACCTTGCTTAAGGTGTTGATGGAAGCGGAAGGACCAATGAGCTGCCCGGTGTGTCCATTCATCGAGGGGATTCCGCGTGCAAACCATCGCTGGACAGTCAAGAGATGTTCCGCCGAACACTGGTCCCCAAGCCCCAATTCCGAAGTCAACGCACAGCGATTGGCCGTGGAGCACCCGCCCCCACTTTGCAGCGAATACATGGCCAGTATGGCTCGGGACGCCTCCGATAAGCCTTCCAGGCTCACACGAGGGCGCCCCAACGAATCGACAGCAAATGCCACGGTGCCATCGGCCGCAAATGCTGGAAGAGTTGCGCAGAACAAGACAGCGAGGAGAAGGCGATGCATATCTTTCTTCGTAGTCATCGCCTGCTACTTCCGCGGCGGGCATCCGTTGCAGCTTGCGTCAGCGTGCGCCCTCAAGTCCCTCAGGCGCTTTTCCGCAAGGTCGATACGACAAGCGAGCAGCGCGTATTGATACGCGCCCTTTCCCTTTTCCAGTCCCGAGGTCTGGAACTTGCATTCGCGATCTCAAAAAGTGCTCCACGCGACCTGGGATTGGGACAAAGATGCCGGATGGGCCAAGACACCCATCAGGTTGTGCAGCTCCTGCGTCATTCTTTTCTCCACTTTTCCCGCCTCTCGACTCAAGCAGAGATTCATCTCCAGTTGGCCCCCGTCCGCGCAAGTGCTCTTATGCACGCTCGCGTAGTCCCAGTTGTCCTGGGCTTGCACGCACAGCGCGGCCATCGAAAGAAAGAGCGTCGTACCGATTGAAGAAAATTGGCTCATCTTTCCCTCAACCCTTTATTCCCCGTCCTCTGAATCGGACTGAACAGAAACTCAATCACTCGTCTCTCCCCGGTCTTGATCTCCGCCGTCAAATTCATCCCCGGCTGCAGCCTTATTGACTTCCCATCCACGTCAATCTGAGTCGCCTTCAGCGCCAAGGTAGCCTGGAACAACGCCCCACGCTTCTCGTCATTCACCGCATCCGCGCTGACCCGGCTCACCGTCGCGCCCACCGTTCCATATCGCGTAAACGGAAACGTCTCCAGCTTGATCTCCGCTTCCTGCCCCGCGTTGACGAATCCGACGTCCTTGTTCTCCATCGTCACTTCCAATCCAACGCCCAAAGCACTGGCTAAGCTGGGTATTGCATGCTCGAGGACATCTCCTTCCGCGAATCCTTGGAAATCGTTAAGCACCGAAGAATGCGCGACCTGATTCGATGACCTCTCAAACATAGAGGGTATGGTTGCAGAACTCAAGCTCGCATCTAACTGCATGGCTTGATTGTCTCGTGCGTCGTCATCGACAAACTCGGTACTACTGAACGAGATAACCTGCTCGGGGGTTGTAATGTTTCGAAATGCAGTTCCGCTAAATCCGGTCGCGGTATTCTCCTGATGCGCAACGACCACCCACTCACTTGCCACTTGCTCCGCGATCTGCAATGGAGTCAGGCTAGCACGACCATTGCCCGTGGTTACCGTCGCCAATGGAATTGGCCCCTCCGTAAACCCCAGCGGACAACTCGCTTCTGCAGCCATCTGGAGATTGGCGTACTTGAGATAAGTGTCGGTGGCATTTGGTCTCTTTTCCTAAGGCGTCAGTACTTTGCGAGCGAAAATTGAGTTGTGTCCCTCGACCGGGGGGCAGGCGTTCCCATGCATTCGAGCCCACGCCCATGGTTGACGGAAGCCGTCACGGCTTCCTTGGCCCGTATCTATCAGGTACCCCACACGCGTCGCTATTACTTCTTGGCTCGGGAGGTGAACAATTGAGATTTTTCCCCCGGCTATCCACAACCGTCGATCTTCATCTGTAGAAATGTCTTCCCATTTGACACCGTAGAGAGTTGGGAGACCCGCAACTGGAGTTGGCGTTAGTTCCGGTATCGTGAGTTCACCAGCTTGCAGCGGCTGGCCCGTTGCCTTGGATATCGTGCCAAAACGTTCCTTCCGACCCTGGGGGTCGATCTCCACATAGTCGAATGCTCGTCTCTCGGGTGGACATTGAACGCCCGCACACCATTTCCAGTAGCCCGGCAAATATGACTTCAGATATTCTTTCCCGCCGCCGTCCCAACCGTAGGGATCGCTTCTCGCAAATTGATCACTACGATCAGTCTGCTCGGGCCGAATGTTAATCAGACTGACTCCTTTGACGCCTGATACCGTTCTTAGAATTTTCTCGCCGGCGGATTGGCATCTTTCTTTGAAAACCGCAGTTGCAACGGCAAGCGAGTGCTCATTACCTAAACTCCGAAGTGTGTGGGGCACCATCGGACCAATGAATACTGCGACCAGAAGCAAAATCCACATCAACCGTCGCGGCTTTTTTATTTTTAATTTCAAAATTACCACCAGCAAGAGAACGAATACGCAGAGATAGAGCAATCCTGCTCCCCGAACCAGATCCGGGCCAATTCCAATTTCTGGCACGTTGTGCTCCTCTTATTGCTATGACAAGTTTTTTTCGGTATGCCGCGCACTGACCCCGGGTGGGGCATTCGATGCATTGCGGGGGCGCCAAGTACGCGCTGAAAGGGTCCGTCGCGCTTAGTTCCAAGACATGGAAACATTTCTCGATTAATAATTTGTGCAAAACCGCTTTTATTGACCTAGCCTTCATCTCTCCCTCAATGCCTCATTCCCCGCCTTCTGAATCGGGCTCAACAAGTACTCGATCACACGCCGCTCCCCCGTCTTGATCTCCGCCGTCAAATTCCCGGCTGAAGCCGAATCAACTTTCCACCTCCATCGTCGATGCGGCTCGTGGTGTGGCTGAACACGTAACTGCGCAGGCCGGTGAGCACGCTTTCGAAGATGACGACCACGACAAGGCCGATCACCAGCACGTCCAGCGTGGTGAGGCCCTTGTGGACCAACACCTTGTCCATCACCACCTGGAAAAAACAGCGGGCTGACCAGCGCGAAGAGTTGCAGCATCAAAGAGATGAGCAGTACCTCGCCCAGCAGCTTGCGATATTTGACGAGTGCTGGGACGAACCAGGAGAAGTCGAACTTCGCGAGTTCTCCCACCAGGCTGGCCCGGCTGGTGATGAGGATCAACTCGCCTGTCCAGCGGGCGGTGAAGGCTTCCATCGACTCGATGGCGGGCCGGACGATTTCGGCGCCAGGGTCCTGGATCAGGACCCGTTGTCCGTCGCATTGGGCGAGGATCACGTAGCTGGTGGTGTTGTCGGCCTGTGTGACCTGCGCGAGGGCAGGCAGCGGAGTAAGAGGCAGGCGCTCCGCCGTGGTCGCCGATGCATTGGCCTTGAGGCCCAGGTGCTGCGCTGCGCGGAGCAGCTCGTCCCGGCCGATACGCTCGCTCGCGTGGAAGCCCAGTTGATGCGCCACGGTCGCCGAGTCGGCGGCGATTTGATGCACCCTCGCCACCGCACACAGCGCGTACATCGGCGCCAGACTGCTGCCTTCTGCCACAACACTCCCCACTTCTTTACTGAAGCGGAGTTTAGGTGCGGCTCCTGCTTTTTAGTGACAAATTGTTGTGACCAATTTAGCAATCACTTCGCGGCTTCCAGCACCCCTCTAGTGCGCAGTGCCTCGGCCCTCGCGGCCTCCGCAAAGCCGTCGCCGCTGGACGCATACAAGATCGCCCGCGACGAATTCACGACGATCGGCGCATCCTCGCGCCAGCCCGCCTTCACCGTCGCCACCGCATCGCCGCCCTGCGCGCCGACACCGG
Source organism: Caenimonas aquaedulcis (assembly GCF_015831345.1). NCBI lineage: Bacteria > Pseudomonadati > Pseudomonadota > Betaproteobacteria > Burkholderiales > Comamonadaceae > Caenimonas > Caenimonas aquaedulcis. Next base: position 2,970,060 of record NZ_JADWYS010000001.1, on the reverse strand, counting down.
GAATCAGCAGCGGCACCGTCGGCGCCACTTCGCGCACGCGCTCGATCTCGGCGGGGTACGTCGCACCCACCACCAACCCGAGTTGCCCGTTCAAGTTCCACGGACCTTGCGCGAGGCGCGCCACGTGTTCGTACAGCAGCGGGTTGCCGACGACGGACGAGAAGCGCTGCGTCTGCAAGTCGTCACCGCCCGGGTTCGAGGTGCGGCACAGCAGGAACGCGCCCTTGCCTTCGTACTTCAGATAAGGCTCGATCGAATCGAAGCCCATGAAGGGCGAGAGCGTCACCGCGTCCGCGCCGTAGCGCTCGAAGGCTTCCTTCGCGTATTGCTGCGCGGTGGAGCCGATGTCGCCGCGCTTGGCGTCGAGGATCACGGGCACGTGCGGCGCGGCGCGGCGCATGTGCGCCATGAGCTTTTCGAGCTGGTCCTCCGCGCGATGCGAAGCGAAGTACGCGATCTGCGGCTTGAACGCGATGACGAGGTCCGCGGTGGCATCGACGATGCGCGCGCAAAAATCGTAGATCTTCGTGGAGTCGCCCTTCAGGGCGGCGGGAAAGCGGGCGGGTTCCGGGTCGAGCCCGACGCACAGCATGGAAGCGTTGCGCTGCTGCGCGCCTCGCAGCATCTCGATGAAAGTCATGAGCCCGTATTGTATCGACGGGCCGGTGCTAACGCGGGCATCGGCCCGAAGGCGGGCGCGACGCCGAAGGCGGCTCCCGGAAGAACTGCTGCCGCGCGCACTGGGCCGTCAGCGTCAGGACCTCGGTGCGCTTTCCATCCGTGGCACGAACCGTCAGCGTGGCGGCGTCCTTGCCCAGCCACGGCGCGCGAAAGCTGAGCGCCGTGATCGGCCCTGGCCAGCGCCAGCGCTGCATGGCGATCACGTCCGTCGCGACCGGCGGGGCGCCGGGCTCATGCAGGTGCGGGATCAGCAAATCCTCGAAGACCAGCGTGGGCGTGGCGCCCGCGTTCCGAAACTCCATCAGCTTCGCGGCTTGTGCCAGCAGGGCTTCGCGGTGCTTGTTGATTTCGTCGAGGCTCATGCGGCCGTCGCCGTCGTCGTCGAAACCCTTGAACGCGGAGACGGGAATCGAGACGATGGCGAACACCGAGTCCGCGTCCACACGCACGCCGCCCTGCCCCGCCGGCATGAGGTGCGCGCGCGCGGCGGGGAGCGCGAGGAGCATCGCGCACAGTACGAGGGCGGCGGGCACGAGGCGCCGCATCAATTGCCGACCGTCCCGTTGTACGACGGCGTGCCCTTTACGCAGCGCTGGATGTAGGGGTAGCCCTCGGTGATGTAGTAGTGATAGATGCCGTTCGGGAACTCCGGCGTCACGCCCGTGCGGCCGTTGCACTCGTCCAGGTCGCCCAGGCCCGCCACGTACTCGTAGTCCTGCGTGAAGGTGCCCATGGGAACGGAGGCTGTCGACGGGCGGCCGGCCGACGGCGTGGTCTTCAGGCGCCAGCTGGACGTCATCTTCTTCACGCCGCTCGACGAGTCGGTCGCGGTGACGTAGCCGTAACGCGCATAGATCGGGAAGCCGTCGAGCGCGAAGCCCACCAGCGTCATCGTGGAGGTGCCCTTGCCCAGCTTCGTGATGTAGTTCTCCGGCATGCCGTGGTAGTGGTAGGCGCCGTCGGGCTGCACGTGCGCGTTGCTCGAGTCGGTGCCGAAGGGAAAGTAGCTCTGGTTGAGCGCCTCGATCTTCCACACGCCCGCGTTCTGGTAACTCTCCGCCGTGGCCGGGTCGAAGGGCACGCTGTTGTTGGCGTAGCCGACCTTGTGCGCGACGGAGGTCGCGTTGGCGCCTGCCACCGGCGTGAGCGTGTTGCTGTAGTGGACGTTCACCGAGCCGATCGCCGTCGGGTTGCCCGCATTCGGGAAGGTGCCCGTCGCATGGTCGGGCACGCCGTTGCCGTTGATCGTGCGCAGCGTGCTGTCGCACGTGATCGACACGGTGGACGTGATGTGCACCGTCGGGTTGAGCACCGATGCGTTGATGGCACACGCGACGCCGGCGGTGCTCGTGGTGCCGGTGACCGTGCCGGTCTGCGTCCCCGTGCCCGTGCCGGTTCCCGTTCCGCTGCCGCCGGTGGACGCGCTCGGCGTGACGCTCACGGCACCGGAGGGGCCGCTCGTGCCGTAGGGATTGGTGGCGGTGACGGAGCAGCTGTATTGCAGGTTGTTGGTCATGTTGACGACGGTGATGGGACTCACCGTTCCGGTGCCGGTGACATGCGTCGACAGGCCTTGCGAGCAGGTCGCGTCATAGCGCGAGATCTCGCCCCCGCCCGTGGTGGGCGCGCTGAAGGCGATGCTCGCCGACGCGTTGCCCGGTGTCGCGGCGCCGATGACCGGCAGGCCCGGCGGCACGCAGGTCGCGGGGAGCACCACGCATTGATAGGCGCTCAACTCGCCGATCAGGTGGATTTCGTTGCTGAAGAGCAGCGGACTCTTCACGTAGATCTTCGGCGTCTGCTCCGATGCCGTCACGGCCAGGTAGGTCTGCGTGCCGGGGTAGTAGCGATAGGTGTAGGGGGCGTACTGCCCCGTGGGCTGGCCGGCGGGCGCGAAGAGTTGCGGATAGTTCGCTTCCGCCCAGTCCATGGCCTGCGCGGCCGTGAGCGTCGCGGCAGCCATCGGCTGCTGCGCGCGCTGCGCCATCGCCAAGGCCATCCCCTGTGCCGGCCGCGCCGATTGCGGCGGCGGCAGGTTCGCGCCCGGATCGCCCGCGCCCCCGCCGCATGAGCTCGACAGTACCGCGGCCGCCAGCAGCAGCGCGCGGCAAATGAATGCTTTCATGGAATCCCCGTCCCCAAAGTTGTACATCGATTCTCGCAAATCGACTTGGCGGGCGCTAGATACATCTCCCACTGCCGCATACGCAATCGCCCTAAGCCCGGTGTGAAACGCCCTAGGCCCCCTGCCGCCTTTCACCTAAGGCCGCGAACCCCCCGGCGCTTCTCATACAGGCATGCCTTCCTGGCGTGTTCTGTACTGACTTTCAAGGGGCCCGCGATGCTGTTCGATGCGCAACAACCTGATGGATTGGCGGTGTCCCCCGTCCACGGTGAAGGCGTCATCCTGCCGGGCGCCTACGCCACCAGCCCTTCCGACAACGCCTACACCTTCGTCGCGCAGGCCGATGCGTCCTCGCTGTCCGGCGGCAGCCTGGCGGCGCTGATGGCCGGGAGCAAGTGGAGCGGCATCGACGCCGGCACGCACAAGACCGTCATCACCTACTCCTTCGCCGATCCGCAGACCTCCGTCTACAGCTACGAGGACGCCTCCGGCTTCCAGTCCACGCTCAGTGCGTTCAGCGCCGCCGACCGGCAGACCACGCGCGACGTCCTCGCGCGCATCGCCTCGGTGTGCAACGTGGAATTCGTCGAAGTGCAGGACAACGCCAACGAATGCGGCGTGGTGCGCTACGGCTACTCGCAGCAGCCCAACGCGATGCACTTCGCGGGCTATGCATTCTTCCCCTCTTCCAACGCCATCGGCGGCGACATCTGGATCGGCCAGGACCAGTCGGGGCCGCAGTGGGACTACTACAAGCCCGACCTGCTGCTGCACGAGACGCTGCACGCCATCGGCCTGAAGCATCCCTTCGACGGCAACGCGGTGCTGGGCACGGCGCAGGACATCATTCCCAACACGGTGATGAGCTACTCCCCCGTGGTGGGCGCGACCAGCGGCTTCATGTCGCAGTACCCCGTCTCGCCGATGGCGATGGACATCGCGGCGCTGCAATACCTGTACGGCAGCAACGCGGCGACGAACGCGGGCAACACCGTGTACGACCTCGCGGGCCCGGACTTCCAGTCGGGTTTCACGAGCGTGTGGGACGGCGGCGGCAGCGACACGCTGGACGCGAGCCGCATCGCGCACGGCGTGCAGCTCGACCTGGCCGAGGGCGCGCTGAGCGACGTCGGCGCGGTGGTCCGTGCGAGCGGCATGGTGAACGGGACCCGCATCTACACCAACTACACCGCAACCACCTCCATCGCGGCCGGCGCCTCGATCGAGAACGCGGTCGGCTCCGCCTTTGCGGACCAACTCGCCGGCAGCAACGGCGCGAACTGGATGCAGGGCGGCGCGGGCAACGACAGCCTGGAAGGCCGCGGCGGCGATGACCTGCTCGACGGCGGCGACGGCCAGGACGTCGCCCTCTACGCGGCCTCGCGTGCGGGATACAGCATCGCCCGCGGCGCGAACGGTGTCACGGTGTCCGGCCCTGCGACGGGCACGGACACGATGGTCAACGTCGAACGCCTCGTCTTCACGGACGGCAAGGTCGCGCTCGACCTGGACGGCTACGCAGGCACGGTGGCCAAGCTGCTCGGCGCCGTGTTCGGCGCAGGCGCGGTGCACAACACCGGCTACGCCGGCATCGGCCTGAACTTCGCCGACGGCGGCATGGGCGAGCAGGCCCTCGCGCAGCTCGCGCTCGACACGCAGCTCGGCGCGCATGCCGGCAACGACGCGGTGGTGGACCTGCTCTACACGAACGTCATGGGCGCGGCACCCAGCGCCGCGGCGCACGCGCAATACGTGGCGCTGCTGGCGGATGGCACCTACACGCAGGCCACGCTCGCGCTGGAAGCCGCCGGCTCCACCATGAACCAGGCCCACATCGACCTCGTGGGCCTGGCCGCGCACGGCCTGGCCTACACCGCCTGATCAGGCGACCAGCACGAAGTCGTTGCCCAGCCCTGCCGGGTGCGAGGAGACGCCGAGCAGCGCGATCACCGTGCCCTGGTAGGAGAGCTCGCCGTTGCCGCTGTCGTAGTCCAGATCGCCGCCCAGGCCGACACGCGCATTCACCGCGCCGAGGCCCGGGAACGCCGCGAGCGACAGCTGGATCGTGTCGATGCCGCTCGAGAAGTCGGTGATCAGGTCCACGCCCGCGCCCGGCGCCTGGTCGAGCACGAAGCGGTCGGAGCCCGCGCCACCCGTCAAGGTGTCGTCGCCCGCGCCGCCCGTGATCGTGTCGTTGCCTTCGCGGCCGTCGATCGTGTCGTTGCCCGCGCCGCCGTTCAGCCGGTCGCCGCCGAGGTAGCCGGTCAGCTCGTCGTCGCCGGAGGTCGCGATGAGCACCTTGCTGCGGATCGTCGTCGCGTTCCACGACACGCCCGAGTCGAACAGCACGCGCTCGATGGACGGCACGCCGTTGGCGAAGTAACCGTCCACCGTCACGCTGTCGCCGCTGCCGACGATCGTGAGGTTCAGGTCGTCGCCGCTGCGCGACGCGCGCACGTTGCTGTCCAGCACGCCGGTGATCGCGAGGGTGTCGGTGTCGCCGTTCAGCGGGGTGTCGCCGTCGTTCACCACGTACACCGGGCCCAGGCCGCTTTGCAGCTGCGACGCATCGAGCGCAAAGAGCGACTCGCTGATCACGTCATGGCCGCCGCCGTCCGCGAAGAAGTAGGTGTCGCTGCCCGCGCCGCCCGTCAGGCTGTCGTCGCCCGCGCCGCCGTTGAGCGTGTCGTTGCCGCCGCCGCCCACGAGCGTGTCGTCGTTGCCGCCGCCGCCGAGGCTGTCGTTGCCCGCCGCGCCGAAGACGATGTCCGCGCCGCTGCCGGCGTTGACGACGTCGTTGCCGCCGCCGCCGAGGATCCAGTCGTCGTTGGCGCCGCCGTTGATCGTGTCGTTGCCGGCATAGCCGACCTGCACGTGGTCGCCGTCGCTCGTGAGGAGGGCCGCCTGCAGGATCTGGGCTTGCGTGATGGTCGTGCCGTTCGCGAGCTTCACCTGGTCGATCGCCCCGCCCGGGTTCACCACGTCGCCGTTGAAGAAGCCGATCACCGCGACCTGGTCCACGAGCTCGTTGCCGCCCACCGACCGCGTCACCGTGATCACGAGGTCGTCGTAGGTCTGGTAGCCGCGCGTGAAGGACAGGTTGTCCGCGGTGAGGCCTGGAATGGCGATCTCCACCGTGTCGATGCTGCCCACCAGCGTGTCGTTCTGGATGATGAGGTCGTCGCCGTCGCCCGCGCCCAGCACGTAGGTGTCGTTGCCGTCGCCGCCGTCCAGGATGTCGGTGCCGGCGCCGCCGATCAGGCGGTCGGTGCCCCCGCCGCCCAGCAGTGTGTCATCGCCGGCCAGGCCCGACAGCGTGTCGTTGCCCGCCCCGCCGTTGACCGTGTCGTCGCCGCTGCCGCCCGTGAGGTTGTCGTCGCCGATGGAGCCGATCTGCGTGATCAGGCTGGACAGCGGCACCGTGCCGTCGTCGAACTGCACCAGCTCCACGTTCAGCACCGTGACCTGCACGCCCGACTTGGTGAAGACGGTGGTCGTCGCGAGCGGACGCGTGATCGAGTAGTCGCTCGCGAGCCCCGGCAGCACCAGCGTGTCGGTCTCGGTGCCGCCGTCGATACTGTCGGTGCCGCCGCCGCCTGCGAGTGTGTCGTTGCCGGCCAGGCCCAGCAGCGTGTTCGCGCCGCCGTTGCCGGTGAGCACGTTGGCCGACGCATTGCCGGTCACGTTGATGCCCGACGCGGGCCCCGTCACGGTGCCGTTCTCCACGCCCGTCGTGAGCGTGTAGGTGGCCGCCACCGCGAAGTTCAGGTTGACCGTGTCGTTGCCGGCACCGCCGCCGATCGTCTCGTTCACGGCGTCCGTGGTCACGTTGATGAAGTACGTGTCGTCGCCCGCGCCGCCCTGCAGGTTGTCGTTGCCCAGCCCGCCGTCCAGCGTGTCGTTGCCGAGGCCGCCGACGAGGATGTTGGCGCCGCCGTTGCCGACCAGCAGGTTGTCGAACTCGTTGCCGGTGATGTTGACCGCCAGCGTGCCCGCCGACGTGACCACGGCCGTCTCGATCTCCGCGCCGGCCGGGAGCACGTAGGTGCCCGTCGCCGCGAAGCCGACGTTCACGCGGTCGTTGCCGCCGTCCGCGAGCTCCACGACGACGTCGCCTCCGGCGTCCACGTTCAGCGTGTCGTCGCCCAGGCCGCCGATCAGCGTGTCGTTGCCGAGGCCGCCGGTGAGCGAATCGTTGCCCTCCATGCCGTTGATGTTGTCGTTGCCGGCGAGCCCGTCGATCGTGTCGCCGCCCGCGGTGCCGAGGATGAAGTCGTTGAAGGCGCTGGGCGTGTTGCCGATGAGGCCGTTCATGCTCACCGTCTCGCCGTCGCCGAAATGCACGAACTCGACGTTGCGCAGCGTCAGCACTTCACCGGCCCTCGTCAACACCACGTCCGTCGCGTTGGGACGCGTGAGGACGAACTGCGCGCGGTTGCCGATCGCGAACACCGTGTCGCTGCCGTTGCCGCCGTCCAGGATGTCGTTGCCGCCGCCGCCAGTGAGCTGGTCGTTGCCGTCCATGCCCAGCAGCGTGTTCGCGAGGCTGTTGCCCGTGATCGCGTTGTCGGAGGCGTTGCCGGTGACGTTGATGCCCGTGATCGTCCCGGTGACGAGGGCGTTCTCGACACCGGCCGTCATCACGTAGATGCCGGTCGCGGTGAGGCCCACGTTGACGGTGTCCGTGCCGCCGCCGCCCAGCGTCTCGTTGACGTTGTCGGTGATGGCGCTGACGACGTAGGTGTCGTCGCCCAGGCCGCCGATCATGATGTCGTTGCCCAGGCCGCCGTTGAGCGTGTCGTCGCCGTCGCCGCCGTTGAGCGTGTTGTTGCCCGCGTTGCCTGTGAGCACGTTGTCCAGCGCGTTGCCGGTGATGTTGACCGCCAGCGTGCCGGCCGAGATGACGGTGCCGTTCTCCACGTTCGCGGGCAGTACATAGGTGCCGACCGCGGCGAACGACACGCGAACCGTGTCCTCGCCCTCGTCCGGAGCTTCGGTGACGACGTCCGCCGCGACGTCGACGTCGTAGGTGTCGTTGCCTTCACCGCCGACCAGCGTGTCGTTGCCCGCGCCGCCGACGAGCGTGTCGTCGCCGCCCAGGCCCGTGACGCTGTCGTTGCCCGCCAGCGCATTGAGGTTGTCGTCGCCCGGTGTGCCGGTGTACACGTCGTTGAACGGGCTGAGCGAGTTGCCCCAGACTTCCACCTGCGTCTTCGGGCCGTCGGAGAACTGGAAGGTCTCGACGTTGCGTACGATGTAGTTCTCGCCCGTCACCAGATTGACGAGCTGCGTGTCCGTCGCGTTCGGGCGCGTGATGGTGTAGGAGGCCATCGTGCCCACGAAGTTGACCTGGTCGGTTCCGTTGCCGCCGTCCAGCACGTCGTTGCCGCCGGAGCCGATCAGCGTGTCGTTGCCGTCCATGCCCAGCAGCGTGTTCGCGAGGTTGTTGCCCGTGATGACGTTGTCCGAGGCGTTGCCGGTGACGTTGATGCCCGTGATCGTTCCGGTGACGAGCGCGTCCTCCACGCCCGCCGTCATCACGTAGGTGCCCGCCGCCGTGAGGGCCACCTTGACGGTGTCCTCTCCGCCCCCGCCCAGCGTCTCGTTGACGATGTCGGTGATGGCGCCGACGACGTAGGTGTCGTTGCCGAGCCCGCCGACCAGGATGTCGTTGCCGAGCCCGCCGTCGAGCGTGTCGTCGCCGTCGCCGCCGTTGAGCGTGTTGGCGCCGGCGTTGCCCGTGAGCACGTTGTCCAGCGCGTTGCCGGTGATGTTCACCGCCAGCGTGCCGGCCGAGATGACCGTGCCGTTCTCGACGTTCGCGGGCAGCACATAGGCGCCGACCGCGGCGAACGATACGCGGACGGTGTCCTCGCCCTGGTCCGGCGCTTCGGTGACGACGTCCGCCGCGACATCCACATCGTAGGTGTCGTCGCCCTGGCCGCCGATGAGCGTGTCGTTGCCCGCGCCGCCGACGAGCGTGTCGTTGCCGCCCAGGCCCGTGACGTTGTCGTCGCCGGCGAGCGAGTTGAGGTTGTCGTCGCCGGGGGTGCCGGTGTACATGTCGTTGAACGGGCTGAGCGAGTTGCCCCAGACCTCCGCCTGCGTCTTCGGGCCGTCGGAGAACTGGAAGGTCTCCACGTTGCGCACGATGTAGCTCTCGCCGGTCAGCGCGTTGACGAGCTGCGTGTCCGTCGCATTCGGCCGCGTGATGGTGTAGGAGGCCATCGTGCCCGCGAAGTTGGCCTGGTCGGTGCCCGTGCCGCCGTCCAGCGTGTCCGCGCCGCCGGAGCCGGTCAGCGTGTCGTTGCCGTCCATGCCCAGCAGCGTGTTGGAGGCGGAGCTGCCCATCAGCCAGTTGTCGGAGGCGTTGCCCGTCAGGCTGGCGCCCGGGATGGTATTGGTCAGCGTCGCGTTCTCGACGTTCGCCGAAAGCACGTAGGCGCCGGCCGCGGGCAGCGCGACCAGCACGCGGTCCAGGCCGTTGGAGGCGGCCTCGGTGATGACGTCGGTCAGCGAGTTCACGCGGTACTCGTCGTCGCCCGAGCCGCCGATCATCGTGTCGTTGCCCGCGCCGCCGTCGAGCGTGTCGTCGCCCGCGCCGCCGTCGAGGATGTTCCCGGCCGCGCTGCCCGTGAGCACGTTGTCCAGCCCGTTGCCGGTGAGGTGGACGGCCAGGGTGCCCGCCGAGATGACGGTGGCGTTCTCGACGTTCGCGGGCAGCGCGTACGTGCCCGCGATCGTGAACGCGACATTGACTTGGTCGGTGCCTTCGTCGGGCTGCTCCACGACCTGGTCGGCCGCGACATCCACCTCGTAGGTGTCGCTGCCGGCGCCGCCGGCCATGCTGTCGTTGCCGGTGCCGCCGACGATGGTGTCGTTGCCGTCCATGCCGCTCACGGTGTCGTTGCCGGCCAGCGAATTGATGCTGTCGTTGCCGTCGGTGCCGACATAGCTGTCGTCGAAGGGGCTGAGCGAATTGCCCTGCACCTGCGCGAGCGTCTTGATGTCGCCGTTGAAGGAAACCTGCTCGATGCCGCGGAAGGTGATGCTTTCGCCGGTGGCGGCGTTGGTGAGCGACGTGTCCGTGGCGGTGCGCCCGACCGTGTAAGCCCCGAAATCGCCGGCGACCACGAGGGTGTCGTTGTCCGCCCCGCCGTCCACCACGTCCACGCCGGTGCCGGCGTTGATCGTGTCGTCGCCGGCCGCGCCCGTGATGGTGTCGTTGCCGGACTGGCCCTGCAGCAGGTTCGCCGCCGCGCTGCCCACGATGACGTCGGCGAAGGTCGAACCCCGCACGTTCTCGATGTCCAGCAGCGTGTCCGTGCCGCCGAGGCCGTCCTGCGCCACGCCGGTGGTCAGGTTGACGTTGGTGCCCGCCGTGGAACTGCCGTAGTCGGCGCGGTCGATGCCGCCGTTGCCGTCGAGGGTGTCGTTGCCGAAGCGGCCGTCGAACGACTCGAAAGGCGCGGTGTCGCTGCCATTCAGCACGTCGTTCAACGAGGAGCCGCGCAGGCCCTCGACGTTGCGCAGCACGTCGACGCCGCCCTGGCCGTCGTTGGCCGAGCCGTCGAGGGTATCGCCCAGCGTTGCCGTGACGCCGACCGTGGCGTTGGCGTAATCGGCCAGGTCGAAGCCCTGTCCGCCGTCGATGGTGTCGTTGCCGCCGTCGCCGCGGAAGACCTCGTTCAGGCCGTCGGTGATCGTGACGCCGTTGAGCGGGTTGCCGCCGATCAGCATGTCGTCGAAGTTGGAGCCCTGGATGCGTTCGATGTTGGTGAAGTAATCGTGGCCGCCCTGCCCGTCGTCGACGGCCTCGCCGGTCGCCAGGTTCACCGTCACGCCGCTGGTCGCGCCGCTGTAGCGCACCCAGTCGCCGCCACCCTTGCCGTCGATCGTGTCGTTGCCCGCGCGGCCTTCGAAGGTCTCGTTGTAGTCGAGCCGGTCGGAGCCGATCAGGACGTCGCCGAACGCGGAGCCGCGGACGGAGTTGATGTTGACGAGCGTGTCGCTGCCCGCCCCGCCGGTCGCCGTGCCGGCCGTGAGGTCCACTGTGACAGCGCCTCCGGCGTTGGTGTACACCGCGCGGTTGCCGTCGCGCTGCAGCAGCGGGTCGAGGAAGGCGCCGCCGTTGATGATGTCGGCGCCCGCGCCGCCTTCGAACTGCTCGAAGATGATCGCCGAGCTGCCGGTGATCGTGTCGTTGAAGGCCGACCCGGTGATGAACTGCACGTTGCTGACGGTGTCGGTGCCGCCGTACCCGTCGGCCACCGTGCCGTTGCCCGTGCCCGTGCCGGTGATCGCCGAGAAGTTCAGGTTGATGCCGGACGGCGCTTCGCTGTAGCTGAGCGAATTGCCGTCGAAGTAATTCACCCGGTCGAGCACCGCACCGCCGTCGACGGTATCGTTCCCGCCGCCCGGGCGGATGAAGTCGCCACCCTCGTTGCCTTGCAGGATGTCGTTCCCCGCGCCGCCGAGCACGTTGTCGTTGCCCAGGCCGCCGGTCAGCGAATCGTTGCCGTTGCCGCCGTCGACGTTGTCGTTGCCCAGTCCGCCGAGCAGGGTGTCGTCCCCGTCCGCGCCCTGGACGTTGTCGTTGCCCGCGGCGCCGTCGATCGAATCGTTGCCCGCGTTGCCCTGCAGGAAGTTGTTGTTCCCATCGCCGGCGATCGTGTCGTTGAAGCCCGTGCCGTTGATGTTCTCGACGTTGGTCAGCACGTCGGAGCCGTTGCCGCCCGTCACGAGGGTCGTCGCGAGGTTCACGTTCACGCCCGCCGTCGCCCCGCCGAACAGGTAATCCGCCATGTCGCTCGTGCCGTTGCCGCCGTCGATCGTGTCGTTACCCGCGCCGCCGGTGAGGAAGTCGTTGCCGTCCCCGCCCATGATCGAGTCGTTGCCGTCCTCGCCGCGGATGCTGTTGTTCGCCGCGCTGCCCGTCAGCGTGTCGTTGAAGGACGAGCCGCCCAGGTTCTCGATGCTGATCAGGAAGTCGGCGCCGCCGCCGCCGGTGACCGCACCGGTCAGCAGGTTGACGGAGACTCCCGCCGTGGCGTCGTAGTAGCCCGTGCTGTCGTTGCCGGCGCCGCCGTCGATGGTGTCGTTGCCGAGGTTGCCGTTCAGGTTGTTGTCGCCGCCGTCGCCGGTGATCGAGTCGTTGAAGAACGAGCCGTTGACGCCTTCGATGCCGGACAGCGAGTCGTTGCCGCCGCCCCCGGTCACCGCGCCGGTGAGCAGGTTCACCACCACCGCGGCGCTCGCGCCGTAATAGCCGACGTTGTCGAAGCCGCCGCCGCCGACGATGGTGTCGTTGCCGAAGTTGCCGTCGAAGAAGTTGCCGTTGGCATCGCCCGTCAGCGAGTCGTCGTAGACCGAGCCGTTGGCGCCCTCGAAGTTCGCCAGCGTGTCGTTGCCCGCCGCGCCGGTCGCCAAACCCGTGGAGAGGTCGACGGCCACGGGGCCGTTGGCATCCCAGTACGAGACGCTGTCGCCGGTGCCCGCGCCGCCGTCGAGGATGTCGTCGCCCGCACCGCCGTTGATGTCCCCGTTGTTCGCGTCGCCGGTGATCGTGTCGTTCAGCGCCGAGCCGTGCACGCCTTCGAAGCCCGCGAGTGTGTCGTTGCCCTCGCCGCTCGCGAGGCCGGTGCCCAGGTTGACGTTGACCGCCGCGGTCGACGCGCCGTAGTCCACGTTGTCGAAACCGGCGCCGCCCTGCAAGTTGTCGTTGCCGTCGCCACCATTGACCCAGTCGTCGTTCGTGCCCGCGTCGATGGTGTCGTTGCCGGCGCCGCCGAAGACGTTGTCGTTGCCCGCGTTGCCCAGGATGTTGTCGTTGCCGTCGCGGCCTTCGATGAAGTTGCCGTTGGCGTCGCCAGTGATCGTGTCGGCAAAATTCGAACCGTTGACGTTCTCGATGCCCGACAGGATGTCGTTGCCGCCGCCGCCCGTGGCCAGGCCGGTGGTCAGGTTGACCACCACGCCCGCCGTCATGCCGTTCACGAAGAAGTAGTCGGCCGTGTCGAAGCCCGCGCCGCCCTGCAGGTTGTCGTTGCCGGCGCCGCCCGTGAGGTAGTCGTTGCCGCCGTTTCCGACGAGCGAATCGTTGCCGCCTTCGCCGCGCAGCGCGTTGTCGTTGCCGTCGCCCGTGAGCGTGTCGTTGAAGTTCGAGCCGCCGACGTTCTCGATGCCGGTCAGCGTGTCCGCCCCGCCGCCCCCCGTCGTCACGATCGCCGGCAACGTGAGGTTGACTCCCACGCCCGCCGTGGCGTCACCGTAGTTGGACCAGTCCTGCGACCCCGGGCCGCCGATGACGACGTCGTTGCCCAGGCCGCCGTTGATGATGTCGTTGCCGCCCGCGCCGTCGAGCGTGTCGTTCCCGGCCTGGCCGTTGAGCGTGTCGTTGCCTGCGCCGCCCACCAGGTTGTCGTTGCCCGCGCCTCCGTTGAGCAGCTGGTCGGACGATGTGCCCGCCTGCACCTGGGCCAGCGTCTTCACGCCGTCGGTGAACTGGATGCTCTCGATGCCGCGCAGCGTGATGTTCTCCGATCCGCCCACGAGCACGGTATCGGTGCCGTTGGGGGTGCTCACGGCATAGCTGGCGAACGCGGCGTGCACCACCAGGGTGTCGTTGCCCGTGCCGCCGTCGATGGTGTCGACGCCGTTGCCGGCATCGAGCGTGTCGTCGCCCAGGCCGCCCTGGATGCTGTCGTTGCCGCCCTGGCCTTCGAGCAGGTTCGGCCCGTCGCTGCCCACGAGGGTGTCGTTGAACTGGCTGCCCCGGACGGCCTCGATGTTCGCGATGACGTCACTGGTGCCCCAGCCGTCCGCGGTCACCTGGTTGGCGCCGAGGTTCACGTTCACGCCCGCCGGCGAGGTGCCGTATTCGATGCGGTCGTTGCCGCCCGCGCCGTCGATCGTGTCGCTGCCCGCCCGCCCTTCGAAGGACTCGAAGGGCGCGCTGCTGCCCGTCAGCGTGTCGCCGAAGTCCGAGCCGCGGACTCCTTCGATGTTGAGCAGCGTATCCGTGCCGCCCAGGCCGTCGGACGCGGTCCCCGGGCTGGCGCCGCCCAGGGTGACGTTCACGCCCGCCGTCGACGTGTTGTAGTCGGAGCGGTCGTAGCCGACGCCGCCGTCGATCGTGTCGTTGCCCGCGCCGCCGCGGAAGACTTCCGAGAGTCCGTCGCCCACGAACGCGCCGCTGTTCACGTTGCCGCCGGTCAGGGTGTCGTTCCAGTTGGTGCCGAAGACGCCCTCGATGCTCACGAGCGTGTCGGTGCCACTCAGGCCGTCGGTGGCGGTACCGGACGCGAAGTTCACGTTCACCGGCCCCGTCGCCGACTGGTCGTAGCGGACGGTGTCGAAGCCGCCCATGCCGTCGATCGTGTCGTTGCCGCCGCGCCCGTCGAAGGATTCCGTCACGTCCGTGCGGTTCGACCCGAAGATGGTGTCGTTGAAGGACGAGGCGCGCACCTGGTTGAAGTTCAGCAGGGTGTCGTTGCCGTCGCCGCCGGTCGCCTTGTTGTTCTGCAGGTCCACCATCACGGCGGCGCTCGCGAACTGGTAGGTGATGCGGTTGCTGTTGATCGCGTTGAGCTTGTCGGTGATCGCGCCGCCGTCGATCGTGTCGTCGCCCCGGTCGCCGCGGAAGAGCTCGAAGATCACGGCGGAACTGCCGGTGATGGTGTCGTTGAACGCGGAGCCGTTGAAGTTGAAGAAATTCGACACCGTGTCCGTGCCGCCGTAGCCGTCCTGCACGGTGCCCGAGCCGGTGGTGCCGTCGCCCGTCACGCCCGACATGTTGATGTTGACGCCCGCCGGCGCCGACAGGTAATTGAGCGTGTTGCCGTCGAGGAAGTTGACGCGGTCGGTGATGACGCCGCCGTCCATCACGTCGTTGCCGGGCCCGGACGCGAACGAGTCGCCGCCCTCGTTGCCCTGCATCGTGTCGTTGCCGGCGCCGCCGGTGAGCACGTCGTTGCCGAGGCCGCCGGTGATCGAGTCGTCGCCGTTCGCGCCGTTCAGGTTGTCGTCGCCGGCGCCGCCCTGCAGGGTGTCGCTGCCCTCGCCGCCGTCGAGGTTGTCGTTCCCCCCCATGCCGTTCATGGCGTCGTTGCCGCCCTGGCCCTCCATGTAGTTGGAGTTGCCGTCGCCGGTGATCGTGTCGTTCTGGTCCGATCCCTTGACGTTCTCGATGTTGGTGATCGAGTCGGTGCCCTGCCCGCCGGTCGCCTGGTGGTTGGTGAGGTCGACGTTGACCCCGCCGGTGTTGCCGGTGTAGTAGTAGTCCACCATGTCGGCGCTGCCCAGGCCGCCGTCGATCGTGTCGTTGCCGAAGCCGCCGGTGATGAAGTCGTTGCCGTCGCCGCCCACGAGGCTGTCGTTGCCGTCTTCGCCGCGCAGGCTGTTGTTGGCGCCGTTGCCCACCAGCGTGTCGCCATGGGGCGAGCCGCCGACGTTCTCGATGCCCTGCACCGTGTCGTTGCCGCCGCCTCCGGTCGCTACCGTGGTCTGCAGGTTGACGTTGACGCCCGCCGTCGCATACCAGTAGTTCGTCCAGTCGTTGGTGCCGCCCCCGCCGCTGATCAGGTCGTCGCCCATGCCGCCGTTGAGGTTCTCGTCGCCGGACGTGCCGCGAAGCGTGTCGTTGAAAGGCGATCCGGTGACGTCCTCGATGCCGCTCAGGGTGTCGTTGCCGCCTCCGCCGGTCACCGTGCCGGTCGACAACGTGACGCTCACGCCTGCCGTGGCGTCCCAGTAGGCCGTGCCGTCCCAGCCCGGCCCTCCGGCGATCACGTCGTTGCCGAGGCCCCCGCCGATGAAGTCGTCGCCGTCACCGCCGGTGAGCGAATCGTTGCCCTGGTTGCCCTGGATGTTGTCGTTGCCGCCGGCCCCGTCGATGGTGTCCGGGCCCTGGCCGCCGTTCAGCTGCTCGTTGCCAGGCCCGCCGAGGATGGTTTGTCCGGGCGCGTAGTTGATGTCGGCGCCGAAGGGGCCGTTGTAGATGTAGAAGTCGTCGGCGGTGAATTCGCCGTCGAGCCGGATGATGATTTCCGCCCCGGGCGTGTCGTCCGCGCTGACATAGATGCGCGTGACACCGCCGCTCGGCGTCGCCACCATCACCTGATGGTCGAGCGCGCCGGGCGAATCGCCCTGCAGCACGATCTCCGACAGCACAGGTGCGGGCCCGCTGGAGTTGTTGATGCTGATGTTGTCGCCCGCGCTCAGGTCGGTGATGAGGTCGGAGCCCGCCGCGCCTTCGGCCATGTTGTAGGAGAAGGTGTCCTGGCCGCCGCCGCCGGTGAGCGTGTCGTTGCCGCCGCCGCCGCCGATGAAGTTGCGCCCGCCGTCGCCCGTGATCGAATCGTCGTGGCTGCTGCCGAAGATGTGCGCTTCTTCGATGCTGCTGAAGGTGTCCGTGCCGCCCAGGGGGTCGACTTGCGTGCCGCTCGGCACGGTGGAGGCGAAGGTGACGCCCACGGCACTGCCGCCGAAGTTGTAGGACACGACGTCGCGCCCGGCGCCGCCGTCGATGGTGTCGCTTCCGCCTTCGCCGAAGCCGCCCGCGATGATGTAGTCGTCGCCCTCGCCGGCGTGGACCAAATCGTTGCCGCCGTTGCCTGCGATGAAGTCGTTGCCCCCGTCGCCGTCGATCGTGTCGTTGCCCGCGCCGCCGTTGATGTTGTCGTTGCCGGCGAGGCCCCGGATGTAATCGCCGTTGTTGTCGCCGTTCAGATTGTCGTCGTCGGTCGTGCCTTCGACCTGGTGGGGCAGGAGGACCGACGTGAAATGCTGGGCGGTCAGGGCGCCGCCGGTGCCCTGGTCCCCAAAATTGCCGTCCGAGAACGTCCACTGGATCCGGATCGGCGCCTCCGGGACGCCGCTCGTGTTGCTATAGGCAATTTGCCGAAGCACCGAATTCAGGTCTTCCTGCGGGATGCCATTGGCGAACTGAATCACCAGCACGCCCCCGCTGTTGGTCGTCACGGTCCCGTAGTCGGAGATGCCCATGTGGATCGTGGCGCCCTGTGTGAGTGCGCTGAGGGTTCCTCCCGCCTTGGCGGAGAAGACGTCCTGGGCGTTGGCGCCTCCTTCGCGCATCAGGGTGACGGTGGCGCCTGTGTAGTCTCCGCGCCCTTCGGACAACGTGCCGAGCTGGTGGTCATAAACCGTCACCTTGCTGTCGAGGACCACCGGGCCGGTGCCGGCGCCGTGGATGACCGGCGGCGTGCCACCGAAAGTCGCGTCGAAACTGCCATCCGCGTTCAAGCGCTCGATCGCGATGTCACGCGTCCCCGCGCTGCCGCTGGTCCCCGTGAGGACGATGCGGCCATCAGGCTGGATGACGACGCTGAACGCCATGTCGTCGCTGGTGAGGTCGTAAGGGTCCCGCGCGAAATCGCGCACGACCTTGCCGCCGCTGCCGAAGGAGGTGTCCAGCGACCCGTCCGTGTTGTACCGGACGACCGCGAGATCCCAGATATTGATGTTGCTGGCGCTGGCGCTGAAACCGGCCACCACCAGCTTGCCGTCCGCCTGCACGGCGACGGCCTGTGCCCACCCGCCGCCCGTGGCAACGGAGGTAGTGACTTTGCCGTCGCCCGAGAAGCTGTTGTCCAGCGATCCGTCGGTGTTGTAGCGCGCGACCGCCCAGTTGCCGAGGCTGCTCGCGGCGTCTGCCGCGGCGGCATTGCCAACCACGACAATCTTGCCGTCGGCCTGCATCACGGCGGCGTACGCAGTATCGCCATTGGCATCGATGTCGGTGGTGACGATGCCGGCATTTCCGAAGCCGGTGTCGAGTCCCCCATTGGAGTTGTAGCGCGCGATCGCGAATTGGGTCGATCCGCCGATCGTGGCGTTGCCGATCGCGAGGAGCTTCCCGTCGGGCTGCATGAGCACGCGTACAGCGGCGTCCGCGCCGGAATTGAATGCGGTGATGACCTTGCCATCGCCATCGAAACTGGTGTCCAGGCTGCCGTCCTGGTTGTAGCGAACCAGCAGGAAGTCGTTGTTGCCCGCGCCTGCGCTGCGGGTGAACCCTGCCAGGACAATCTTGCCGTCCGGCTGGATCAGCATTCCGCTGACGCGGTCGTTGAGGTTGCCCGTGTTGCTGATCGAGGTCTTGACCCACCCGCTATTGCCGAACGTCGGGTCCACCGTGCCGTCATGGTTGAAGCGCAGCATCGCGATGTCATCGCCACTGCCGGTTGTCGAAATGGTGGCCGCGACGACGAATTTGCCATCGGCCTGCATGGCAATGGCGCTCGGGCGGTCCCGGCCGACAGGTCCCACGTTGGCACCCTGCCAGCCGGTGCCGTTGTATCCAAAACTGGGCTCGAGGCTGCCATCCGGGTTGTATCGCGCGACCACCGTCATTGCGGTTGCCGCGTCGCCAAAGCTGGCAACCAGCACCATGTGGCCATCCGGCTCGAGGATGATCTGGTTGGCCTGCGCCGTCCCGGGCAAGAGGGTTGTCGACAGCCCGGGAAAGTCCGGGGGGACGAACACCGGCGCATCGTTCGCGCCGGTGACCTTGATATTGGCCCAGTCCTGCTGCGTGCTCACCGACGGTGAGTTCACGGCGATGAACGTGCCCTGCACCCCACTGCTCTGGTCCCACGCCGCAAAGCGGATATAGGCATCACCCGTGACGATGCCGTTCGGTACCAGCCGGATCAGCGCCGTGGGGCCCAGTGCGAGACCTGTGCTGATCCCGCCCGAAAACGACACCCAGTTGGCGCCGTTGTCCACGCTGTATTGCCAGTCCCCCAGACCGAAAGTTGTCTGCGTGACGATGATCGCCTCGACGGGAGAACCATCGGCGTCGGTGATCGAGCCGTCGACAACCATCTGAGCGACAGAGACGCCGGCGGGATTAGTCGCGTTGGAGGCGACCGTACCCAATGTGGGGCTCCAGAATGAACTAAGGACGGGGGAAGCCATGGCGGATACTCCTGCGCGCGAAAAGAAGCCTCAGAGGCTACATCCCCTAACACTCCGAAACAAGTGTGACTACACCCTGCATTCGTGGGTTGCGTGCCGCCCCGAATCCTGCTATTCAGTTTTGCGCGGCTAATGGTTTTCCATGAGTTCGAGCATCTGCGGCAGGCAGTGCTGCGCCAGGTCATAGCGCGACACGATCGTCTCGCGCGCCGCCTCGCGCAAAGGGCGCAGTTTTTCCTGGTTTCCAAGAGCGTCGGCCATGGCCCGCGCCAGCGCGTCGTGGTCGAAGAAGTCCGTCAACAGGCCATTGCGCCCGTGCTCGATCACCTCCCGCACCGGGCCGGTGTCCGATGCCAGCACCAGGCAGCCGATGCTCATGGCCTCCAGCAGCGACCACGACAGGACGAAGGGGTAAGTCAGATACACATGTAACGCGGACACCTGCATCAGTTGCGTCAATACGGTGTGGGGAACCCGCCCCACGAAGTGGACCCGGCTCATGTCGAGCTGCTGCACCACCTCCGCCAGGAAGATGTCGCGCCAGGTCTTTCCTTCGGGGGGCTTTGTGCTGTAGCTCGATCCGTCCCCGCCGACCAGCACCACGCGCGCGTTCGGCCGCAGCTTCTGCAGGAGCGGCAGCGCACGCATGAAGATGTGATAACCCCTATAGGGCTCCAGTTGCCGCACGACAAAAGTCACGGTTTCATCGCCGGGGCGCAACGTGAGGCCCGCCGTCTGCAACTGGACGGTCGCTTTCGGGTCCGGCCGGAACCGGTCGGTGTCGATGCCTTCGTGGATCACGCGGATGCGCTCCTGCGCCCAGGCCGGATGGCGGCTCTTCTGGAACTGCGTGGGCGTGAGCGCCACGTCGCACGCGCTGAGCGGATGCAGCAGGTGCGTGTTGCGGATGCGCACGCGCTGGTCGGCCAGAACGGAAGGGCGCGAGAACTCCGGATCGAAACCCGTGTCGCTGCCTTCGCCGCCGTAGTAATACTCGGCGTAGACGATGAAGCGCGCCTTCGGGAACACGTCCTTCGCGAACATCGCCTCGCCCCAGCCCGAGTGCACGACGACCACGTCCGGCTCGAAGCCGGACTCCTGCAGTGCCCGCATCGCGCGCGCCGCGCTGTCGCCGCGGGCCATCTTGTCCGCGAGTTCGTAGAGCGCGCCGGCCAGCGGGTGCTCCACCTTCTCGGCGGGAAAGGGCCGCTCCTTGTACAGCACGTGCCTCACGCCCCGCACCGGCTCGCCCGTGGGCGGGTTCACGCCGAGCGCCACCACTTCATGTCCGCGCGCCGAAAGGGCCTGCGAGACGTGCCGGAACTGGCCCGGAAAATTCTGGTGGACGAAGAGAAATCGCATGGGGGCGAAGCTTAACGCCGTGCCGCCATGCCCTTGAAGCCCCTCAGCGCTTGGCGACGGTGCGCTGGTAGAGCGGCATCACGCGGGGAATGTTGCGCTCCAGCTCCGCGATGCGCGTCGTGCTGGACGGGTGCGTGGACATCCACTGCGGCGGCTGGCCCTGGCTGGCCTGCGCCATCTTCTTCCACAGCGTGATCGCGGCGCGCGGGTCGTAGCCCGCGCGCGCGGCGAGCTCCATGCCCACGAGGTCGGCCTCGGATTCGTCGCTTCGGCTGAACTTGAGCGTGAGCAGGCTGGCCGCGCCGCGCGCCGCCATGTCGGTGATGTGCGGGTCGATCCCGAAGATGCCCGAGAGCACCGCCCCGCCGATGCGCATACCGCCCTGCGTGAGGGCGCCCTTGCTCATGCGGGCGCGCGCGTGCTCGCGCAGCGCGTGGGCCATCTCGTGGCCGACCACCATCGCGAGTTCGTCGTCCGACAGCTGCAGCTTGTCCATGATGCCGGTGAACACGGCGATCTTGCCGCCGGGCATGCAGAAGGCGTTGACCTGCTGCGAGCCGACCACGTTCACCTCCCACTTCCAGGTCTTCGCGCGCTCGTTCCACGCATACGACTGCGGGATGAGGCGCTGGCTGATGGCCTCGAGGCGCTTGTATTGCGGGCTGGTCGCGGGCGCCAGCGCGTTCTTCGCTTGCGCCTGCTGCAGCAGCTGGTGGTACTGCTGGTCGGCCGCCTGCTCCACCTGGGCGGCGGGCACGAGCCCGGCAAGGCGCGAGGACTTGCCGACCTCGACGCCTTCGTGCGGCGGCTCCTTGGCCGCGGCGCCCAGGGCGGACAGGCCCAATGCGGCGGCGACCACCGCCGTCCTGGCATAACGCTTCATCGCAGATTGCATCGGGCACTCCTGAACATTCGCACGCATCTCGCTCCCCGGTCGGGCATGGGGTCCGCTTATTATTCTTCGATGACCCCACCCCCTCCTGTCAGCCGGGAACCCGAGGCGCCGTCCGCCGCGCGCCGCAAACGATCCGCGCTGGAGGTGCTGCGCGAACTGCGCCAACCCAAGGTCGCGGTGATGCTTGCGCTGGGCTTCTCCTCGGGCCTGCCCTTCCTGCTCACCGCCAACACCTTCGGCTACTGGCTGCGCGACGAGGGCACGAGCCTGATCGCCATCGGTTTCATCTCCTGGGTCGGCTTCGCCTATGCATTCAAGGTGTACTGGTCGCCGCTGGTGGACCGCATCGATGTCCCCCTGCTCGGGCGCCTCGGGCGCCGGCGCGGGTGGATGCTGTTCTGCCAGATCCTCGTGGCGATCGGCCTGATCGGCATGGCGGCGGTCGGCACGGCCGGCGGGCTCGCCGCGATCGGCGCCTTCGCGCTGCTCACGGCTTTCGCGTCGGCGACGCAGGACATCGCGATCGACGCGTGGCGCATCGAGGCCGCAGCGGACGCCGACGAAGTGGGCTTGATGACGTCGGCCGCGCAAGTCGGCTACCGCAGCGCACTGCTCGTCACCGACGCGTTGATCATCGCCGCCGCCGCCCGTGTCGGCTGGCCGGTGTCCTATGTGGCGATGGCGGTGTTGATGATCCTCTGCACCGCGGCCACGCTGTTCGCGAAGGAACCGACGCGCGCGGACACCGTGCTGCATTCGAAGCCGCCGCTGTGGACGCTGCGCGGACTGGGCGACGCGATCATCGGGCCCTTCGTCGATTTCTTCGCCAAGCACAAGACGGCCGGGCTCGTGATGCTGCTGATGGTCGCGCTGTACCGCCTGCCCGACTTCGTGATGGGCCCGATGTACAACCCGTTCTATCACGACCTCGGCATTTCCAAGGACACCGTCGCATGGGTGCGCGGATCGTTCGGGCTCGTCGCCACCTTCGTCGGCATCGCGGCCGCGGGGATCAGCGCGGTACGCATCGGCATGTTGCCGACACTCGTCATCGGGCTGGTGCTGGAAGGCTTCGGCACCGCGGCCTTCGCGCTGCTCAGCCTGAGCGCGGACACCTCGCTGTTCGCTGCCGTGATGACGCTGGATTCGTTCGCGCAGGCATTCGCGGGTGTCGCACTCGTCACCTACATGTCGAGCTTGACGAGCCTCGGGTACACCGCGACGCAGTACGCGATGCTGTCCTCCACGTACGCGATCCTCGGGAAATTCGCGAAGGGCTTTTCAGGGGCGACAGTCGATGCGCTGACCCCGTCGCACGGGTTGCTGGGCGCTTATGCGACGGCGTTCGTGGCGACAGGGCTCACCGCGATTCCGCCGATGGTGTTGCTGGTGGTGTTGTGGCGGATGCAGCGGCGAAGCGCGCATGTGACCAATTCGTGATGATTTCAACTGCGGCTCCTATCGCGCCGCAATCACGCTACCGTCCGAAGCTTTCTTTCGACGGAGCATCCCATGCACAAACGGTCCCTCATCGCCTTCGCCGCGCTTTGCGCAGCGGCATCCTTCGCCCACGCTGAAGCCCCGCCCGCTTCGGGCCTCAGCTACAACATCGGCGCCGTCACCGACTACCGCTACCGCGGCCTCTCGCAATCGGCCCGCAAGCCCGCCCTGCAAGGCGGGATCGACTACGCGGGCGCGGGCGGCTGGTACGCCGGCGCCTGGGCCTCCACGATCCGCTGGATCAAGGATTCCTCCATCCCCGCGGGCCCGCAAGCCAAAGGCCCGGTCGAAATCGACCTCTACGGCGGCTACAAGGGAACGATCGGCCACGATCTCTCGTACGACGTCGGCGCGCTCCAGTATTGGTACGTGGGCAACACGCTCAAGGACGTGACCACGCAGAACGCCAACACCTTCGAGGTGTACGGCGCGCTCACTTACAAGCTCTTCACGGCCAAGTACTCCCACAGCCTCACCGACCTGTTCGGCGCGCCCGGCAGCAAGGGCAGCGGCTACCTGGACCTGTCGGCCTCGATCGACCTGGGCGATGGCTACTCGCTCACCCCGCACGCAGGATGGCAGCGCATCAAGGGCTTCGGGACCTATATGGACTACTCGCTCACCGGCACCAAGGACCTGGGATACGGCCTGTCCGCCAGTGTCGCGGTGGTCGGCTCGAACTGGAAAGATCACTTCGGCGCGCCGTTCATGCTCCCGGGCAGCGGCACGAAGGACCTCGGCCGCGCCAACCTCGTCGCCGGGATCAAGGTGACGTTCTAAGCGCCGCCAGGGCACCGCGCTGCAACTTGCCCAGCGCGGTTTTGGGCAGGGCTTCCACCCACAGCCAGCGGCGCGGAAGCTTGTAGCGCGCCAGCCGGCCGGCCAGGAACGCGGCGAGCGCGTCCTGGTCCGCCGCCTGTCCTTCGCGCAGGACCACGGCCACCGCAACAGCTTCGCCCCACGCGTCATCCGGGACGCCGAATGCGGCGCATTCCAGCACCGCGGGATGCTCGCCGAGCACCGATTCGATTTCCGCCGGGTGGATGTTCTCGCCGCCCGAGATGATGAGCTCCTTCGCACGGCCCACGATCGTGTAGCTGCCATCGGACGCCAGCGACGCGAGATCGCCCGTATGGAACCAGCCGTCCGCGTCGCAGGCCGCGATGTCCGGCCAGTAACGCGACACCACGTTCGGCGCGCGCAGAAGCAGTTCACCTACGCCATCCTTCGCGTCCTTCAATCGCACGTCCACTTCGGGCGCGGGCCAGCCGCAGGAACCCACGTGGTCCATCGCCGCCTCGGGCCCCAGCGCGATCGAGAAGGGGCCCGTCTCCGTCGCGCCATACACATTGCACACCGGCACGCCGCGCGCATGCACGGCCCGCACCAGTGACGCAGGCAGCAGGCTGGAGCCCGCCCACATCGCACGCAGGCTCGAGAGGTCGGCGCCGGGCCAGCGCGGATGGTCGACGAGCGCCTTCATCGTGGCCGGCACCTGCAAGGTGAGCGTGGGCCGGTCGCGTTCGAAGCAAACGAACGCGCTGTCGGGTGAAAAGCGGGGATGAAGGATCACCGTGGCGCCCGCGTACAGGGCCGGCAAGGTCTGGATGCACAGCCCGCCCACATGGAACATCGGCAGCATCGTGGCGACTCGGTCGCCAGGCGTCATCCGCTGCACCTGCGCCGCGATGCGCATGTTGGCCAGCAGGTTGCCCTGCGTGTGCACGGCCGCCTTCGGCCGGCCGGTGGTCCCGGATGTATAGACGAGCAGCACGGCGCTTGCGTCCGTGCCGTGGACCGGCGCGGGCGGCGCGTCGATCTGCTCGCCCAGCGCCTGCGCGCGATGCACCGGCAGCGTGTGACGCGCGCCCAGTTGCAAGGCGGCATCCGCCCATGCGTCGTCATGCACGAGCCGGGTCGGCCTGCAGTCAGCCACTTGCGCGTCCCACTCGGCCGGCGCCAGGCGGAAGTTGAGCGGCAGCAAGGCGGCGCCGATGCGCGCCAGGGCGAAGAGCAAGACGAGCTGCCCCGGGTGGTTCGCACCCAGCCAGGCCACGCGATCGCCGGGGCGCACCCCCCAGTGGGTCCAGAGGACGCCGGCCACGTGCTCGCACGCGCGCGCGAATTCGGCATAGCCGAGCGCCGCCCCGTCGAATTCCAGCGCCACCGCCCCGGGCGCGCGCCGCGCCTGCGCGGCGGGCACACCCGCGAACTCGGACAGGTCGGAAGGTACGGCCATTTACCTAACTTTACCGCCGCTTCGCGCAGCGGAGCAGCCCGCGCGCCACGATGGGGGATTGCGCGCACGCGCACCCTCACAATGCACCCATGCAACAACTGCTGATGATCGAAGACGACGCCCGCCTGGCGCAGATGGTGGGCGAGTACCTGGAGCGATCGGGCTTCGGCGTCACCCACGCGATCGACGCCAAGGCCGGCCTCGCGCTGCTGCAGGAGCCGCCCTCGGGCGCGGCGCCCGAGCTCGTCATCCTGGACCTGATGCTGCCCGACATGGACGGGCTGGAAGTCTGCCGCCGCCTGCGCTCGCTGCCGGGCGAGGCGGGGCAGATCCCCGTGCTCATGCTCACCGCCAAGGGCGACCCGATGGACCGCATCGTCGGGCTGGAGCTCGGCGCGGACGACTACCTGCCCAAGCCCTTCGAGCCGCGCGAATTGCTCGCGCGCATCCGCGCCATCCTGCGCCGCCGCACCGAAGGCCCGCAGCCCGCCGCGAAACTGCTGCGCTTCGGCACGCTGGAGATCGACCGCGACGCGCGCACCGTCGTCGTGAACGGCAAGCCGGCGGAGCTCACGTCCTACCAGTTCGACCTGCTGATGACGCTCGCCGAGCGCGCCGGCCGCGTGCTCACGCGCGACCAGATCATGGAAGCCGTGCGCGGCCGCGAGCTCGAGGCCTTCGACCGCTCGATCGACGTGCACATGGGCCGCATCCGCGCGGCGATCGAGTCGGACGCCAAGAACCCGAAGCGCATCCTCACCGTGCGCGGCGTGGGCTACGTCTTCGCCAAGCAGCAGGACTGAACGCGTGGTCGCCTGGCGCGCGCGGTTTCGCGTCCCCCTCTACCTGCGCATCTGGATCGCGGTCGTGCTGGCCGTGGGCCTGCTCACGGTGGCATTCGGCTTTCTCTGGCGCGCGAACACCGAACAGGCGCCGGAGCGCGAGGTGATCATCCGCAACGAAGCGGGCGACGTGCTGGGCCAGGTGAAGACGCGCCCGGTGCGCATGCCCGGCCAGGGCGTGGAGTTCCAGGTGGCGATGAACGATGGCCGCACGCTCGTCGTGCAGCTGCCGCCGCGGCCTCGCCAGCCGGGTGAAGGCCCGCCCGGGCGTCCGTGGTTCCGCGGGCCGAGCAGCCTGCTGTGGCTGCTGGGCATCGTCGCCATCGCGGTGGCGATCGGCACCTACCCCATCATCCGGCGGCTCACGCTGCGGCTCGATCACTTGCGCCAGGGCGTGGAACGCTGGGGCGAGGGCGACCTGTCCGTGCGCATCAACGAGTCGGGCTCGGACGAGCTCGCCTTCCTCGCGCAGCGCTTCAACCACGCAGCCGAGCGCGTGGAGACGCTGCTGAAGTCGCACAAGTCGCTGCTCGCCAATGCGTCGCACGAATTGCGCTCGCCGCTCGCGCGCATCCGCATGGGGCTGGAGCTGATGGACCCGCAGACCTCGCCGGCGTTCCAGGACGAGATCCGCCGCAACATCGGCGAGCTCGACCAGCTCGTCGACGAGATCCTGCTCGCGAGCCGCCTCGACGCGAAGGAGACCGACGTCGGCACCTTCGAATCGATCGACCTGACCGGCCTCGTCGCGGAAGAATGCGCGCGCGCCGGTGCGGAACTCGTGCCCAGCCCCGATCCGCAACCGCTCGTCGTGCAAGGCGTCTCCAAGTTGCTGCGCCGCGCGATCCGCAACCTGCTCGAGAACGCGCGCCGCTACAGCGACGGCGAGGTGACGGTGGAGGTCAGCCGCGAGCAGGGCGAGGCCGTCGTGCGGGTCCGGGACCAAGGGCCTGGCGTTCCCCCCGCGGAACGCGAGCGGATTTTCGAGCCCTTCTACCGGCTCGCGGGCGCGAGCGAGCGCTCGGGCGGCGTCGGCCTCGGCCTGGCGCTGGTGCGCTCGATCACGCAGCGCCACCACGGCACCGTGCAGTGCGTGGACCAGCCCGGCGGCGGTGCATGCTTTGTTCTACGTGTGCCGTGCGACCGGGTGTAAACCGGACGCGCGCAACGTGAACATGTGCACATTCCATGTGCGCGCCTCCCCCATTTGTAGGATGCGCAAACCGGTGGCCGGGGCTATATTGATTCCACCGCTGTCACGCAGTCGCTCTTCGAGCGGATAAGCGAAACCGGTTTTCAAGTCTCCCAACGACGTCCTTCCAAGGACTTTATACAGCCGCCGAAAGGTGGCTGTTTTTTTTGGCGCCTACACTTCCCGCATGTCCGGTTACCGCGTGCTCGTCCTGGGAGGGTATGGCTTCTTCGGCAGCCGGCTGGTCGAGCGGCTGGCGCGCCAGGGCGGCCTGCACATCTTCGCCGCGGGCCGGTCGGGCGACAAGGCCCGGGCATCGGTCGAGGGCCTGGCATGCGCCCCCGCAACGCTCGTGGAAGGCATCGAGCTCGACGCCATGTCCGGCGACTTCGCGTCCTCCCTCGCGCATCTGCAGCCCGCCGCGGTGGTCCATTGCTGCGGGCCTTTCCAGGGACAGGACTATCGCGTCGCGCAGGCGTGCATCGCACAGGGTGCGCATTACATCGATCTCGCGGATGCGCGCGCCTTCGTCGCCGGGATCTCCGCATTGCATGCGGCGGCCGAAGGAGCGCGCGTGCTGGTCACCAGCGGCGCGAGTTCCGTGCCCGCGCTGTCCAGCGCAGTGGTCGACGCGTTGACGCGCGGCATGCAATCGGTGGACTCGATCGACATCGGCATTAGCCCGGGCAACCGCACCGAACGCGGCTTGTCCACGGTGCGGGCCATCCTCGGTTATTGCGGCAAGCGCCTGGAGACGCCGTCGGGCAATTCGGCGTGGGGGTGGGGCACGAGCTATCGCCACGCGTACGGACACCCGGTGGGCAGGAGGTTTCTCTCGCCTTGCGACGTCCCCGACCTCGCCCTCCTGCCCGGCCGCTATGCCGGCGCGCCCAGCGTGCGCTTCGGCGCGGGCCTCGAACTCCCTTTTCTTCACCTCGGAATGAATGCCATGGCGCTGATGGCACGGTGGGGCATCGTGCGCGACTGGTCGGCGCATGCGGCGCTTTTGAAGCGGATCGCGGATGGGTTCCGCCACGCGGGTAGCGACGCGGGCGCGATGCATGTCGAAGTCCGTGGCCGTTCACCTGAAGGAGATCGAACCACGCGGCGATGGGAACTGCTGGCCACGCACGGCGATGGCCCCTACGTCCCGACGCTGGCGGCGGCTGCACTGGTGCGCCAACTGGCCACCGGACATCCACCCCCCATCGGGGCCATGCGTTGCATGGGCCTGCTCTCGCTCGACGACTTCGTGCGCGAAGCAAACGGTCTGCACATCCACATGACTGACGCGGCATGAGCGAACCCAGCCTCTATGAGCGCGTGATGGGTGACAGCTACCAGCGGCTCGCATCGCCGGTGCGCGCGTTCCACCGATTGTCAGGACGCCATGTGCTCACGGGCGAGGTGCGTACGCATGCGCCCCAAACGTGGCTCGCGCGGCTGCTGGCATGGGGTCTCGGCACGCCCACGACGGACGGCGGCGGAGCGATCCGCTTCGAGCTCGACGCCACGCCGCGAGCCGAGACATGGACGCGGCACTTTCCTGCGAAGACGATGACCTCCACCTTGCGTGCATCGGGCAACTCCGTCGTCGAGCACCTCGGCGTGTCCCGGCTCACTTTCCACTTGCACGAACAGGACACGCGCCTGGAAATGCGTCTGGTGCGCCTGCGCTTTCTCGGGCTGCCCTGCCCGCGCTGGCTGATGCCCGACATCGTCGCGGTCGAGAGCGGCGAAGGGAGCCGCTTCCAGTTCGAGGTGCAGGCACGCGTGCCGATCGCGGGCCTCGTGGCGCGCTACGCGGGGCACCTGATGCTGCCTGCGGAGCTCACAGCGGAAACGCCGGCAGCCCCTCACCACTCGCACCCGCCTGCGCAGGCGTATGCGCCACATTCATCAGCCACGACACCATCACGAAGTAGCCGACCAGCGTCGTGAGTTCGACGACGCCCTGCTCTCCGAAATGCATCACCGCCGCGGCGTAGGTCGGTTCGCTCGCGCCGTGCGTGGTGAGCAGCTCGCCCGCGAGATCGAGCGCCGCGTCCTCATCGGCTGGGAGGCCTTTGGGCCGCGCGCCGACGCGCAGGGCCTCGATCGCGGCGGCGGATACGCCCGCCTTCACGGCCAACGGCGCATGCATCAACCATTCGAACTGGTTGCTCACGTGCCGCGCCGCGATGCAGGTCGCGAATTCGCGGATGCGCGCATCGAGCACGCTCTCGAATCGCAGGTACTCGCCGACCTTCGCGACGCGGTCGAGCAGTTGCGGGCTGCGCAGCAGCGGCAGGAAGGGGCCGTACACGCCTTTGCGCGGCCCGGCGATGAGTGCCTGCGCGGCTTCACGCTGCGGCGGCGTCATCGCGGAATCCGCCGGCAGCGGCATGCGCTCGCGCCACGGCTGCGCGGAGCCCTGGCGGCTGGCGGTGTTGGAATCATCGGGCATGGGACATCCTTTCGCGAGTGAGTGAGAAGCCGGCTTCGCGCCACAACCACGCGCCGCTCAGCCACAGGGCTGCGGCGCCCGCCTGCAGCGCGAGGTTCAAGCCGTTCATGCCGTGCAGCGGCAGGTGCAGCAGCATCGACGACACCATGGGCCCCGCGATCTGCCCCAGCGCGAACGCGCCGGTCATCCGCGCGACCCATCGCGTCGGGTCGCCCACGGCGCGGGCGCGGATCTCCTGCACGCCCGCCATCGTGATCACCATGAAGGTGCCGCCGACGAGCAGTGCGGAAAGCGCGATCGCGGTACCGCTCGCTGACACGCTGGGCAGCAGCACGCCCAGGCCCATCAGCATGTGCGCCGCGGACCAGACCTGCAGGCGCGATGCGCGGCGCATGAACCAGCTCGCGAGCAGCGTGGACACGGCCGCCATCGCCCCGAACACGGGCCAGGCGAGGCCGAAGAGCCGCGGGTCTTCCACGACCGAGCGCGCGAGCACCGGAAGAAAGGTGGCGGGCAGGATGTAGCCGAAGCCGAACGCGCCGTAGCTGATGACGAGGCCCGTGGTGCCCGGCGGGGGGGGCGAAGGCGCGGCCGAGGCCGCCGCGGGCGGTGGTGCCTCGCCGACTTTGCGCATGACGATCACCACGGGGACCATCAACGCCGCCGCCAGCAGACCCAGCTGGATCCACAAGGCGGCCGGCGACGCACCGGCGACGCCGCCCGCCAGGCACCACAGCCCGGCGAGGGCGATGCCCGCGCCGACGCCGAAGTACACCGCTCCGCCCCACGCCGCGCGATGCATCCGTGCCAGTGCGCCCAGGCACCAGACGGCCGTGCTGACGAAAACCCATGCGCTCGCGACGCCTGCCGCGAAACGCAGCACCGCCCAGAGGACGGCCGGACCGGGCAGGGCCATGGCGGCAGTGAGCAGCGCCGTCGCCAGCAACGCGACGATGCCCAGCCGCACCGCGCCCATCGGCACGCGCGAGGCGGTCAGCGCACCGACGAGGTACCCCGCGTAATTGGCCGCGGCAATCCAGCCGCCGCTGGCGACGTCGAGCCCCGCGCCCTGGATCATCAGCGGCAGCATCGGCGTGAACGCGAAGCGGCCGATGCCCATCGCCACCGCGAGCGCGAGCATCCCCGCGAAGCACACCGCGACGGGTGAGGGGCCGGCTGTCGATTCCTGGTTTGCCATGGATTGTGATTAGACAGAGAATGGCGTTCGCCCACAAATGAATAATTCAGATACTTCATTCTTCCCATGAGAACGATCGACCTGGACTCGCTGGAGATCTTCCGCGCCGTCGTGAGCGAGGGCGGCATCATCCGCGCGGCGAGCAAGCTCAACCGCGTGCAGTCCAACGTCACGACGCGGATCAAGCAGCTCGAGGAGCGCCTCGGGCTGCAGCTCTTCCGCCGCCAGGGCCGCGCGCTGGTGCTGTCGCCCGAAGGCGAACT
Organism: Caenimonas aquaedulcis; assembly: GCF_015831345.1. Taxonomy (NCBI): domain Bacteria; kingdom Pseudomonadati; phylum Pseudomonadota; class Betaproteobacteria; order Burkholderiales; family Comamonadaceae; genus Caenimonas; species Caenimonas aquaedulcis. Next base: position 2,939,378 of record NZ_JADWYS010000001.1, on the reverse strand, counting down.
GCTGCTCTCCTATACGCAGCGCCTGTTCCGCCTCGCCGACGAGGCCGAGAGCGAGCTGCGCACGGGCAAGCCGATCGGCGTCTTTCGCATCGGCTCGCTGGAGAGCACGGCGGGCAGCCGGCTCGCGCCCATCCTCTCCAAGTTCCACCGGCAATACCCGGCCGTCGTCGTGGAACTGGTGACCGGCACCACCGGCGCGCTGGTCCAGCGCGTGACGAATTTCGAGATCGAGGCGGCGTTCGTGTCCGAGCCCTTCACCGCGCCGGGACTGAACAAGCTCAAGGTCTTCGATGAAGAGCTGGTGCTCATCACCGCGAAGGACTTCGCGCCGGTGACGCGCCCCGCGGACTTGTCCGGCGCCACGCTGATCGCCTTCGCGAATGGCTGCTCGTACCGCAAGCGGCTGGAGGAGTGGCTGGGCGGCTCGGGCGTGATGCCTGCGCGCACGATGGAGTTCGGCTCCTACCAGGCGATGATCGCCTGCGTCGCGGCCGGCACGGGCTTCGCGCTGGTGCCCCGCTCGCTGCTGGTCGCGCTGCGTTCAGCGAGCGACGTGCGCCAGCACGAAGTGCCCGCGCGCGTCCGGCGAAACCACACGCATCTCGTGTGGCACGGCACCGCATCGACGGCGCTCACGCGCCTGCAGGAAATCGTGCAAGAACTGCCGAAGGGCTGATGTCCACCAGGCAGCGCGTGTGGCCGAGCGGGCATTCGCGCTCGAAGCACGGCGCGCAATCCAGCGGCGGCTGGTAGGACGGATCCTGTTTGAGCCACAGCACCGCGGCGTTGTCGTTGAGGGGCGGCGTATGCAGCGGGCTCGAGGAGCCGAACACCGCGACCTGCCGGACGCCGAACGCCGCGGCCACGTGCATCAGGCCGGAGTCGTTGCTGACGACGCCTTTCGCGCAGGCGATCAACGCGAAGGCCTGCAGCAGCGGCGTCTTGCCGGCGAGGTTGATGCAGCGGCCAGGGGCGGCGTTGGCAATCTCTTCGCACAGCGGGGCTTCCTTGCCGGAACCGAGCAGCACCGCGGGTTGGTCGAGCGAGCGGGCGAGTTCGGCGAAGTGCGTGGCGGGCCAGCGCTTGGCGGGGCCGTACTCGGCGCCCGGCGCGAAGACGTAGTAGCCGCGTGCCTGCAGGCCGGCGGCGGTGAGCGCAGACTGCTGATCCGACTCGGCCAGCGTGAGCCGCGGCCTGTCCGCCTCCAGCCCCTGCTTCTCGCCCGACAGCGCGGAATAGAACGCCACCATCGGCGGCTTGTTCTTCGGGTTCTTGAGCCGGTGCGTGAGCAGGCCGACGCGCGCCTCCCCCAGGTAGCCGACACGCTTCGGGATGCTTGCGAGAAAGGGCAGCAGCGCGCTCTTGAGCGAATTGGGCAGCACGTATGCGGTGTCGAAGCGGCCTTCGACCTGCTTGGCGATCGCGCGCCGCGCCTTGAACTGCAGGCCGCCGTGCTGGAAAGGAAATTCGATGACTTCGTCCACCTGCGGCATCGCGCGGTAGACCGGCGCGACCCAAGGCAGGGCGCCCACCGTGAGGCGTTCACCGCGCGCGTGCAGGCGGCGCAGCAGCGGTTCCGTCATCACCGCGTCGCCGATCCATTGCGGCGCAACGACCAGCGAGCGGGAAGAATTGGAATCTGAGCCCAATTGTTTGGCGGACAGCTGGCGGCTAGTGGTGGCCGCCGAAATGCTCGCCCTCTTTCAGCTTGTAGACCGTGCCGCAGTACGCGCACTTCGCGGCGCCGGTGCTGGCGACGTCGAGGAAGATGCGCGGGTGGGTATTCCAGAGCTTCATGCCGGCGATCGGGCTCGGGCAGAAGACGCCGCCGTTGGCGTTCAACTCCTTCGCCAGCAACTCGACGACGGACTCCTTCTTGGCGGTGGTGGCTGTCATGGTCAAACCTTCGTGAGCCAGTGGGCGTATTTCGGGTTGCGGCCGTTCACGATGTCGAAGAACGCCGTCTGGATCTTCTCCGTGATCGGGCCGCGCGAGCCCGCGCCGATCTCGATACGGTCGAGCTCGCGAATCGGCGTCACTTCGGCGGCGGTGCCGGTGAAGAAAGCCTCGTCGGCGATGTAGACCTCGTCGCGCGTGATGCGCTTTTGCACGATCTCCAGGCCCAGGTCCTTGGCGATGTGGAACACGGTGTTGCGCGTGATGCCGTTGAGCGCGCCGGCCGAGAGGTCCGGCGTGTAGATCACGCCGCCCTTGATCACGAAGATGTTCTCGCCCGCGCCTTCCGACACGAAGCCCGTGCTGTCGAGCAGCAGCGCCTCGTCGTAGCCGTCGTCCAGCGCCTCCATGTTCGCGAGGATGGAGTTGGTGTAGTTGCTCACCGCCTTCGCCTGCGTCATGGTGATGTTGACGTGGTGGCGCGTGTAGCTGGAGGTCTTCACGCGGATGCCGCGCTTCATGCCTTCCTCTCCCAGGTACGCGCCCCAGGCCCAGGCGGCGACCATCAGGTGGATCTGGTTGCCCTTGGGGCTCACGCCGAGCTTCTGCGAGCCGATCCAGGTGAGCGGTCGGATGTAGCAGCTCTCCAGCTTGTTCGCGCGCACGGTCTGCTTCTGCGCCTCGTTGACCTGCTCCTTGGTGAAGGGGATGGCCATGCGCAGGATCTTGGCGCTGTTGAAGAGGCGCTCGGTGTGCTCCTGCAGGCGGAAGATCGCCGTGCCGTTCACCGTGTTGTAGGCCCGGACACCTTCGAAGGCGCCGCATCCGTAGTGCAAGGTGTGGGTGAGCACGTGGATCTTGGCGTCGCGCCATTCCACCAGCTCGCCATCCATCCAGATCTTGCCGTCACGGTCGGCCATGCTGGGTACAACGCTCATATCGGTCCTTTGGAGTCGGGTTCGCTCGAACCCGCGATTTTAAGACGCGGCGGGCGGCGAGGCCTCGTCGGGCTGGGGCGGGCGGTACAGCGTCCATTTCACGAGCTTGCCACCCGCGAACTCGCAGGTCACATGCGAGTCGCCGGGGTCCGTCCAGCGGTACATCTCCGGCTGCTCGCCTTCCTTCGAGATGAGCTCGCCGAGCGAGTCGGTCATCGCCATCACATGGAGCAGGTTGACGCCCGGCTTGAGCTTCGCGTTCAGCATCACCGCGCTGGCCACATAGCCCTTCGGGCGATCGGCCGCGCGCCTGAGCACGTGCATGAGCCGGTTGAAGTGCAGCAGCAGGTACATGGCGACCGCCGTCACGGCCAGCGCCGCGCCGGCCCAGCCGTAGGTCTGGAAGGCCACCACGATGAGGACGGCGCCCGCGATGGGCAGGAAAATCTTTTGCCAGTTCATCCGGCGATTGTCGCCGGGACGGCCGCGCTCAATGCGCCGCGTCGCGCCAGACGAGGAAGGGGTTGAGCGGCGAGCCGCGCCACCACTGGCGCTCCGGGCCCAGGCGAAAGATCGCGAAGTGCAGGTGAGGCGCGCCGCCCGCGGCGTTGCCCGTGGTGCCCACGTAGCCGATGACTTCGCCGCGCCTGACCTGCGCGCCTTCCTTCAATCCGTCGGCATAGCGGTCGAGATGCGCGTAGTAATAGGCGAATTCCGAGCGGGGATCGAACTGGTAGACCGTGATGCCGCCCGGCTTGCTCAGGAAGAGCTTGGCGATACGGCCGTCTTCCACCGCGACCACCGGCGTGCCGAGCGGCGCGGGAATGTCGAGCGCCTCATGCGTCCTCGCACCGGCTTCGCGCGATTGCAGGTAGTTGTCCGCGAGTGCGGTCGCATCGACCGCCTGCACCGGGATCTGCAGCGAACGTGCGCGCAGGCGGCCGATGTCGGCCGCGCTTTCGGGCGGTGCGAACACCGCGCCCAGCGCGCCGAGCGCCACCATCGAACCGGCGACGATCGCGAGCAGCCGGTGATCGAGCTTCACGGCCGCACGTCCACGCGAAAGCCCGCCTTCACCAGTGTCGAGAGGCGCTCCGCGTCCCAGTTGGTCATGTGGATGCAGCCGTTCGTTTCCGAGTGGCCGACGTTGGATGGGTCCGGCGTGCCGTGGATGCCCCAGTGCGGCTTGGACAGGCCGAGCCAGATGCTGCCCACGGGATTGTTAGGGCCGCCGGCGACTTCCACCTTCTGCGCATCCTTGGGCGCGTTCTTCAGGATCGCGGGGTTGTAGGTGAAGGTGGGGTTCTTCACTTCGTTGCGTATCGTCATGCGGCCGATGGGCAGCGGATCGTTCTTCTCGTTGCCGATGCTGATCGGAAAGCCCGCCACCGGCCGCTTGGCCGCATCCAGCACGTAGAGCACGCGCGCCGCCTTGTCGATCTCGATCGCGGCGCCCTTGGTCGGCGGCTTGCCGTTCGCCACGTTCGGCGCGGTGATCTCCACGCCTTCCTCGAACTTCTTGCCCGCGTTGAGCTGCTTCAGGTAGCCGGCGCTGGTGTGGAAACGCTCGCCGAGCGCCTCTTCGATGGTCTCGTAGTTCAGCGCCTTGAGCTGCGCGCGCTCCGCCATGTCCTTCGGGGTCTTCTCGTAGGGGCCCGCCACGTCCTTGGCGGTGATCGTGTAGCGTGCGAGCAGGGGTGCCGCGTCGTCGCGCAGGGCCTGCCAGGTCTCCGGCGTGACGGTGCCCGTGCCGTTCAGGCCATGGGCCAGCTGGTAGGCCTTCACCATGCGCTGCATGTTGGTCGCGAACCTGCCGTCGATCTCGCCGACGGAATACCACGCACGATCCAGCAGGATCTGCGCGCGGGTCACCGCTGCGCCGCGGCTGCCGACCTTGAGCAAGGGCGTGTCGGTGGCGCTGTTGAAGCTGTCGAAATCGATCGCGCGATCGGCTTGCGGCGCAGCCGCGCTGCGATGCGCGGGTTTCGCGAAGGCATGCGTGCCGCTCAGGCCCAGCGCGGTGAGGCACACGCCGGCCGCGACGGCCCGCAAGGATGAGGTGAAGGAAACACGCGGACGCACCAATGCCATGAAAACTCCTGGAGTGGAACCAGTGTCGCCATGGCGTGCAAGCTCAGGTGTAGGAGCCGGCCTTCTCGCGGCGTCAGCGCTTCAATGGAGCGAGCGCACCACTTCCATCGCTTCCTCGATCCGCTCCACCGCGTGGATGGTGAGGCCCTCGATCTCGCGGCTGCCCTTCTTCGGCGCGTTGGCCTTGGGAACGACCGCCACGGAGAATCCGAGCTTGGCGGCTTCGCGCAGGCGCTCCTGTCCGCGCGGCGCGGGACGCACCTCACCGGCCAGGCCCACTTCGCCGAAGGCGATGAAGCCGCGCGGCAGCGGCTTGCCGCGCAGGCTGGAGGTGATCGCGAGCATGACCGCGAGGTCGGCGGCAGGCTCGTTGATGCGCACGCCGCCGACCGCATTGACGAAGACATCCTGGTCCATGCACGCGACGCCGGCATGCCTATGCAGCACCGCCAGCAGCATCGCGAGGCGGTCGCGATCCAGCCCCACCGACAGGCGCCGCGGACTCGGGCCCCCGCTGTCGACCAACGCCTGGATTTCCACGAGCATCGGTCGCGTGCCTTCCAGCGTGACCAGCACGCAGCTGCCCGGCACGGGCTCGCTGTGCTGCGACAGGAAGATCGCGCTGGGATTGGCCACGCCCTTCAGGCCCTTTTCCGTCATCGCGAACACGCCGATCTCGTTGACGGCGCCGAAGCGGTTCTTCACCGCGCGCACGAGGCGAAAGCTCGAGTGCGTGTCGCCCTCGAAATACAGCACCGTGTCCACCATGTGCTCCAGGACACGCGGCCCCGCCAGCGCGCCTTCCTTGGTGACGTGGCCGACCAGGATGATGCTGGTGCCGCCCGCCTTGGCCGCGCGCGTCAGGTGCGCCGCGCATTCGCGCACCTGCGCCACCGAGCCCGGGGCGGAGCTGAGCTGGTCGGAATAGACGGTCTGGATCGAATCGATCACGGCCACCGCGGGCTGCGTGCTGGCGATGGTCGCAAGAATCTTTTCGAGCTGGATTTCCGCGAGCACGTTGACGCGCGAGTTGTCCAGCCCGAGGCGGCGCGAGCGCAGCGCCACCTGCGCGCCGCTTTCCTCGCCCGTGACGTACAGCGTGGGGATGCCGGCGCGCTGCAGGCCGTCGAGCGCCTGCAGCAGCAGGGTCGACTTGCCGATGCCGGGGTCGCCGCCGATCAACACGACGCCGCCTTCGACGATGCCGCCGCCCAGCACCCGGTCGAGCTCGTCGATCGCGGTGGGCGTGCGCTCGACCTCGCTGGCCTCGATATCCGCGAGCGCCGTGACGGCATTGGTTTTGGCGAGCGATGCGAAGCGGTTGTTCCGGCCGCCGGCGCCCTGCTCCACCACGGATTCGATGAGCGTGTTCCATGCCTCGCAATGCGGGCATTTGCCCAGCCAGCGCGGGCTGGTGCCGCCGCATTCGGTGCAGGTATAGGTGGTTTTTTCCTTGGCCATGTGTGCGACCGACTATAGCCGGGCAGGGTATCTACCGATGCCGGCGGGTTGCAGTGCGGCGGCCCAACATTTAATATGTTAAATAATTCCCGCCATGCCTTCGTTCACGCACCGCAACCTGCCGCGCCTGCTGCTGCAAGCGCGCGAGTCCGTCATGACCCACACGCGCCCCAGCCTGCGCGAGCATGGGCTGTCGGACCAGCAGTGGCGCGTGCTGCGCGTGCTCGGCGAGCACGGCACGGTGGAGACCGGGCGCGTGTCGCGCGAGGCATACATCCTCGGCCCCAGCCTCACGGGCGTGCTCACGCGCATGGAGCGCGACGGCCTCATCCGCCGCGAGCGCGACCCGACGGACCAGCGCCGCACCGCGATCGCCGCCACGTCCAAGGGCTTGAAGCTTGCGGAAAAGCTGTCGCATACCGTCGAGGCCCATTACGAATGGATGGAAAAGACGCTCGGCAAGGAAAAGCTGTCCGAGCTTTACGAGCTGCTGGACCAGGTCATCGAACTGGAGCGGCGATGAGCTTTCTCCTCATGGGCACCGTCTACGGCACGCTGCTGAACTTCCGCGGCGAACTCGCGGCGTTGGGCGGCAAGGCGCACGAACCGCCGTACAAGGCGCCGCCCAGGGCCCCGGTGCTGTACATCAAGCCTGCGAACACCTGGAGCGAGGACGGCGCGCGGATTCCCGTGCCCGCCCGCGTGCACGAAGTGGAAGTCGGCGCCACCATCGGCTTCGTGATGAAAGGCCCCGGCGATCCGGCGGGCTACGTGCTGATGAACGACCTGTCCATCCCGCACGAGAGCCTGTTCCGTCCGCCCGTCAAGTTCAAGTGCCTCGACGGCTTCCTCGGCGTGGGCAGCAAGATGATGCGCGATGAAGACTGCGCGGACCCGGGCTGGTTCGTGCTGGAAGTGCGCATCAACGGCGAGCCGCGCCAGACGGTGCGGTTCAACGACCTTGTCCGCGCGCCGCGGCAGTTGCTGACGGATGTGAGCGAATTCATGACGCTCGGCGCCGGCGACGTACTGATGCTCGGCTGCGATGTGGGCCGGCCGCGCGCAAAGGTGGGCGACACCATCGAGATCCGCGCCGAGGGGCTCGGCACCCTGACCAACACGCTGGTCGCGGAGGCCGCATGAAGTACGCCCGCGTGATCCATGAAGGCGTGACGCAGAACGCCGCCGAGCGCGACGGGCTTCTGATGCTGGACAACGCGAAGCTCGTGTCCTTCGACGACGTCACGTGGCTACCGCCGCTCAACCCGACGCGCCAGCCGCGCACCATCCTCGCGCTCGGCCTCAACTACGCCGACCACGCGAAGGAGCTCGCCTTCAAGGCGCCGGAGGAGCCGCTGGTGTTCCTGAAGAGTCCCAGCGCGCTGACGGGACACCGCCAGACGACGCGCAGGCCCGCCGATGTGGACTTCATGCACTACGAATGCGAACTCACCGTCGTCATCGGCAGGCAGGCGAAACACGTGAAACGCGGCGACGCCTACGACTACATCGCGGGCTACACGGTGGCGAACGACTACGCGATCCGCGACTACCTCGAGAACTGGTACCGCCCCAACCTGCGCGTGAAGAACCGCGACGGCGCGACGCCGCTCGGCCCGTGGTTCGTGGAGCGCGGCGACGTGCCCGACCCGATGGCGCTCGCCCTGTCCACCACCGTCAACGGCAAGCTCACGCAGTCGGGAAACACGAAGGACATGATCTTCGACGTGCCCTTCCTCATCGAGTATTTCTCCAGCTTCATGACGCTGCGCCCCGGCGACCTGATCCTCACCGGCACGCCCGACGGCGTGGTGGACTGCCGCCCCGGCGACGTCGTGGTGACGGAGATCGAAGGCCTGGGCGCGCTCATGAACACCATCGCAGCCGCCTGAAGCACACCATGAAGATCGACCACCTCATCAACGGCAAGCAGGTCCCGGGCCGCGACTACTTCCAGAGCGTCAACCCTGCGACGCAGGAGGTGCTCGCGGAGGTCGCGGCGGGCGGCGAACCGGAAGTCGACGCCGCCGTCGCCGCGGCCAAGGACGCATTCCCGAAGTGGGCGGCGATGCCCGCGCCGCAGCGCGCGAAGCTCGTGCGCAAGCTCGGCGACCTCATCGCCGCGCACGTGCCCGAGATCGCACAGGCCGAGACCAACGACACGGGCCAGGTGATCGCACAGACGGGCAAGCAGCTCGTGCCGCGCGCCGCGGACAACTTCTATTACTTCGCCGAGATGTGCACGCGCGTCGACGGGCACACCTACCCGACCGACACGCACCTGAACTACACGCTGTTCCACCCGGTCGGCGTGTGCGCGCTGATCTCGCCCTGGAACGTGCCCTTCATGACGGCGACGTGGAAGGTCGCGCCCTGCCTCGCGTTCGGCAACACCGCCGTGCTCAAGATGAGCGAGCTGTCGCCGCTCACCGCATCGCGCCTGGGCGAGCTCGCCCTGGAGGCCGGCATCCCGCCCGGCGTGCTGAACCTGGTGCACGGGTATGGCAAGGACGCGGGCGAGCCGCTGGTGAAGCACCGCGACGTGCGCGCGATCTCCTTCACCGGCTCCACCGCCACGGGCAACCGCATCGTGCAGCAGGCGGGCCTGAAGAAGTTCAGCATGGAGCTGGGCGGCAAGTCGCCCTTCATCGTCTTCGACGACGCCGACTTCGAGCGCGCGCTGGACGCCGCCGTGTTCATGATCTTCTCGAACAACGGCGAGCGTTGCACGGCGGGCAGTCGCATCCTGGTGCAGCAGTCCCTCTACGCGTCCTTCGTCGAGCGCTTCGTGGCGCGCGCGAAGAAGATTTCCGTCGGCGACCCGCTCGACGAAAAGACCACCATCGGCCCGATGATTTCGCAAGTGCACCTCGCCAAGGTGCGCAGCTACATCGAGATGGGACCGAAGGAAGGCGCGACGCTGCTGTGCGGCGGACTCGACGCTCCGCTCGTGCCGGACCGCGTGAAGAAGGGCAATTACGTGCTGCCCACCGTCTTCGCCGACGTGGACAACCGCATGAAGATCGCGCAGGACGAAATTTTCGGGCCGGTCGCGTGCCTGATCCCGTTCGGCGACGAGGCCGATGCAATCGCGAAGGCCAACGACATCGCGTACGGACTGTCCAGCTATGTCTTCACCGAGAACATCGGCCGCGCGCACCGTGTCGCTGCGGCAGTCGAGGCGGGCATGTGCTTCGTCAACAGCCAGAACGTGCGCGACCTGCGCCAGCCCTTCGGCGGCACCAAGGCTTCCGGCACCGGGCGCGAGGGCGGCACCTGGAGCTACGAAGTGTTCCTCGAGCCGAAAAACATCGCGGTGTCGCTAGGCTCGCACCACATTCCGCACTGGGGATCGGCATGATGCCGCTCCCCCAAGGGGCAATCTTGGCTCCCCCCTCCCCGTCCCTCCCCTCGAGGGGAGGGCCAAACAGCCGGAAGTCCCGCCATGGGTAAGCTCGCGCTCGCCGCCAAGATCACCCACGTGCCGTCGATGTACCTGTCGGAGTTCCCGGGGCCGAATTTCGGCTGCCGCGACGCCGCGATCAACGGGCACAAGGAGATCGACCGGCGCTGCCGCGCGCTCGGCGTGGACACCATCGTGGTGTTCGACGTGCACTGGCAGGTCAACAGCGAATACCACATCAACTGCGGGCCCAGGTTCGAGGGCACCTACACCAGCAACGAGCTGCCGCACTTCATCAAGAACATGCCCTACGCGTATCCGGGCAACCCGGAGCTCGGCCACCTGATCGGCGACATGGCCAACGCGATGGGTGTCAAGAGCCGCGCGCATTCGGACACGACGCTGGAGCTGGAATACGGCACGCTCGTGCCCATGCGCTACATGAACGGCGACAAGCACTACAAGGTGGTCTGCGTGAGCGGCTGGTGCGACTGGCACGACCTGCACGAGAGCGGCCGCTTCGGGCTCGCGGTGCGCCGCGCGATCGAGGAGAAGTACGACGGCACGGTGGCGGTGTTCGCCAGCGGATCGCTCTCGCACCACTTCGCGGACAACGGGCGCGCGCCGGAATTCATGCACAAGGTCTACGACCCGTTCCTCGAGCAGGTGGACCGGCGCGTGGTCGAGCTCTGGAAGGCCGGCGAGTGGAAGACCTTCCTCGGCATGCTGCCGATGTACGCGGACAAGTGCTGGGGCGAGGGCGACATGCACGACACCGCGATGCTGCTGGGCCTGCTCGGGTGGGACCGCTACGAGGGCAAGGCGGAGATCGTCACGCCCTACTTCGGCAGCTCGGGTACCGGGCAGATCAACGCGATCTTCCCGGTGACGCCGCTGGAAGAATTGGAATCTGACCCCGATTTTGGTTTCTGGAGCTGAACGCCATGCCGCACATCGTCATCCAATACACACCCAACATCGACGCCGACATGGATGCGCTGTGCCGCGATCTCGCGGACGTCATCGTGACGCAGAAGGACGAGGGTGGTGCGTTGTTGTACCCCACCGGCGGCACGCGCGTGATGGCGTACCCCGCGGCGCACTATGCGGTCGCGGACGGGAAGCGCGATTACGCGTTCGTCTACGTGAACGTGCGGATCGCGGCGGGGCGCAGCGACAGCGCGAAGAAGGCGACGGGCGACGCGTTGACCGCCGCGGTCAAGGCGCGGTTCGCCACGTTGTTCGAGCAGCAGCTGATGGGCATCACGCTGCAGGTCGACGAGAGCCCCGGCCAGGTGTACGACGCCAAGCACAGCAACCTGCATCCCCTGTTCCAGAAGTAGGAAGCCACGCCATGTTTTCCGACAGCCTCGTGGCGGAACTCGCCGACGAACTCGACCGCAGCGAGCGGACGCGCGTGCAGGTGGAGCATTTCTCCAAGCGCTTTCCCGGCATGACCGTCGAGGATGGCTACGCCGTGTCGCGGGCCTGGGTGAGGAAGAAGATCGCCGCCGGCCGCACGGTGCGCGGCCACAAGATCGGCCTCACTTCGCGCGCGATGCAGCAGGCGAGCCGCATCGACGAGCCGGACTACGGCACGCTGCTGGACGACATGTTCTTCGAGCCCGGCGACATTCCCGCCGATCGCTTCATCGCGCCGCGCGTGGAAGTGGAGCTCGCTTTCATCCTGAAGCGCAAGCTGGAAGGATCGAACGTCACCGTCGATGACGTGCTGGACGCGACCGAGTACGTGACGCCGGCCATCGAGATCATCGACGCGCGCATCGAGCAGTTCGACCGCCACACGAGTGCGATGCGCAAGGTGCAGGACACGATCAGCGACAACGCCGCGAACGCCGGCATCGTGCTGGGCGGGCGGCGCGTGGGTCCGCGCGAGGTCGACCTGCCCTGGTGCGGCGCGATCCTGCGGCAAAACGGCGCGGTGGAAGAAACCGGCCTGGCTGCCGGCGTGCAGGGCCACCCGGCGATCGGCGTCGCCTGGCTCGCGATGAAACTCGCGCCCTGGGGCGAGTGCCTGGAAGCCGGCGAAGTCGTGCTCGCGGGCTCCTTCACCCGGCCCATCGGGGCCAAGCGCGGCGATCGCTTCGACGCCGATTACGGCCCGCTCGGCCGCTTCGAATTCAACTTCATCTAAGGCACCCCCGTGCACAACCCCGTCAATCCCTTCAAGCAAGCCCTGCGCGAGAAGCGCCCCCAGATCGGCCTGTGGGTCGGCCTGGCCGATCACTACACCACGGAGATCTGCGCCGGCGCCGGCTTCGACTGGCTCCTGCTCGACGGCGAGCATTCGCCCAACGACCTGCGCACCCTCCTGCAGCAGGCGCAGGTGATCGCCGCGTATCCGCAATCCCACGCGATCGCGCGCGTTCCGGTCGGCCACGGCCACATCGGCACGACGCTCATCAAGCAATACCTCGACCTGGGCCTGCAGAGCCTGCTGGTGCCGATGGTCGATACGGCGCAGCAGGCGGCGGACCTCGTGCGCGCGACCCGCTACCCACCGCAGGGCATCCGCGGCATGGGCGGCGCGCGCGCGTCGCGCTGGGGCCGCATCCCGGCCTACGCGAAGGAAGCGAACGAGCAGGTCTGCTTGCTCGTGCAGGCCGAGACGCGCGAGGCGCTGGCCAACCTCGACGCGATCGCCGCGACGGAGGGCGTCGACGGGGTCTTCATCGGACCGGCGGACCTGTCGGCGGCGCTCGGCCATGTGGGCAACCAGGCGCACCCGGAAGTGCAGGCCGCGATCAAGGACGCCATCGCGCGCATCCACAAGGCCGGCAAGGCCGCAGGCATCTTGTGGCCCGACGAGACCCTGGCTCGCGAATACCTGGACCTGGGCTGCGAGTTCGTCGCCGTGGGGCTGGACACGAACCTGCTGATGAAAGCCACGTCCGCGCTGGTGGCGAAGTTCAAGCCGGGCGCCGCCGCGGTCCCCGCCAGCAAGAGCTATTGAGCATGACCTATCGACTGGAGGCCCGACCATGAACGCCATCCTCAAGCCCGCCGCGCGCGGCATGCACCCGGACGAATGGAAGTCCCGCGTGGAACTCGCGGCCTGCTACCGCGTCTTCGACCTGCTCGGCTGGACCGAGATGATCTACAACCACATCACCGTGCGGCTGCCCGACAGCGTGACGGGCGGCGAAAAGCAGTTCCTCATCAACCCCTTCGGCCTGCACTACAGCGAGGTGACGGCGAGCAACCTGCTGAAGATCGACCTGAAGGGCACCAAGCTCGACGACAACCCCTGGCCGGTGAATCCCGCGGGCTTCACCGTGCATTCAGCGATCCACGAGAACATTGGCGATGCGCACTGCGTGATGCACACCCACACGACCGCCGGGCTCGCGGTGGCTTGCACGCAAGGCGGGCTCGCGCAGAACAACTTCTATTCCGCGCAACTGCACGGCCTCGTGGCGTACCACGACTTCGAAGGCATCACGATCCACGCCGACGAAGCGCCGCGCCTGCTCAAGAACATCGGCGACAAGCCGGCGGTCATCCTGCGCAACCACGGCCTGCTCACCTGGGGCCGCACGCTGCCCCTGGCTTTCGTGCGGCTGTGGACGCTGCAGCGCGCCTGCGAAGTGCAAGCCGCGCAAGCGGCGCTCGGACCCGCAATCCCCGTCCCGGAGGCGGTGGCCGCGAAGACGGTGGAAGATTCCTTCCAGTGGGACCAGAAGTTCGGCGCGGGCCAGGACGTGTTCGATGCGCTCGTGCGCCGCGTCGACAGGATCGACGCCTCCTACAGGAATTGATGCGATGAAGACCTGCATCTACGGCGCCGGCGCGATCGGCGGATGGATCGGACTGCGGCTCGCGAAGGCGGGCTGCGACGTGAGCGTGGTCGCGCGCGGCGCGACGCTGGCTGCCATTCGCCAGGATGGCCTGTCGCTGACGCAGGCGGCCGGCGGCAAGACGGATCACGCCCAGGTTCGTGCGAGCAGCAGCCCGGCCGAGCTCGGCGTGCAGGACCTCGTCGTCGTCGCGGTGAAGGCGCCGGCGATGACCGATGTCGCGCGCGCGATCGGGCCGTTGATCGGGCCGCACACCATCGTCCTCACCGCGATGAACGGGGTGCCATGGTGGTTCCTTGAGGGCTTCGGCGGCCGGTACGCGGGCACGCGCTTGAAGTCGGTCGACGCGGATGGAAGCATCGCCGGGCACATCCCTGCGAAGCACATCGTCGGCTGCGTGGTGCACGCGAGCTGCTCGCTCGACGGCCCGGGGCAGGTGCGACAGCATTTCGGCAACAAGCTGATCATCGGCGAGCCCTACGGGGAAAAGACGGGGCGCGTGCGCGAGCTGGCGGCCCTGCTCGAACGCTCCGGCTTCGAGTGCGTGATCGCCGAGCAGATCCAGAAGGACGCATGGTTCAAGCTCTGGGGCAACATGACGATGAACCCGATCAGCGCCATGACCGGCGCCACGACAGACCTCGTGCTCGATGACGAGCTCGTGCGCGCCTTCATCGGCAAGGTGATGCTGGAAGCGAAGGAGATCGGCGCGCGCATCGGCATCCCGATCGACCAGGACCCCGAGGACAGGCACGCCGTCACGCGCAAGCTCGGCGCCTTCAAGACCTCGATGCTCCAGGACGTGGAAGCGCGCAAGCCGGTCGAGCTGGATGCGCTGGTGACGGTGGTGAAGGAGCTCGGGGAGCTGACGGGAGTGGCGACTCCCTGCACCGATGCCTTGCTCGGACTCAGCCGGCTGCACGCCAGAGTGCACGGCTTGTACTGACGAGTCCGCATGACCCATCCCGGACCCGACCGCCACATTGCGGACCAGCACATCGCGCGCGAGACCGCGCTGCCGACCCCGCGTGAACTGCTGGAGGAATTGCCCTGCTCGGACACGCAGGCGGTGCACATCGCGAAAGCGCGCGAGACCGTTCGCCGCATCCTGCGCGGCGAGGATCCGCGCCTGCTCGTCGTGGTCGGGCCCTGTTCCATCCATGAACCGGCATCGGCGATCGAGTACGCGCGGCGCTTGAAGACCCTCGGCGCGCAGCTCGGTGATGCGCTCTTCCCCGTGATGCGCGTCTACTTCGAAAAACCCCGTACGCGCATGGGCTGGAAGGGACTCATCTACGACCCGACCCTGGATGGCGAAGGCGACATCGGCGAAGGGCTGCGCACGGCGCGCCGCATCCTGCTCGAATGCGCCCGGCTCGGCGTGCCCGCGGCGTCGGAGATCCTGGACCTCGTCACACCGCAGTACTACGCCGAGTTGCTCAGCTGGGGCGCGATCGGTGCGCGCACGGTGGAAAGCCCGTTGCATCGCCAGATGGCGTCCGCGTTGTCCGCGCCGCTGGGGTTCAAGAACGCGACCAACGGCAGCGTGTCCGTCGCGATCGATGCGATCCACGTCGCGGCGCAATCGCACATCTTCCCCAGCATTTCGCTGGAGGGCCGCGCCATCGTCGTCACCACGACGGGCAACCCGGATGCGCACCTCGTGCTGCGCGGCGCGAACGGCGGGCCGAACTACGACGAGGCGAGCGTGGCGTCCGCTGCGAAGGCGCTCGCCGACTCCGGCCTCACGCCCCGGCTGCTGGTCGACTGCAGCCACGGCAACAGCTCGAAGGACTACCGTCGCCAGCCCGAAGTCGCCCGTGACGTGGCGCGGCAGCTCGCCGCGGGCTCGCGCACCATTGCGGGCGTGCTGCTGGAGAGCCACCTGGTCGAAGGGCGGCAGGACATCACCGCCGGCCGCGCAGGCTTGACCTACGGCCAGAGCGTCACGGACGGGTGCATCGGCTGGGACAGTACGGTGGACGTGCTGCAGGCACTCGCGGCCGCGGTGCGCCAGGCTCGAGCCGCATGAACGCGCCCGCCAAGGCCATCAGCGGTACGGCCTTCGCGACGCTGCTGCTCATCGCGCTCATGATGGGCGCCAACCATGTGGCTGCACGCGTCGCCTTCAATCACGGCGTCGACGTGGCGACGGCGGTGGTGTTCCGCAGCAGCGTCACGGCGCTCGTGATCGTCGGCCTGCTCGCGATGCAGGGCGTGCGCGTGGCATTCACCGCGCGGCACAAGCGCATGCTGCCTGCCATCGGCCTGCTGATCGGCGTGCAGAGCCTGTGCCTGTATTCCGCTGTCGCACGTTTGCCGGTGGCGTTGGCGCTGCTGGCCTTCAACACCTATCCCATCTGGACGGCGCTGTGGTCGCGCCTCCTCTACAAGCAGCGCCCCGAGCGAGCGATGCTCGTGGCGATGCCCATCATCCTGCTGGGCCTTGCGCTCGCGCTCGACGTCTTCGGCGCGGCCTCCGGGCTTGGGGCCGCGGGCCAGTGGGCGCGCATCGGCGCGGGCGTGGCTTTCGCGCTCGCGGCTGCGGGGACTTTCGGCCTTGCACTGGTCGTCACGCAGCACGAAGCGGGCGACGTGGACGGCCGCGTGCGCACCGCGACGACGATGGTCATGGCGGGACTCGTCGCGCTGGCGACGGTGACGCTGCAAGGCGGCTTCCACCTGCCCGATGCGCCGGCGGGCTGGGGCGGGCTCGCCGCGCTCACCTTCCTTTACGGCACCGCGTTCACGATCATGTTCACCGTGCTCCCGCGCCTGGGCGTCGTCGGCAATTCGGCGATCATGAATGTGGAGCCGGTGTTCGCGCTGGTGCTGGCGTGGCTGGTGCTGGGCCAGTCGATCGCGCCCGTCCAGGTGGTCGGGGCGTTGATCGTGGTGGGGGCGGTGATGACCTTGGGGTTGCGCAAGCGGACATAGCGAGCGCCGCCGGGTTTTGTCACCTAGGCGATGTGCACCGGCACCCGCGGCGCCAGCCCGCACATCAACTCGTACCCCACGGTGCCACCGGCCCTCGCCGGCTCGTCGATCGACAGCACCGCGCCGTTCGACGCGCGCCCCCACAGCGTCACCTCGCTGCCCATGCCCGCATGCGGCAGGCCGGTGATGTCCACGGTGATCATGTCCATGCTCACGCGGCCCACGATGCGTGCGCGCTCGCCGTCCACCAGGACCGGCGTGCCGGTGTTGCAGTGGCGTGGATAGCCATCGGCGTAGCCGCACGCGATGACACCGATGCGCATCGGCGCATCCGCAGTGAAGTTCGAGCCGTAACCCACGGTGTCGCCGGGCGCGAGGTGCTGCACGCCGATGATGCGGGTGGCAAGCGTCATCGCGGGCTGCAATCCCCAGTGCGCGACATCGTGGCCGGGAAAATCCGGCGAGCTGCCGTACACCGCGATGCCCGGCCGTATCCAGTCCGCGCGCACCGCGGCATCCGCCCCGAATCGCAGGCTGGCCGCGCTGTTGGACAGCGTGCGCTCGCCCGGCAGGTCCCGCGTGATCTCGTCGAACACCGCCAGCTGGTGCGCGATGCCCCTCGCGCCGTCGGCATCGCTGAAGTGCGTCATCAGCGAGATTTCGTCGACCTGCGGCAGGGCATCCAGCCGCGTCCACGCGGCGCGACAGCGCTGTGGCGCGAAGCCCAGGCGGTTCATGCCGGAATTCATCTTGAGGAAGACGCGGTGCGGCTGGTGCGTCTTGTGCATCGCCAGCATGTCGATCTGCTCGTCGCAATGCACCGTGTGCCAGAGGTTCAGGCGGGAGCAGAGCTCGAGGTCCCGCGCCTCGAAAACGCCCTCGAGCAGCAGGATGGGGCCGCGCCAGCCGAGGGCGCGCACGCGCTCGGCTTCGGCGAGGTCGAGCAGCGCGAAGCCGTCGGCGCCACGCAGGCCCTCCCACACACGCTCGATCCCGTGGCCGTAGGCATTGGCCTTCACGACGCCCCAGACCTTCGCGTCGGGCGCGGCCTGGCGCACGCGAGCGAGGTTGTGCCGCAGCGCTTCGGTATGGATGGTGGCCTGGATGGGGCGTGGCATGGCTGGATTCTGTCATTACCCCGCGTGATATAACCCTCTGTCGTTTGGAGACAGCTTTAAAAATTGATGCCCATCAGCCCTGCTGATGCGCCACACGAACCAGCCAATGAAGCGCGGTTTTTACACGATCATGTCGGCCCAGTTCTTCTCGTCGCTGGCCGACAACGCATTGTTCGTGGCAGCCGTGGAACTCCTGAAGTCCAGTGGCGCCGCGGAATGGCAGCGGGCCGCGCTGGTTCCCATGTTCGCACTGTTCTACGTCGTCCTCGCGCCCTTCGTCGGTGCATTCGCGGACGCGCGTCCCAAGGGACAGGTGATGTTCGTGAGCAATGCCATCAAGGTGGTGGGCTGCCTGCTGATGCTGTTCGGCACGCACCCGCTCATGGCTTATGCGGTCGTCGGGCTGGGCGCCGCGGCCTATTCCCCCGCGAAGTACGGCATCCTCACCGAGCTGCTGCCGGCCTCGCAGCTGGTCAAGGCCAACGGCTGGATCGAGGGCCTCACCATCGCCTCGATCATCCTGGGCATCCTGCTGGGAGGCCAGCTCGTCGGGCACATGGTGGCGAGCCGCCTGCTGTCGTTCGATTTCCCGATGATCGACACCGGCATCGACACGCCGCCCGAGGCCGCCATCCTGCTGCTGATCTTCATCTACGCGCTGGCCGCCTGGTTCAACACGCGAATCCCGCACACCGGCGTCGAGATGCGCAAGATGCCTTCCAACCTGCTGGAGCTGGTGCCGGACTTCTGGACCTGCAATTCGCGGCTGTGGCGCGACAAGCTCGGCCAGATTTCGCTCGCCACCACCACGCTGATCTGGGGCGTGAGCGGCAACCTGCGCTACATCATCCTCGCGTGGAGCGCCGCCGCCCTCAGCTACAGCACCACGCAGGCCTCTTCGTTGTCGGGCGTGGTCGCGCTCGGCACCGCCGTCGGCGCCGCCGTGGCGTCGATGCGCATGCGGCTGGACATGGCCACGAGCGTCATGCCACTGGGCATCGTCATGGGTGTGCTCGTCATCATGATGAACTTCATCGGCAACGTGTGGGTTGCCGCGCCCTTCCTCATCATGCTCGGCGCGATCGCGGGCTTCATGGTCGTGCCGATGAACGCCCTGCTGCAGCACCGCGGCCACAACCTCATGGGCGCCGGCCGCTCGATCGCCGTGCAGAACTTCAACGAGCAGGCCTGCATTCTCGGCCTCGGGGCGTTCTACAGCCTGTCCGCGGGCATGGGGCTGTCGGCCTTCAGTGCGATCACCGGCTTCGGGCTCATCGTCGCGGGAGTGATGTGGGTCATCAACCGCTGGCACCGCAAGAACTGCATCGAGTTCCGCGAGGAAGTCGAACACCTGCTGGAAATCGCCCGGCACGATACGGCGCATGGGGCCAAGTGATCGCGGCGCGGCGCCCGCGGCGTCCGTGCTGCTGCCCTCGCTGGCCCTCGTGGTCAATGCCTTCGTGTGGGGCATTTCGTGGTGGCCGTTCCGCCAGCTCCAGGGGCACGGCCTGCACCCGCTGTGGGCCACCGCGTTCATCTATTTCGTCTCCATCGCCCTGCTGCTGATCGTGCGCCCGCGCGCGTGGCGCGGCTTTGCCGGGCAGCCCGTGTTGTGGTTGCTCATGGCGGCCGCCGGCCTGACCAACGTCGGCTTCAACTGGGCCGTCACCGTGGGCGACGTGGTCCGGGTGGTCCTGCTGTTCTACCTGATGCCGGCCTGGACGGTGATCCTCGCCTGGCCGATCCTGGGCGAGCGGCCGACGGCCGCTTCGCTGCTGCGCCTGGCCATCGCGCTCGCGGGCGTGGTGATCGTGCTCAAGACCGATGGCGCGCGCTGGCCGGTGCCCGAGAGCGCCGCGGACTGGCTGTCGCTCGCGGGCAGCTTCAGCTTCGCGCTCACCAACATCCTGCTGCGCAAGCTGGGCGGCTCGCACCCCGAAACCCGCATCCTGGCGATGTTCGGGGGCGGCGCGGTGCTGGCGTCCGCCGCGGGCCTGCTCGGCATGGCATCGGGCATCGTTCCCGCGCCTCCCGCACCGGACATGGCCTGGGCGGGAGTGGGCCTCGCCCTGAGCCTCGGCTTCCTGGTGAGCAATGTCGCGCTGCAATACGGCGCGTCGCGCATCGACGCGCATGCGGCGGCGCTCATCATGCTGTCCGAAGTGGTGTTCGCGAGCCTGTCCTCGGTCGCGCTCGGCGCTGCAGAGCTCAGCATGCGCACGCTGGCCGGCGGCGCGCTGATTCTCGCGGCGGCGGTGTGGTCGGCCTGGGCGGGCGCAAAATAGCGCCATGAGCACGATCTACGACTTCGAAGCGCGCGGCATGGACGGCAAGACCGTTCCGCTTTCCCGGTACAAGGGCAAGGCCATGCTGATCGTCAACACCGCGAGCGCCTGCGGCTACACGCCGCAGTTCGGCGGGCTCGAGGAATTGCACAAGGCCTACGGCGGCAAGGGACTGGTGGTGCTGGGCTTTCCCTGCAACCAGTTCGGCTCGCAGGACCCGGGCAGCAACGAGGAGATCGCGCAGTTCTGCCAGCTCAACTACGGGGTGAGCTTCCCGATGATGGCGAAGGTGGACGTGAACGGCGCCTCGGCGGACCCCCTGTGGCAGTGGATCACGAAGGAAGCCCCCGGCCTGCTCGGCAGCACGTCCGTCAAATGGAACTTCACGAAGTTCCTGGTCGGCAAGGGTGGCCACGTGATCAAGCGCTATGCCCCGGCCGATGCGCCGGCCTCGCTCGCGAAGGACATCGAAGCCCTGCTCGCGGCCTGAGGCCCGCTAGTTGGCCCAGCCCTGCTCGCGGGCGTTCGCTTCGTTGAGCCGCGCGAGGTCCGCCAGGGTGCGCCCCGGTTCATCGCGGAACTGCTCGTCCAGCCGCCGCACGTAGGTCACGCGGTCCACCCGGAAGCTGCGGAAATCGTTGCGCTGCTCGCACCACGCGGCCAGCGTCCACACCTTGCCCCAATAGAAACAACCCAGCGGCCGCAACGTGCGTTCGCTGGAGCGGTCGGCAAGGTCGCGGTAATTGATGAAGACCTTGCGCCGCTCGTGCACGGCCTCGCGCAGGGTCTGCAGCGCGCGCTGCGTGGCGGCGGGCAACCCGCCCGGCGGCGCGTACACGGCCAGGGCTTCGGCGGCCACCCGCGCGTCGGGAGGCAGCACCGACAAAATCTTGCCCAGCGCATCCTGCGCGCCCTGCGACATCGCCGGGTCCAGCCAGACCTGCGCCATGCGCACCGAGGCGACGAGCGCCTTCGCCTCGTCCTGCGTGAACATCATGGGCGGCAGGTCGAAACCCGCGCCGAGCCGGTAGCCGACGCCTGCTTCGCCTTCGATCGGCACGCCCTGCAGCTGCAGGTCCGCGATGTCGCGGTAGATCGTGCGTTCGGAGACTTCCAGCCGCCCGGCGAGGTAGGCGGCCGTGGTCAGGCGCCGGCCGCGGATCAGCTGGATGATGTGGAAGAGGCGGTCGGCGCGTCGCATGGAGGGACGTTACTTTGCCGGGAGCCTCCTGACAAGGTCCTGTCAGGAGGGCGGCAGGGCTTCGTCCAGGACTTCCACCCAATGCCGCACCGGCGTTGCCGTGCCGCCCTGAAGGTGCGTGATGCAGCCGATGTTGGCCGACACGATCGCCGCCGGCTGCAGCTCGCCCAGGTGCCCCAGCTTGCGGTCGCGCAGCTGCCCGGCGATGTCCGGGTGCAGCACGGAATAGGTGCCCGCGGATCCGCAGCACAGGTGCGACTCGTTCGTCGCGACGCGGATGTCGAAGCCCAGCGCCCGCAGGTGCTGCTCGACACCGCCGCGAAGCTGCTGCCCGTGCTGCAGCGTGCAGGGCGGATGGAAGGCCAGGGTGCCGTCCGCCGCGCGCACCCGGCCCTGCAGGGCGGCAGCAATGTCGGGCAGCAGCTCGCTCAGGTCGCGCGTGAGCTCGCTGATGCGCTGCGCCTTCTGCGCGTAGGCGGGGTCATCCTTCAGGTGATGGCCGTATTCCTTCACCGTGACGCCGCAGCCCGACGCGTTCATCACGAGCGCCTCGACCTGCCCGCTCGCCACGTGCGGCCACCACGCGTCGATGTTGGCCCGCATCTGCGCCTTGCCGCCGTCCTGGTCGTTCAGGTGGAACTTCACCGCGCCGCAGCAGCCCGCGCCGGCCGCCCCGACGACCTGGATGCCAGCCGCATCCAGCACGCGCGCCGTGGCGTTGTTGATGTTGGGCATCATCGCGGGCTGGACGCAGCCTTCGAGCATCAGCATCTTTCGCGGGTGCTCGCGCACGGGACGGCGACCCGCCTGCTGCCGCGGCGGCACCTTGGCGCGCAGCGACTGCGGCAGCAGGCCGCGTACCGCCTGGCCGAGCTTCATGGCGGGCGAGAAGAGTGGCGAGCTGAGGCCTTCGCCGAGCGCGCTGCGAATGGCGCGCGAGCCCGCGCCGCGCGGCACCTTCGCCTCGACGATGCGGCGCCCGATGTCCACCAGGTGCCCGTACTCCACGCCGCTCGGGCAGGTCGTCTCGCAGTTGCGGCAGGTGAGGCACCGGTCCAGGTGCAGCTGCGTGCTGCGCGTCGGGGCTTCGCCCTCCAGCACCTGCTTGATCAGGTAGATCCGGCCGCGCGGGCCGTCGAGCTCGTCGCCCAGCACCTGGTAGGTCGGGCAGGTGGCGGTGCAGAAGCCGCAGTGCACGCACTTGCGCAGGATCGCTTCGGCCTCGCGTCCCTCGGGCGTGTCCTTGTATTCGTCGGCCAGGTGGGTTTGCATCGCGCTCAGGACTCCGGGATCAGGCGGCCGGGATTGAAGATGCCCGCGGGGTCGAACTGGCGTTTCAATTCGCGGTGAATGCGGTCGAGCGGCGACGGCAGCGCGGCGAAACGCGGCGTGCCCGCCGGGCTGCTGCCTGCCCGGAAGAGCGTGGCGTGGCCGCCCGCGGCGGCGGCGGCGTCCCGCAGGCGCTGCGCATCGCTCGCGCCCGCGCGCACCCAGCGCTCGCCGCCGTGCCATTCGATCAACGGCGGCTCCGGCAGGTCGAGCGCCGGCGCCGTCTGCGGCACCGAAAGGCGCCACAGGTCGCGCTCACCGCGTTCCTCGAACCAGGGCAGGCGCTGGTCGCGGCAGAGCGTCCAGTCGGGTGCGACCGTGGCATTGTCGGCCCGCTCCCCGCCCATCGTCCTGCAGGCGGATTCCACGGCCGCCGCGGCACCGCGCAGGCGCAGATACAAGGTTCCCACACCGGCGTCCTCGACCCAGCAGCTGGCATTGAGCGGCAGGGGCTGCCCGCCCCAGGCGTTGAGCCGCCGCAGCGCTTCCGCCTGCGTCACCTCGAATTCGAGCGTGGCCTCGGCGACAGGAACCGGCAGCACCTTGAGGCTCACCTCCGTGATCAGCCCCAGCGTGCCCAGCGCGCCGACCATGAGGCGCGACACGTCGTAGCCCGCCACGTTCTTCATCACCTGGCCGCCGAAGGTGAGCGCCTCGCCGCGCCCGTTGATCATCGTGAGGCCCAGCACGTAGTCGCGCACCGGCCCGGCGCTGGCACGCGCCGGGCCGCTCAGGCCCGCCGCCACCATCCCGCCCACGGTCGCGCCGCCCCCGAAGTGCGGCGGTTCGAAAGGCAGGCATTGCCCGCTGCCTGCGAGCAGGGCTTCGAGTTCAGCCAGGGGCGTCCCCGCGCGCGCCGTGACCACCAGTTCGCTGGGCTCGTAGCTCACCACGCCCGCGAATTCCCGCGTGTCCAGCCATTCGCCCGCGGAGGGCTGGCCGTAGAAGTCCTTGCTGCCGCCGCCGCGGATGCGCAGCGGCGACCCGCCGGCGGCCGCCGCGCGGATGCGTTCGATGAACAGGCGGGGGGAGGGCTCCATGCGCAGATGGTAAGCGGGGGGCCGGACCGGCCCGCGTGATCTTTTTGAACTCAGGGCCTGACGAAATTCACCGGAAGCCCGGGCACCGCGACTTGCGCCGCGATCACACGGCCGGACAAGGGGAACTCGCGAAGCTCCTGCGCGGGCCGGCCGTGGCTCGCGCTCGTCACGAAGAGCGTGCGCAAGTCCGGCCCGCCGAAGCAGGGCATGGTGGGGCAGCGCACCGGCACGGGATATTCCCCGAGCAACTCGCCACCGGGCGAGAGCTGGAGCACACGCGCGCCTTCGAACATCGCGCACCAGTAGTTGCCCTGCGCATCGACGGCCGCGCCGTCCGGCCGCCCGCCATAGCCGGCATCGCCGGGCTTCCACCCGGGGGGCTTGCCGCCGAATTGCCGCAGCACGCGCGGCTCGCCCAGGACGTTGGCCGCGACGTCCCACGGAAAGGCGTGCACGACGTGGCCCGGCGTGTCGGCCCAGTACATCGTCCGCGCATCGGGCGACCAGGCGAGGCCGTTCGCGGTGATCGCGTCGCCGGCCTTGACTTCGACGGCGGGCGGCCGGCCGCCGCGCAGGTCCAGGCTGTAGAGCTTCGCCAGGCGCCGGTCGCGCGGCTCGTAAATGGTGCCGGCCCAGAAGCGACCGGCAGGGTCCGCCTTGCCGTCGTTGAAGCGCGTCGTGCGCGGATCGTCGTCCGTGCGTGCGATCCGCTCCAATGCGCCGCCCCAGCCGGCCGAGCGGTAGATGCCGCCGCGCATCGCGATCATGATCCCGCCGCCTTCGATGGGCGCGATGCAGCCCGGCTCTTCGGGCATCGTCCAGCTGTCGGCCGCGCCGCCGGCGGCATCCGCGCGCCGCAACGCGCGGCCCGGGATGTCGATCCAGTAGAGCATCTGCTCGTGCGGATGCCAGAACGGGGATTCGCCCAATGCGTCGCGCTGCGCGACCACGGCCCGCCACTGCATCAACGCAGCCGCCGCGCGGAGATGGACATGCGCGCGCTCAGCGATTCGCCCGGCTCGAGGATCGAGAGGCCGAGGCTTTCGGCAGGCACGCCCTCATGCACGAGGTTCATGGCGTTGTTGACGTGGCTCACCGGCTCGACCGCCACGAAGTCGCGCGTGTCGTTCGTGAAGACGACCAGCCGGCTCAGCGTGGACTCGATGCGCACTTCCATCGCTTCGTCGCGCAGGACCACCGGGCCGCTCCAGCCGTCGAAGCAGTGGTCGACGTCGAGGAATGCGCAGTCGGTGTCCAGCCCCTTCGACGCGCGGCGCTGCGTGGGCAGCTTGTCCTCGCCCATGTCCCAGCGGCCGGTGGCCTGGAACGCGATGTGGCTGCGTGTCCGCTTCGTGAAGAAGGGATGCCAGCCGAGCCCCGCGGGCGCGGGACGGCCCGACTGGTTGGTGACGGACAAGGTGAGATCGAGCACGCCGTCGCCGAGCTTGAAGGTCTGCGAGCTGTCGAAGGCGAAGGGCCAGGAGGCGTCGGCGCGGTGTTCGTAGGCGAGCATCGCGAAGGTCGCGTCGCTTTCGAGGATTTCCCAGGGGCGCTGCCAGCCCACGCCATGGATGGCATGCGGCTCCTCGCCGTTGTTGCGCACGAGCGGGTGCTGCGTGCCTTCCCATTGCAAGGTCGCTCCGCCGACGCGGTTGGAAAACGGGACCAGCGGATAGCTGCCGGCCGCGCGCGCCGAGCTCAGCTGCGACGCGGGCGTGGAGCGCAGCACGGGCTCGCCATCCAGCCACAGGCCGCAGATGCAGCCGCCCAGCCGCGGTTCGATCTCGCAGCGCAGGGCGCCGGCTTCGAGTGAAATCATCCGGCCATTGTGCCGCGATCACCCATAAAAAGGGCCCGCCGGAGCCGAAGCTCGGGCGGGCCAACATCCAAAGGAGACTCTTTGCTTTTCTTAGCGGTTGTAGGCGGTTTCGCCGTGGGACGAGATGTCGAGGCCTTCGCGCTCTTCCTCTTCCGTCACGCGCAAGCCGATCACCAGGTCGACGATCTTGTAGGCGACGAAGGAGACCACGCCGGACCACACGATCGTGACCATGACGGCCTTGAACTGGATCCACACCTGGTCCATCACCGGGACGGAGGACACGGCAGCCGTGACCCAGTCGCCCACCAGGCCGGGGCCGCCCAGCGCCTGGTTGTTGAACACGCCCGTCAGCAGCGCGCCGACGATGCCGCCGACACCGTGGACGCCGAACACGTCCAGCGAGTCGTCGGCGCCGAGCATGCGCTTGAGGCCATTGACGCCCCAGAGGCAGGCGAAGCCGGCGATGAAGCCGATGACGATCGCGCCCATCAGGCCGACGTTGCCGCAGGCCGGGGTGATCGCCACGAGGCCGGCGACGGCGCCGGACGCGGCACCCAGCATCGAAGCCTTGCCCTTGGACAGCGCCTCACCGGCGCACCACGCCAGCACGGCGGCGGCCGTGGCGGAGAAGGTGTTCATGAAGGCGAGGACGGCGGTATTGCCGGCTTCGAGCGCGGAGCCCGCGTTGAAGCCGAACCAGCCCACCCACAGCAGCGAAGCGCCGACCATCGTGAGCGTCAGGCTGTGCGGGGCCATGGATTCCTTGCCGTAGCCCGTCCGTTTGCCGATGACGTAGGCACCCACGAGACCGGCGACGGCCGCGTTGATGTGCACCACGGTGCCGCCCGCGAAGTCCAGCGCGCCCCATTGCCAGATCAGGCCGGCTTTGGCGTTCAGGCCGTCCACCACGTCCTTGGCGGTGTAGGCGTCCGGGCCCATCCAGAACCAGACCATGTGCGCGATCGGCGCATAGCTGAAGGTGAACCACAGGACCATGAACAGCAGCATCGCCGAGAACTTGATGCGCTCGGCGAAGGCGCCGATGATCAGGCAGCAGGTGATGGCCGCGAACGTGGCCTGGAACGCCATGAACAGCAGCTCGGGGATGACGACGCCCTTGCTGAAGGTGGCCCCCATCGCGAACTCGCCCTTGGCGGGATCGAACAGGCCCTTCATGAAGAGGCGGTCGAAGCCGCCGATGAAGCTGTTGCCCTCCGTGAACGCGAGGCTGTAGCCGTAGATGCACCACAGCACGACGATCAGCGAGAAGGTGACGAACACCTGCATCAGCACCGACAGCATGTTCTTGCTGCGCACGAGGCCGCCGTAGAAGAGGGCCAGGCCCGGGATCGACATCATGATGACCAGCAAGGTCGCCACGATCATCCAGGAGACGTCGCCCTTGTTGGGGACGGCGGCGGGGGGAGCGGATGCCGCGGCTGCGGGTGCCGCTGCGGCGGCGGGCGCCGAGGCGGCTGCTGCCGCGGCGGGTGCCGCAGCGGCGGAGGCCGTGGTGGCCGCGGGTTCGGGCGCGCTGGCCGCGGGCGCCTGCGCGAGCGCGGCGCCGCCTGCCAGCAGGCCCAGGGCGAGGCCCAGGGAAGCGAGAAGCTTTCTCATGTTTGTCTCTTTTCGTGGGGTGGTGGGCCTAGAGGGCTTCCTTGCCGGTCTCGCCGGTGCGGATGCGGACAACCTGCTCGAGGTTGTAGACGAAGATCTTCCCGTCGCCGATCTTGCCGGTGCGGGCCGCCGCTTCCACGGCTTCGATGACGCGGTCGACCAGGTCGTCGGCCACTGCCGCCTCGATCTTGACCTTCGGCAGGAAGTCCACGACGTATTCCGCGCCGCGGTACAGCTCGGTGTGGCCCTTCTGGCGGCCGAAGCCCTTGACCTCGGTCACCGTGATGCCCTGCACGCCGATGCCGGAGAGGGCTTCACGCACCTCATCCAGCTTGAACGGTTTGATGATTGCCGTGACGAGTTTCATGTCTGCTCCTTGGAGGGCGGCTTCAGAAGCTGTACTTGACGCCGAGCACGAGGCCCGTGCGTCCGGTGAACTTGCCCGACGGGGTGAAGTACATCGTGTCGTCGGCATCCGTCGCGACGACCGCGGCGGTGGCGGAGATGCCGTTGCCGAAGTCCTTGCCGAGGGTGATGGAGTAGTCCGTGTACGAGGCGGCGGACGTGTTCTTGATCTTCTGGTAGCCCACGTGCGGCACGACGGACCAGCCGCTGCCCAGGTCGAACGTTGCGCTGCCGTCGATGTAGTAGCTGCCCTTGCTGTCGAAGAACCCGAAGGTGTCGGTCAGCGAGTGCGAGTACTTGAGGGTCGCCGGACCGTAGGTGCCGGCGATGTAGACCTCGGTGGTGTTCGGGCTCACGGCCAGGTTGGCGCTCGGGTACTGGTAGCGCAGCACGCCGACGTCGTAGCCGATCGGGCCCGCGGTGCCCTTGTAGCCGCCATAGATGTCCCATTCGACCGATGCGTCGCCGCCGGCATCCTTGATCCACTTGATGCTGGACAGCCAGGTGCCCAGGTAGAAGCCGCTCTTGTGGGAGAAGTCGATGCCGCCCTGGATGGCAGGCTTCAGGCGCGACTGCGAAATGCCGCGGTAGCGGTAGTCGGTGACGGCGCCCACGTTATAGGAGAGCGTGTAGTCCGGCTCCGGGGCAGCGGGAGCCGCGGCCTGGGCGAATGCGCCGGTGCCCGACAGGGCCATGGCCGCCAGAATCATTTGTTGGGTCGTCTTGAATGCCACTGAGTTCTCCTGATGAAAGAAAGGGATGAACTCAGCCTAAGCAGGACGCGTGCCATAAGTCACAAGCACGGGGCTGTGCGTCGGCCTGATGGAAGGCGGCGCCGTTATGCGGATTCGGACATGTAGCAGGGCCGGATTGCACCGCCATGGTGCCGATAGCTGGATTGGCTGCACCAACGATAAACACGCACCCGGATGGGGAGGAAAACAACAATGAGCCTGTCTTTGGTGCAGAGCCGCGCACAGGTCGCGCTCGAAGCCGCGGCGGTGACCGTGGAAGTCCACCTCGCCAACGGCCTGCCCAGCTTCACGCTGGTGGGCCTGGCGGACGTCGAAGTGAAGGAAGCGCGCGAGCGGGTGCGCTCGGCGCTGCAGAACTGCGGGCTGGAGTTTCCGCACAACAAGCGGATCACGGTCAACCTCGCGCCGGCCGACCTGCCCAAGGACTCGGGCCGCTTCGACCTGCCGATCGCGCTGGGCATCCTCGCCGCAAGCGGGCAGGTGTCGGCGTCGCGCCTTGCGGGCTGGGAATTCGCGGGTGAGCTGTCCTTGTCCGGCGAACTGCGGCCGGTGCGCGGGGCGCTCGCCATGAGCGTCGCTCTCTACACCGCGGGTGCCAGCACCCGCCTCGTGCTTCCACCCGGGAGCGCCGAGGAAGCGGCGCTGGTGCCCGGCGCGCGCGTGTACCGCGCGAAACACCTTCTGGATGTCGTGCGGCAGTTTCCCCCCGAAGGCGAAGCCGAAGCAAGCGAAGGATGGAGCCAGGTCGTGACCGACGTGAAAGCGGGGGAGGAGACCGGCCTGGACCTCGCCGACGTGAAGGGGCACGCCGGCGCCAAGCGCGCCCTGGAGATCGCCGCGGCGGGCGGACACAGCATGCTGCTGATGGGACCGCCCGGCTCCGGCAAGTCGATGCTGGCGCAGCGTTTCGCGGGCCTGCTGCCCGCGATGACTGTGGACGAAGCTTTGGAGAGCGCCGCCGTCGCGAGTTTGTCGGGCCGTTTTTCGCTGGAGCGCTGGGCGGTGCGCCCGACCTGCGCGCCGCATCATTCGGCGAGCGCGGTTGCGCTGGTCGGCGGCGGATCGCCGCCGCGACCGGGCGAGATCTCGCTCGCGCATCATGGCGTGCTCTTCCTCGACGAGCTGCCGGAATTTCCGCGCGCCGCACTGGAAGCTTTGCGAGAACCGCTGGAGACGGGACACATCACGATCGCGCGCGCCGCGCGCCGCGCGGAATTCCCCGCACGCTTCCAGTTCGTCGGCGCGATGAACCCCTGCCCGTGCGGCTTCCTCGGCGCGCCGCACAAGGCCTGCCGCTGCACGCCCGATCAGGTCTCGCGCTACCAGGGCAAGCTGAGCGGGCCGCTGCTGGACCGCATCGACCTGCATGTGGAGGTGCCCTCGCTGCCGGCGCAGCAATTGCTGGAAGCGCCGCCGGGCGAGTCGACGGTTGCGATCCGCGCGCGCTGCGCAGCCGCGCGCGCGCTGGCCATGCAGCGGCAAGGCAAGGCCAACCACGCGTTGCAGGGCAAGGAGATCGACCAGCATGCGCGGCTCGCCGAGGCCGCCGGGATATTCCTGCAGACGGCGTCCGCCCGCCTGGGATGGAGCGCGCGATCGACGCATCGCGTGCTGAAGGTCGCGCGCACCGTGGCCGACCTCGCGGGCAGCGCGCAGACGGAAGTCGCGCATGTCGCGGAAGCGGTGCAGTACCGCAGGGGATTGACCGCGCACGCGTAGCGCGCAACGCTCACTGTGTGAGCGAGGACGACAGTTGCAAACCGCGTTGGGCAAGCAGGCGCTGCAAATGCAGCACCAACCGCGTGGCGATCCCCCGGCGCCGGAAGCCGGGCTCGACCATCAGGGAGCAAACGCGCGCATCCTGGTCCCCCAGACGTTCGGCAAGCGCCATGCCCACCATCGTGCCACCCGCCATGGCCGAGACGCCCAGCAGTTCACCGGTGAGCGCCGCCAGCCCTGCGCTGCCGGGCGCAAGCGAGGGAAAAGTGAGACTGGCATAGGGCGCCAATGATTCGGGTGTGAGTTGGAACACCTGCTGATACCGCACGATGGAATCGCGCACGGGCAGCCCCGCCGGCGGCACGGGCATGGCCTGGTGCGGATGGCCGCTAGGTGCCTTGGGGCGTACCGTCACCAAGCTGTCGCGCCCGGGTAATTTGACCAGGCACTGGATGTCTTCGGCCTGCAAACCGAGTGCACGAGGCTGACGCACTCGGGGCAATACCGCCACGTCGAACAACTCGTCGAGGGGCTCCGGGAGATCCAGTTGATGCAGCACGGCGCCCGTATTCAGGTCGATCACTCGCAGTCCACACCGGCCGGCCGGCGACCCCGTGCCGGACAGCCGCCCCTGCAGGGGCAAGCCTCCGAATTGGGGAGAGCGCAGCCTGGACAAACCCACCACCGCCGCGCGGCCGACAAAGGCCAGGCCCCGTGGGAAGCCCGGCAGGAAGCACAGGGGAACGAAGCGCTCCTGGTCGATCCAGCCGAGCTCCCCTGTGCCGGAGTTGAGCAGCCACAGCTTGCCCTGGTGCCAACGCGGCGAGTGCGGCATGGACAGCCCCCTGGCGGCGATCCGGTTGGAGGGGATATGCAGCAGCACGCCGCCGCCAGTGCGCTGCTCGCGCCAGCCGGCGGGCCGGTCGTTGGAGCCGCATGCCGTGGCCCAGGTGGCCACGCCATCGACGAGCGCCATGCCATTCAGATGACAGCGGTCGTCGGCAGCGAGCCGGGTGATGAACGGCGGTCGCCACGTCGGCACAAAACTGCTTCCCGTCCCAAGCGTGGCCAGGCAGCTGAACGCGGTATTGACGAACAGCGGCCGGCCGTCGGCTTGCACGGCGACTTCGTGCGCATTGACGTCGCCGGTGGTGAAGCTCGCCGCAGGCACATAGAGGCGATCGCCGCCTTCGTGCGTCCGGTCTTCCGCCAGCAGGTTGTCGAAGCGCCAGATCTGGTAGCGGCCCGCCATCCAGGGCAGTGGCCCGCCGTCGAATCATCCACGCAGAGGCCCATGGGGCGATCGAACCGGCGTTCATGAATCCTGAGTTGGTCCTGCTCCCCTCGCCCGAGAAAGATGAGACGGTTCGCGCGATAAGTGGAGAAAGCCAGCGAAACGCCGGTTTCGCGCAGCCACGGGGCCAGGCCTTCTGATCGGGTTGCTTTCAAGGTCTGCCGCTTGCCGTGCGCGGCGTCCTCACACGAAGAGGAAGTCCGCCGCGCTCAAGCTGCCGCTCGAGATGCCTGTCAGGGTGATCTTGCATCCACTGCCAAGATCCAGCACCGCGTTGCCTCCCACATCGCTGAGATGGGCCAGTGCGGTCGCGCCATCGACGATTCCCGAACCGTTGATGTGCGAGGCGAGGCGAATCTTGTCGCCTTGCGCCGCCGAGAAGTCCCTGATCACATCGCTGCCGCCGGCGCTGTCGAACACGAAGACATCGGCGCCCGCGCCCCCGGTCAGGCCGTCATTGCCTCCCAAACCCGCCAGCGTGTCCGCCCCTGCGCCACCGACCAACTGGTTGGCGCCCGCGTTGCCAGTCAGCGCGTCTGCCCAGGCGCTGCCCGTCAGGTTCTCGATGGAGACCAGCGTGTCGAGGCCCGAGCCGCCGGTGCTTTGCGCACCAGCCACGCTCAGGTTGACTGTCACGCCCGACGACGCAGACGCATACGTCACTTGGTCGGTCCCACCCGCCCCATCGATCACGTTGGGTCCCGAACCTGCGGTGAAGATGTTGTTCAGCGAATTCCCGCTGAGGTTGGCCGCGGCAGTAGCCTGGATGTAGCCGCGCTCGACATTGGCGCCGAGCGTGTATGCGGGCAGCATCGTATACACAGTGTCGATGCCTCCCTCCGGCAGAGCCACGGACTCCACGACGACGTCACCTGCGTTGTCCACGTAATAGCGGTCGTCGCCATCGCCTCCGGTCATGGTGTCCGCCCCGACTCCGCCGTCAAGCTTGTCGGCGCCGTTGGTGCCCACCAGCACGTCGTTGATGCCATCGATCACCAGGGCGCTGTGCGCCGCCAACGATCCCACCGAGCCCGGCGCGGCCAGCGTGCGCACTGCGTTGTTGCCGGCTGCGTCGCGAAGGATGGAGCCGCCGAGTGTCAATGCGGCCGTGCTGCTGTAGTCGAGGTCGGCTGCGGTGTCGCCGGCGTGCACTGTGTAACTGAAGCTGAGAGTGCGGGTCCCCGAGCCCCCGGAGTACGTGGCGAGCCGGTCGCTGCTGCCGGTCTCCAAGCGCAACACGGGCGTCCCACCTGCCGAGTCGACGAAGACGGCCTCCGAGAAGCTCACGTTCAGCGTGATGACGCTGCCCGCGCGGTATGTGCCGTCGGCCGAGGCGGAAGTAACCGATGCGCCGGCCGGTGCCGCCGCGTCCACGGTGACGGTGCCGCTCGAGGCGGCTGACAAGTTGCCGGCCATGTCGGTGGCGTAGAGCCTGTACATACCGCTGGCAAGGCCCGTGGTGGCCAGCGCGGTGCTCACGTTGGCTGCTGCGATGCTGACCTTGTTCCAGTTGGCGTCGCCGGATCCCAAGATGCTCGCCAACCCGGACACGGCAACCGACGTGTTCACCAAATAGGCGGTGCCCGCCTCCGAACTTTGCGCCGCCGCGATACCGTTGGCGGGGAGCGTCGCGTCGGCAAGGCCCGCGGTGGGAGCCGTGTTGTCGATTGTGACGGTGCCGCTCGAGGCAACGGACAGATTGCCTGAGGCATCCGCCGTGAAGAGCTTGTAGTTTCCTTCGCCAAGTCCTGCGGTGCTCAACTTGACGTCGGCGTTCGCAGCAGGGACTGCGACCTGGTTCCAGCTCGCGTTAGCAGCCTTGGTAATGCTGGAGACGTCAGTCACCGCCACCGAGGTCTTGACGAGGTAAGCCGTACCGGGTTCTGTGCTTTGCACCGTCACCGAAGAGCCGGTGTTCTTGACAGTAACGGTATCCAGTGTGGCAGTAGGGGCGGTGTTGTCCGCGTAGATCGCCAGCGCTGCATTGGCCGCGAGCGATCCGGCTTCGCCCGGGGATGCCAACGCAAGAATGGCATCGTTGCCGGCGTCATCGCGAATCCTGGCGCCGTTCAGCACGAGAGCGTGGGTGCTTGCGATGTCTAGATCCGCCGAAATATCGCCGGGCTGCACCGTGTATGCAAAGGTCAGCGTAGACGTTCCCGAGCCTCCGGTGTATGTCGCGACGCGGTCGACGGGCCCAGTCTCCAGAGCCAAGGTTGGAACGCCTCCCGTCGCATCTACCGTGACACTCTCGGAGAAAGTAACGCTCAGCGTGATGACGCTGCCCGCACCGTAGGTCCCATCGGGGGTGCTGGAGGTGACGGGTGCAATAAAGCTGCCGTTGTTGAGAAAGAGCCACGTGTCTCCGTCCGCGTTGCCGATGAAGAGATCCAAATCGCCGTCATTGTCCAAGTCTGCAAAGGTGGGAGTGGCGTAGTCGCCGACGTCGCCCAAACCATAAAGGTTAAATTGGGGTCCTTCGAACACTGGCGCTGTGGCGCTACCGGAGTTGACGTACACCCGTATGTCGCCCATGCGGTCGCCGACAAAGGCATCCTGATCACCGTCCTGATCGATATCCGCGAAAGTGGGGCAAGCCGAAGCGCCGACGTTCGTCAGGCCGAATGGATTCGCCACGGGTGCCGCAAACGCCGGGTGAGTGGCGTTGCCTGTGTTCATGAAACACACGGTATTGCCGAGAGACTCGCCAACGAAGACATCCAGATCCCCATCAGCGTCGATATCAACAAAGCTGGGATGCGCGTAAGAAGCTCCTACTCCAACCAAGCCGTAAGGGTTGGCCACGGGCGATGCGAGCACCATATGGGCCGCGCTGCCGCCGTTGAGAAACAGTTGAATGTCTCCGTAAGCGTCGCCCATGAACAAGTCCAAATCGCCATCCCCGTCGATGTCCGCAAGGCTGGGCCGGGTGTAATAACTGACGAAGGTCAGGCCGTAGGGATCGAGCAAGGGCGCGGCAAAGATCGGGGTCGTCGCGCTCCCCGTGTTGATCTGCACCAGCGACCGCCCTGACGCCTCGGCAATGATTGCATCAGGGTCGCCATCCCCATCGATGTCTCCAATGCTCGGCTGGGCGTATACGCCGACGTCCACCAACCCATAGGGATTGACCAGAGGTTTCGAGAAGAGAAGAGTGCCGTGCGGAGCCGTGGTATCTGACATGGGGTTTCCTGATTCAATGATCCGGGCCTTGTAGTGGCCGGATGGAACTATTAGTTCCCATGTTATGTTGCAAATCCGCCCGAAACTTCAGCCCTACGGGCTAGTCCTGGGTGGGCAGAGCGGGGCGCGCGTCAGAGGACAATCCGATGATGGAAACTTCGAGGCACGACAGGCGCCTGGTGGGCTGGCTTTCGCTGGCGCAGCTGATCACCTGGGGAAGCGTCTTCTACACGTTCTCCCTGCTGCTCGAGCCCGTCGAGCGCGAATTGGGTCTGACACGCGCGCAGTCGTCGCTGGCCTTCAGCCTCGCGCTGCTGGCGGAAGGCGTGCTCGCCTATCCGGTGGGCCGCTGGATCGACCAGGGCCATGAACGCGCGGTGATGACGGGCGGCTCGCTGCTCGTCGCCACGGGCCTGCTGCTCCACAGTTTCATCCACGGCGTGGCGGCTTACTACGCCGTGTGGATCGCACTTGGTGCCGGTTTGGCGGGAACGCTGTACAGCCCGGTCTTCGCCGTGGTGACGCGCCGGTTTCCGCATGACTTCCGCCGCGCCATCATCACGCTCACCTTTCTCGGCGGCCTGGCCAGCACGGTCTTCATCCCGCTGTCGGCCTGGCTGATCGCCTCGCTCGGATGGCGCCACGCGCTATGGGTGCTCGCCGCGATCCAGCTGCTGGTGTGCGCACCGCTGCACGCCGTGCTGCTGCGCGGCGCGCCGCCCGCGAAGGTTGCCGCAGGCGAAGCGGCAGGGAAGTCCCACACCGCCTACCTGCGCACCGCGCCCTTCCTGCTGATCGGCGTGTTCGTCATCGGCATGATGGGCGTCACGGCCGCGTTGCCGCCGCACATGATCTCCCTGCTGCGGGGCACCGGGCTCGCCGAAGCCTGGGTCATCGCGATCCCCGCGAGCATCGGCATCATCCAGGTGGCCGGGCGGCTGCTGCTGTTTTTCTTCGAGCACCATTTCGACCTCCACCTCGCCAACCGCCTGATCCCCACGCTGATCCCGCTCGGCCTCGGCGCGCTGATCGCGGGCGCGGGTCATCCCTGGGCGGCGGTGCTCTTCGTCGTCCTCTACGGCTTGGGCAACGGCATGATGACCATCGTGAAGGGCACGGCCATCGCGCAGTACGTGAATCGCGACCACGTCGCCTCGCTCAATGGCGCGCTGGGGCTGCCCACGGCGCTGGCCCGAGCGGCAGCGCCGCTGCTCCTAGGTGTGCTATGGAGCGCCGAGTCCGGCTACGGGATCGGGCTGTGGGTGCTGCTGATGGCGAGCGTCGTCTCAGTGCTGGCGCTGTACCTGGCTCAGCGAAAGGCACTCGCGGCACCCCGCGCGTGATGCGCTCTTGCGCCCGTGGCCGCAGCCGTCTTCTCGCGCTGCTCCTTGCGTGCTTCGTCCACGGCCTTCGCACATCCGGCGGCGTACAGCAGGATCGCCGATGAAAAGAAGATCCACATCAGCAGCACGACGAGCGAGCCCGCCGCGCCATAGGCGGAGACCACGGCGGCGCTCGACAGGTACATGGCGAGCACCTGGCGCCCCGCGGTGAAGAGCGTGGCGCCGACGACCGCGCCGAACATCAGGCAACGGGTGTGGGGTTTGCGGCCCGAGCTCATGCGCATCAGCCCGAAGAACAAGGCGGCGCACACGCCGAAGGCCGCCACCTCGTTGAGCACGCGCACCAGTTGCTCCAGCGCCGTGTGCTGGCCCGCCCAGCCGCCCACCATGTTGAGCATCGTGGAGACGACGAGCGAGACGAGCAGCAGGAAGCCGAAGGCGAGGACGTAGGCCACGCCGCGCAAGCGCAGCGAAGCGGTATGCCACCACTTGGGGGGCTCCTTGGGTTCGGTGCCGCCCTGCCAGATGCGCTCGAAGGCGGATTGCAGCTCGCCGAACACGCCTGTCGCGCCGACCAGCAGCACGACGAAGCCCACGACCGACGCCACGATGCCTTCGCCCGGGCTCTTGGCGCTCGCCAGGGCCTGGCCGATCAGCGCGCCTCCGCGCTCGCCGACGATGGTGCTCACTTGCGCGACAAGCCCGTTCGACAAGGTGTCCTTGTCGATCCACCAGCCCAGCATGCCCACGAGGAAGATCAGGAGCGGCGCGAGGCTGAGGATGCCGTAGAACGAGACCGAGGCGCTCATGCGTGCACCGTTCACGTCGCTCCACAGCTTCGCCGCGCGCAACAGGGGCTTCGCGGGGCTCAGGGCGTTGCGAAAGGAGGCGGGAATGCCGGCAGAGAAATTCACGATCCCGCCAGCCTAGGGGTAGCCGGCGGCGCCGCGTATCAGCGGCGCGCGCCGCGCCTCGTAGGAGGGTGCCGACGGCTCATCGGCCGCCGCGCGCTTCAAAGCTTGCGAAGCGTGTGGCCTTCGACCCGGACGACGCTACCGGCGGCCCACGATGGCTTGGCTTCCTGCTCGAAGCTGTGGATGCTGCCGTCCTTCATCCGCACCTTGGTGACCCAGACGTTCTTGCTGGTCACGTGTTTCTGGACCTCGTTGCCCGCATAACCGCCCGCCACCGCGCCGCCGACGGTCGCGAGCGTCTTGCCGGTGCCGCCGCCAATCTGGTTGCCGAGAAGGCCGCCCACGACGGCGCCGCCCACGACTCCGACCGCTCCGCCGGAGCCCTTGCGCTTTTCCTGGTGAACGCCTTGCACGGTTCCGCAGTCGCCGCAGGCCCTGAGCGCTGCGGCGTGCCGGGCATTGTCGGCGGAGGGGCTCGAATGCTCGGGCGATTGGGCGAAGGCGGTGCAGGTGCATGCCAGCAAGGCGGCGATCAGGAGGGGACGTGACATGGACACTTTCAGGAATGTGGATGCAGCTCTAACGACTGCCGAGCTTGGCGGGTGGACACGGCAGACGTAAGAGGTGTGTCACAGGTTCGGCGCGAGGAGGCGCTGGAGCTGCGCCACGTCGGCGCCGCGCCGGCGCGCCTGGTCCTGCAGCTGGTCCTCGCCGATCTTGCCGACGTTGAAATACGTGCTCGCGGGATGACTGAGGTAGAAGCCGCTCACACTGGCCGCGGGCATCATCGCCATGCTTTCGGTGAGCGTCATGCCGACCTCGTCGGCCTGCAGCACGCGGAACATGTCGGCCTTGACACTGTGGTCCGGGCAGGCCGGATAGCCGGGCGCGGGCCGGATGCCCTGGTATTTTTCGGCGATCAGGTCGTCGGCGCCCAGCGACTCTTGCGCCGCGTAGCCCCACAGGTCGCGCCGCACGCGCTCGTGCAGGGCTTCGGCGAACGCTTCGGCCAGCCTGTCGGCAATCGCCTTGAGCATGATGGCGGAGTAGTCGTCGAGATCATCGAGGAAGTACTTCTCCTTCTTTTCGCTGCCGATGCCCGCCGTGACCGCGAACATGCCGACATAGTCGTTCGCCACACCCCTCGGCGCGACGAAGTCGGCGAGGCAACGGCTCGGGCGCATCACGCCCTCGACCGCCTGCTTTTCGGTTTGCTGGCGCAGGCCGTACCAGGTCATCAGCGCCTCGCTGCGCGATTCGTCCGCATAGAGCGCGATGTCGTCGTCGTTCACCGATTGGGCGGGCCACAGGCCCATCACGCCGTTCGCAGTCAGCCAGCGGCCTTCGATGAGGCGCTGCAGCATGCGCTTGCCGTCGGAGAAGACGCGCTGCGCCTCCGTGCCCACCACGTCGTCCTTGAGGATGGCCGGAAAGGGGCCCGCGAGATCCCAGGTCTGGAAGAACGGGCCCCAGTCGATGTACCTGGCGAGCTCCGCGAGGTCGAAATTCCTGAACACGCGGCGGCCGATGAATTTCGGCTTCGGTGGCACATAGCCCGCCCAGTCGATGGGCGTCTTGTTCGCGCGCGCCTTCGCGAGCGGCCACAGCGGCACCTGCTTCTTGTTGGCGTGCTGCTCGCGCACCTTGTCGTAATCGGCGTTCACTTCGGCGATGTACTTCGCCGCCTGGTCCGACAGCAGCCCCTGCGCCACGCTCACGCTGCGCGAAGCGTCGGGCACGTACACGACGGGCCCCTCGTAGTGCGGCGCGATCTTCACCGCCGTGTGGACGCGGCTGGTGGTGGCGCCCCCGATCAGCAACGGGATCTTGCGGATGCGGAAGTGGTCGTCCTTCTGCATCTCGCTCGCGACATACTGCATCTCTTCCAGCGAGGGCGTGATCAGGCCCGACAGGCCCACGATATCCGCGCCCTCGACCTTGGCGCGCGCCAGGATCTCGTGGCACGGCACCATCACGCCCATGTTGACGACTTCGAAGTTGTTGCACTGCAGGACCACCGTCACGATGTTCTTGCCGATGTCGTGCACATCGCCCTTGACGGTCGCGATGATGATCTTGCCCTTGGCCTTCACGTCTTCGCCGGCGGCCGCCTGCTGCTTCTTTTCTTCCTCGATGTAGGGGATGAGATGCGCGACCGCCTGCTTCATCACGCGCGCGGACTTCACCACCTGCGGCAGGAACATCTTGCCCTGGCCGAACAGGTCGCCCACGATGTTCATGCCGTCCATCAGCGGGCCTTCGATCACGTGCAGCGGCCGCCCGCCCCTGGCGAGCACGTTTCGGTACGCCTCCTCCGTGTCGGGAACGATGAAGTCGGTGATGCCGGAGACGAGCGCATGGGACAGGCGCTGCTCCACGGTGCCGGCCCGCCACTCGTTCTTCTTCGTTTCGTCCTTCGCCGCGCCTTTGGCGGACTCCGCGATCTCGACGAGCCGCTCGCCCGCATCGGGCCGGCGATTGCGCACGACGTCTTCGACGCGCTCGCGCAATTCCGGGTCGAGTTCGTCGTAGACGCCGACCATGCCCGCGTTCACGATGCCCATGTCCATGCCGGCCTGGATCGCGTGGTACAGGAACACCGTGTGGATCGCCTCGCGCACCGGGTCGTTGCCGCGGAAGGAGAAGCTCACGTTGGACACGCCGCCCGACACTTTGGCGCCCGGCAGGTTCTGCTTGATCCAGCGGGTGGCGTTGATGAAGTCGACCGCGTAGTTGTTGTGCTCCTCGATGCCCGTGGCGATCGCGAAGATGTTCGGGTCGAAGATGATGTCCTCGGGCGGGAAGTCCACTTCGTCCACCAGCACGCGATAGGCGCGCTCGCAGATTTCGATCTTGCGCTCGTAGGTGTCGGCCTGGCCTTTTTCGTCGAAGGCCATCACGACCGCGGCCGCGCCGTAGCGCTTCACCAGCTTGGCCTGGTGCTTGAAAGCCTCGACGCCTTCCTTCATGGAGATCGAGTTGACGATGCCCTTGCCCTGGATGCAGCGCAGGCCGGCTTCGATGACCTCCCACTTGGACGAGTCGACCATGATCGGCACGCGGGCGATGTCGGGCTCGCTGGCGATGAGTTTCAGGAAGCGCTCCATGGAGGCCTTGCTGTCCAGCATGGCCTCGTCCATGTTGATGTCGATGACCTGCGCGCCGTTCTCCACCTGCTGGCGCGCGACGGCAAGCGCTTCTTCGAACTGGCCGTTCAGGATCATCCGGGCGAACGCCTTCG